>JAMCTB010000195.1:0-413 GCA_023380955.1 Chloroflexota bacterium | reverse complement strand
GATGCAGCCCGGCGCGAAGAGGTCTCCGGCGGAGTCCACCGGAGGCGGACCGAGGAGCAGCTGGTGCTCGGCGGCTTCGCCATCCTCCTGGTGGTGGGCGGCCTGCTGACGCTGCTGCTGCTGGGCCGCGGCCCCGCGGCCGTGGCCGTCGGCGTGCTGCTGCTGGTCGTCGGCCTGCTGCTGGCGCTCTACAAGGGGCTTCAACTGCTGGAGAACTGGCTTCGAGAGCAGTAGCGTCCCCCTCAGCCCTAATCTTCCCGCACCACCCAGCCGATATAACTATGGGATGGATTTATTGGCCCTGACTTGAGGCCTCGGCGTCCCGACGCAACGGAGTCTGGGGCGCATTGAGGGTGGAATGCGAAAGACCTACATCGAGCAACTCCGGGAGGGGATGGTCCTCGCCCGGGCCA
>JAMCTB010000194.1 GCA_023380955.1 Chloroflexota bacterium | reverse complement strand
TTGGTGAGCCGGCAGGGATTCGGACCCTGGACCCTCTGATTAAAAGCCGGGGGCGGGCTCCAAGCGTCTCCGGGTCTCTCGCGCCGTCTCCGGCATTGCCCGAGAAATCGGGCCGTTACCCTCCTCCACTCCAGGCGGATTGGTCCCGTTGCCAGTAAACCGCTCTCCTACTGCAGCTACTGCTGCAGCTCGTCCGCGCTCAGCGCCTCTCCGTAGAGGCGCATTGCCTCCGTCGCCATCCCAGGCAAGAGGTGCCCGTAGGTGTCGGCCGTGATGCCTATGTTAGCATGACCCAGGATCCGCTGCACGGTGGTGAGCGCCACGCCCAGGCTCAGCAGCAGCGAGGCTGCGGTGTGCCGCAGATCGTGGAAGCGGACCGGCGGCAGCTGCGCCCGCTCGAGGGCCGGCCCGAACCAGTCGCGCCGCACGTTGCGCGGACTGAGTGGTCGGCCACTGCGGGTGCTGAAGACCAGGTCGCCGTCCTGCCACTCCGGACCGGCCGCCAGGCGCTGCTCGTTCTGCCGGATCCGCGCTCGGCGCAGCGCCTCCACCGCCTGGGGCACGAGTGGCACGAGGCGACGGCTGTTCTTCGATTTCGGGGGCACGCAGATCGGGCCGCGGCCCAGTACCCACGAGAGCGTTCGCTGCACGGCGATCTGCGGCACGGTCCAGTCGACGTCGCTCCAGCGCAGGCCTAAGAGCTCGCCCTGGCGCAGACCGGTCAACAAAGCCAGAGCGACTAGCCCCTCCGCCGGCGTGTCCCTCACCGCGGCCAAGAGCGCCCTCCCCTGCTCGAGGTCGAGGGTCGGCGCCTCTTCCCTCTCGACCTGGGGCGGGTCCGCCCGGTCGGCGGCGTTGCGGCCCACCATCTCGAGCCGCTCGGCGTCGTGGAGGGCGCGGTGCAGCACCGCGTGGAGGTATTGCACCGTGCGGGCGCCGGCGCCGGACGCCAGCCGCTCGGCGTAGAGGGTCTGCAGATCGCGCGGCGCCAGCTGCTGCAGGCGGAGGCCTCCGAGGTAGGGCAGGCAATGCAGCGCCAGCGTCCGCTCGTAGCTCTGGAGAGTGCGCGGCCGTAGGCGATTGGCGGCCACGTTTGCTAGCCACCAGGCCACGTACTCCGCCAACGTCTGCCGCTGGGGCGGCGCCAGCCGGCCCTCGGCGTGGTCGCGCTTCTTGGCGCTCAGCAGACGGTCGGCCTCGTGCTTCGTGTCGGCGACGACGGTGATCCGCCGCGGCTTGCCGCCGACCCAGCCGACGACGTACTGGCCGCACCAACGGCCGTCGGGCCGCTTGTAGAGGGTTCCTTCGCCGTTGCCCTTGGCTCGCGGTCTGGCCATCGTTCAGCCTCCCGGGTGCAAAGCCAACTCCCCTAGACGCCGCTCCATGGCGCGGCGGGAGACGCGGAAGATGTAGGCGAGCATCCCCAGATCGACCCGGCGGGCGGAGATCTCCGTCAACCAGCGCCGCGGCATCAGCAGGCGCGCCGCGAAGCCGTCGGCGAGCCACTCCTGGTACTCGTGGGGCCCGTCGCAGAGCAGGCCGCGCGAGCGCTGCAACAGATGGAAGCCCTCGTGGGCGATGGAGAAGCGCTGGGCGCCCCGCGGCAGGCGTTCGTTGACGATGATGAGCCAGCCCTCCGGGCTGGGCTCGAGCAGGCCGTGCATAGCCCCCAGCGGCCGGCGGTAGATCTTCACCGGCCGCCCCGAGTCGCAGAAGGCGACGATGTTCTCCGGCACGGGCGGGGCGCTGATCCCCGCCGCCGGCAGGAGACAGCTCGCCAGCTGCTCCACTTCCCCGAGGTCGCGCACCGCCCGCGCGGTGTAGGCGCTATCGCCGTTCCAGCTAACCATCAACCAGCTACCTCCCTAAAGTGCGCTTGGTTGGATTATACTAGAACGCGTGTTCTAGCGCGAGGACTAATAAGCGCGAGAGTAGACGGTGACCGACTTCCTCGTAAGCAGAGAGAACCCGTTGTCGAATCTGATCCAATACGTGCCGGCCTCGGGGGCCGTGAAGCGGAAGTCGTACCGGTTCTGCGCCCGCCTGCGAGTGTCGATGGCCCGCTGGCCCGGCGTCAGAATCTGAAAGTCGACGTCGTTACCGCCGCCACGCACGAGGAAATATCCTTCAACCGTCGCCCCTTGCCTGGGCACTGCGATAACCGCAAGGGCAGAGCCGCGGGCCGGCACCTCGACGTTCTCGATCTTGAAGTCGGGGAGGCGGTAAGCCGTGGCGGCGATAGTGGGAGAGGCGAACCACCGCGGCGCCTGCCAGAGCCAGACGCCAGCAAGAATCACCGCCGAGATGCCTGCAATCGCCACTACCTGGCGGCGCAGAGAGCTAGGCTGCGTGGGCGCGGCAGGCTCCACTGCGAGCCGCCCTTCCTTGGCTCGCGGCGCCGGCACGGCGGCCAGCTCCGGCCGCGGCTGCCAACTGGCCAGGATAAACAGACCGAGTAGGGCGACGCCGGCGAACAGGCCGACCATCAACAGGCCAGAGCGGAACTGCTCTTGGGCGGTGATATAGACCTGCTGGTAGCGCGGATCGACCATCTGACCGGCGTTCTGCACGCCGAAAAGACGGCCCAGCCAGTCGACGCCCTTGGCGATCGTGACGGCATTAGAGGCCTCCACCCGGCGCATCACTTCGAAGGCTGTCCACGTTTGGAGTCCAAAATAGCCGCCGCCGAGAAGGCCGGCCACCACCATGAGCCAGGGCCAGCCCGGCTTCTGAGAGGGCCGGAGGTGGAGTGCCGCTAGAGAGGCAGCCGGGATGATGACCTGAGCAGCTGAGCCCTGGTCTGCCACGTTGGGGCTATTGTAGGCCCGGCCGCACTTGGGACAGAACTCCTCGCCCTCGCCGCGCCGGCGGCCGCACTTGGGACAGAAGGTCAGATCGTCCATGCTAGCCCTCCCACGGCTCTTGACAGCGGTTAGCCGTCGCGGCTAGACTGCGCCCATTCGCGCCAGAAGGTGCGCCGTGCGACAGCGCCGCGACCTTATCCAGGGCGTACCCGACGGGCTGCTCTACGCCGCGCTCGCCGGCCTCTCCGCCTATACCAAACTACGTCTTGGGGAAGAAGTCCCGCAGAAACGTGAAGGCGGCACCCACCACTACGCCATAGAGAAAGGCCGCTGCCTCCGCGCTCATCCGCCCGAAGGCGGTGAGGAGCGAGACGGGGATCACCACGACCAGCACGACGCCGCCGGCCAGCCACAGTACGCGATCCGTTGCCCGCACTGCGGCGGCCCGGTTACCCTCGAGCTTCTTGTCGGCGAGGTCCAGCCCGCCCTCGACGAGCCTGGCCAGCGCCTGCCGCAACTCCGGATAATCCCAAGCGGTGCCCGTCCAGGGTGGCTGCGGCGCGGTTGGCGCGCCGGCGGCCGCCTCTGCCGCCGCTTCTGGCGGTGGTTCTGGTAGGCCTTCACTCGCCATCCTTCTGCCCCTGGCCCTCTTCTGTGCTCCCACGGTTCTTGACACCGCTCGCCCGCCGCGGCTAGACTGACGCCATGCACCACGAGGTACCGGTCAAAGTCACGGCCTATGTCGACGAGGGCATTGCCCACCTGGTGGAGGCGCTAAACCTCTTTCCGGGACTGTGCACTATCGACAGCTGCCAGGGCCACGGCGAGGAAGGGCTGGCACACGTCTTCTTCGACTACCGAGGCAGCGTGCGTGACCTCTTCGAGGTGACTCTTAGCCTCTCCGCCGTCGTCCTCAAACGCCTCGCCGACAAAGGCCACGGCGAGTGCGGCTGGGAAGTGAGCTGGGACGCCGACAACCCGCCCAGTGGCCATGTCAGCCTCGACCCGGCCGCGGTGGACGATGCCGCCACGGCGCTCAGAGAGTACGCGCGTCTAGTCGGCGATGGATCAGATCGTGGCAGTACTTGCACACCGCTTCGCAATTAGCCAAACCATCGCTACCGCCGCGGATCTCCCGACGGTGATGGTGAAACCGGGCGCTATGCCGCCCGATCCGGCGCGGGCAGCGGCTCCCATGATCGTGCCCGAGGCGCGCGCACTCACAGCGCCCACCGGAGCGCTCGAAGGCAGCGTCTTTCGTGGCCTCCGAAAACGCCATGGCCTACCCTCCGCGCTGGCTTGGTGCCCTCGCTGCCAGCGCTACACGCCGCGCCACGGGCCCCAGTGCGGGACCTGCCGGCTCGACGTCTAGCCCTTCTTATCTTGCTCTTCCCTGGCCCGCCGCTGCCGTAACCACTCCTCGTACTCCGCGTCGCGGGCCTTCGCCCGTTCGGCCCTCTCCGCCTCCACCGAGCGGATGGCCTCGTAGGCGGCGACCAGCGCCCGCTGCAGGGCAGGGTTGTCCGCGAACTTGCGGCTGATGTACATGTGGTTTGTTTCAATCCCCACCTGCTGGCAAGGCAGATGCGCTTCGCCTATCCCTCCTCCGACGCGTCAGATGCTATGCCGCTCCACGGCCGACCACGAATCCCCGTCGTCATTGCCGCCCGGGCGGTTGATCAGATTCACTAACGCCTGCCCGTCCAACAGCACCAAGTGCGGGTCTTCGGCCAGCCCTGCGGCGTCCGGCGTGAACCCGCTGGTGGTGATGAAGATGCCCCGCGTCGCGCCGTGGCGCGGATGCCTCATCATGCCGTAGAACTGCTGCACCTCCTTCGAGCCGACGTTTCGGCCTGGGCTGTACTTCTTGCACTGCACGGCCACCCGCTCCCGCCCCGCGCGGCACTTGACGTCGACACCGAGATCGCCGCTCCTGCCCACGTGCTCCACCGAGTCGAAGCCGAGCCCACGCAGTAGATTCTCGATGCGCCGTTCGAACTCGGCGGGCGTGAGCATCACGAGATCAGCCAATGTAGCCGTTCGGCTCCGCAGTGCGGCGGAGTCTCGCCGCTCCCGAAACCAGGACCACGACCAATGCCAGATGCTGTCCGCCACCACGCCGATAGCCAGGCTGAACCCGACCACCAGGAGCCACTCAGACTCGAAGGGCAAGAATCCAAACCTGGTGTTAGCGATGGCCAGCGCCAGCAACACAATGATGACAACCACAAACAACTGAGTGGTGCTGAGGTCGCCAAGGCCGGCAAACACCAGGCGCAAGAAGAACCCGCCGTTGCTGATTCCCTTGCGTCGGCCCCGGTAGACCCGGTTGCCACGCACCGCCAGGGCGACCAGCAGCAGCCCCAAGAAACCGGCTATGACCCACAACTCGTCGCTAGTTGCTCTGGGCATTGGCATCCTGTACGGCCGGAGAACGACCTCTAGACCGTCGTTCTTTGCGGCATTCGAACCCGCGGTAGCAGCTGATCTTCGGCCATTGCGACCCGCAACTCGACTAAACTCCGAGGCACTCGGAACGCGCCGGCGACGGCCTCGACGGCATAGCCGGCAAGCAGTCGCCGCCGCAAGGGCTCGAACGGAATTAGCATCAGGGCCGCGGCCTGCTGCGCCTGGCGTTCGTACCGGCTGTACCACCAGCCGTCGATGCGGCACAGCCAGAGACTATTCGGATGCTCTAGAATCAGGTGCGCCAGCTCGTGGCAGAACGTCATCCGTCGCTCATCGCGGCCCAGGCTGCGGTTGATACCGATGACGCAGCCCACCTCGTTGGCGAAGGCTCCACCCAGCGTGCCCTCTGACAGCCTCAGAAATTTGACGGGGGCGAGCTCCCGCAGCGGCCCAAGGTCCACCGGCACGTGCCGGTGCAGGTCGTGGGCGACAATGAACCGCTCAATCGGAGACAACTCATGGCGCACCCTCTATCCTTGGCCCTCCCTCTGGCGGCGACGCTCCGCCCGCATACGCTGTAGATCGCGCGCCTGGTCAAGCAGGGGCGTTATCATGCGGAGAAACTCGGCCCTGTCCTCGGGGGGCAGCTCGGCCAATTTCTGCAAAGTGAGGCGCAGGTTGGGATCGGAGAGATCGACACCGACGGGCAAGGCAATGTCCTCAACACGCTCTCCAGGAAGATGTCCTGCTCGCCGCATCAGATCCTCATAGTCAAGGCTCAACACCTTCGACAGACCCATGATTTTCGCTGGCGATGGGGGAGGCACTTCGTCCCGCTCGACCTGTGAGAGGTAGGAATTAGAGACCCGCTGCTCCTCGGGCAGGCGAGACGTGAGCAGTTCTACCTTCCGCACGCTGTAGCCGAGTCGCAGTCTCGCTCGCCTGATGTGTTGGCCGAAAGTCTCTTGGCCCTCCGACATACGCCCCCCAGACGACTGCTCCTTGGCTGATTATAGGAGCGCTAGGCTGAATTGGCACAAAATTGCACGAAAACCCGCGCAAAAAACGCTTGACAGAGAGCGCGAAGCTACGTACCATGTGCTTGATATATCGGACAGACAGCCCTCGGAGGGAAAACGTATGAGGATCAACACAGAGGCGTTGAAAATAGCGCGAATCCAACAGGGCATGACGCAGAGCGACCTGGCCGGGCGCGTTGGGGTACACGTCTCGACGATATGCCGCTTAGAGCTTGGCAAGCAGCTGGGTACCAAGACACTCAAGCGAGTTGCCGATGCTCTGAACCTCCCGATGGACCAGGTAGTCGCGGCGTAGTTTTTGTTTTGCCTTGGAGTGCCCGATATTACGAGCACGCTGCGTGTTCTATCAGCCAATCCCTACAACGTGCCCTGTAGCGCGTCAGGACGCCAAGGAGGCCGGAAATTGAGCCCTCAGGTCTCTACATACCACCCCCCCGAAAACGGGGCCGAAAATGGCTACTTGACGCTTGATTATCCCAGCGCCAGGGCCCGAGATTTACAAGATCGGCAGCAGCATGCTCTGACCGAGACCGACCGCAAAGTTGGCGCCCGTGCTGCCAACCAAGCGCGATCCGCTAACGCCAAGGCGGCGGCGGACGATGAGAAGCGGCGGCGCGACCTGATCGGCGAGCGCCAGAAGATGCTGCGCGGCTCGCCGTTCTGGAACGAACGCGCGGTGGAAGATGCCCGCCGCCAGCTGGCCGAGCAGGCGGGCATCACCCTACCCTACTCCACGACGCCCCTCGACCCCAAAGTGATGACCGAATGGCTCAAGCGCCTGAAGGTCAATACCCACGACTACGAGGCTTGGTGCGGGGGCAGCGTGGGGACCTTTTGCCACTACAACCCCGACTGGTCGCTGCGGGACTGGCTGGCGCTGGTCCTGGAGTACCGCGACTACATTTCCACCTTCGCGCCCCAAGCGCGGACCTAGGAGGCTCCATATGTCGGCGACCGTGGATACTCTTGTCCCATTAGCGGCCGAGCGCCGGCAGGGCAGGCGTGCTAAGGCCGGCCGCAAGCCCAAGCCACCGCCGCCGGCGCCCTGGCCGGCGCTGCGCGTGCCGACCTTTGAGGAGGTCTACATAGAGGCGCCGGAGATCGCCCGCGACCTGGGGATCAGCGAGTAGACGGTCTAAACGCGCATCGCCCCCAAACACCTGCCCCGCGCGCGCGTCGGCGAGCGCCGCTGGCGCGTGCTGCGCGCCGTCTACGAGGCCTGGAAACGCGGCCAGTCGCCGGCCGCCGAGCCGGCGGGGGCGGGGACAGCCTGCCCCGAGCGCGGCGAAGGGACCCGCCAGACGGTGGAGGTCCACCCCGGCGAGGGGGGAGCGGTTGACGTAATAGTGACGACGGTGACGACGCTGCGCCTGCTGCCGGTGGGGAGGGGCTAGGTGGGCTGGTCGGGGATGCTGCCGCTGCTGCCCTGGATGCTGTTGGGCTTTGCCCTGGGCTGGTTCTGGCTGGAGTTATGGGCCTGGTTAGGGCGCCGCTGGCGGCGTTGAGCGGGCCCGGAGAGGAGGAAACCACTATGACACCACTGCTGATCTGCGGGCTGCTGTTCGCCGCGCTGGGCGCGGCCATCAAGGGCGGTTACGAGCTGGGCAAGGCGGGCAAGTAGGGGCGACCGGCCGGTCGCCCCTACGGGGACGCTCGCCCCTACGGGAACGGGGAGGGTTTGATGGCTGGACGTATGCCGATGGGCCCGCAGCTGGCGATCGAGGCCGAGAGACGCCTCGACGTCTGGGCCCAGCGGCTGCCGGGGTGCGCCGACCTCTCGCTATGGCTGGTCGACCGGCGCTGCCCCGTATGCCTGGTGCACCCGATGAGGGTGAATCTGAACTGAGAGAACGTCCCCCACGGAAAGGAGGGGATATGCCACGAAAACTAGGCGCGGACGAACTGGCGGTGGAGGTGCAGGCGGGCTCGCTCTCGATCGACCGCCGTATGGCCGGGGCAAGCGCCGCTCGGCGCCCCCGGCGGGGCGCGACGGTGGCGGCGGACTGCCCACGCCAGGAGGAGTGCCTGCTGCTGGAGATCCGGCGGCTGCGGGCCGTCGCCCAGCGGCTGGCGGAGGAGACGACGGCCTTGCGGAGCCTCCGTAAGGCGGCGTAAACGACAGCGGGCGGCCGGTGCCGTCAACACTGCCGCCCGCTTAGACCCCCGCGGAGGGGCCGCTCACGGCCCTATTCTCCCGTGGCTGGGGTGGTGTCAAGGAGGTGCCCATTGACCACGCAACCGCGTCCCTACCAGATCGCGCCCGAATGTCAGTACGACCAGTCCTACTACGAGGCGGCGCGGCGGCTTTGCCAGCGCTACTGTGCCTACGCCAAGGTCTGCGAGTATCGACCCCAGACCTGCGTCCACTCTCGCCGCCAGGTCTCGCGGGGGCTGGCCAAGCCGCTGCCGCAGCTCCGGGCGCCGCGTCTCTCGCCCTGGCTGCACGAAATCGCCCGCTTCGTCCTCGGCGGCGTCGCCTTCCTGGCCTGGCTGGGGCTCTTCCTGCTCGTCTCCGCTTGGTTTCCGGGGCCATGACGTGGTGACCGACTGGAAAGCCCGCGCCCTAGATGCCTACCGAAGGCGCGAGGCGGAGACGCTGCCCCGCGAACAGGTGACCTACGACGAGCGCGCCCACGTGCTGCGGCTGCTCCTCGCCAGCTTGCTGCGCCGCTGGCCGGCGATCCGGCCCGACGCCCAGGGCCGGCCCTACGCCGTGGCCGACGGCGTCACGTTCTACCTCGAATTGGGCCCCGACCCGGTGGGCCCCTGCGACTATGACCTCATCGGCGGCTGGCGCTGTCCGCGCTGCCACCAGGTGACCCGCTCCCAACCCATCACCACTCAGGAGCAGATCGGCGTCCTCCTCGAGGAGATCGAGGGCCACGTCTGCCCGCGAGAGGAGGCCGCCGCCCATGTCCCGGTCATCGTCTAAGCGCCAGCCGGCGTCGGGCAACCTGCGAACCATGGACGAGGAGGGCGCGCCGATCCTCGAGATGGCGTCGCCGTTCGCCTTCTGGCGCGAACCCAGGGTTCGCGCCAAGCGGGTGTTTTTCCAGCGCTGCCAGGTCTGCGGCAAGGGCAAGGTCGAGATGGTGGGAAGACTGACCAACCTCGACGGCGCCGTCACCCAGGCCGAGGCGCGGGTCTGCTCGGACTGCGGCACGACGATGCGCGACCGCGGCCAGCTGGTCGACCCGCGCTGGCTGGGCGCCTCGCCCCCTACAACGAGGGGGGTTAATCGATGACCACTCGCATGATCGGGACCTGCCCGCGGCCCGGTTGCCACGGCGCGGTCATCTACCAGCACTATCTGGAAGATCTCCGCAAGCGAGTGCCCGTGTGCATCCGTTGCGGCTGGGAAGGGGAGGCAATTGACGTGAGCCCGAGAACGAGTACTCGCGCGGCGGACGACGTCGTCGACGTCTCGCGGCCGCCGAAGCCCTGGGGGGCGGAGAGCAAGCCGGCGCCTTCGCCGCGGCCGGACAACCAGCGGCCGGCCCGGACGCCGATGGAAGAAACGCTCTCCGCCTATCAACACGCCCTCTGGACGTACACGGTGCTCGACGAAGACTGGCGGACCGCGGTCGCCAGAGAGCGCCAACTGGCGGAGCAGCGCGCGGCGTCGCTGACGGCCTTGCTGCTGGCCAAGGCGCAGCACGACGCGACGGTCGCCGAGCTCTGTTCCGGAGAAGCGCCGCCGGCGGCTGCCGGGCCGAGCGAGAAGAACGGCCCGAGCGACGAGGCGCGCGAGCACCAACGGCGGTACAGTCGCGAGTGGTATCACCGTAACAGAGCCAAGACGGCGGCCGCCGAGTCATCAGCGCCGGAGCCGTCGCCCGACGTCGTCGAGGAGCCGGCCGCGGTCCTCGCCGAGGCCCTGGCCTAGTGTCGCCCGCGGTGTCCGATCGACTACATCGACTACAAGGGGGTGCCGGTGCTGGCCATGGCTGACGAGGAGTGGAAGTTCGTCGGCATCGCCAACGGTCGGGGCTTCGTCAAGGTGCCCAACGAGATCTTCGACGAGGGCCTGCCGCGGATGACGGGCGCCGAGATCAAGGTCGTGTTGGCGGCGCTGCGGTTGACCCTCGGCTGGCGGCGCGACTGCTGCCCGATGAGCGATACGCTGCTCTGCCAGATGACGGGCCTCAGCCGGGCGGCGGTGCAGCGAGGCCTCCACCTGGCGCTGGAGCACCAGGTGCTGGAGCGGCTGCGGCGGGTGGCCCACGGCACCTACGTTTACCGCCTGCGCGCCACGGCGCCCGGCACCCAGCTGTCCTTGCCGGCGGCGGACGACGGTCTGGCGGAGGCTGAGCCTCCTCCAGAAGAGGATAGCAGCTTCAAAAGTGAGCTGCTGGTGGAGGAGGATGAAAACGGCAGCAGCTTCAAAATGAAGCTGCTCAGCAGCTTAGAAATGAAGCTGCTGCCGGATCCAGCAGCTTCAAAAGTAAGCTGCCAGCAGCTTCAAAATGAAGCTGCGAAGATTAAAGACATGACAGACATGAGAATTAAAGACATGAGTACAGACAGTGCGGCGCCGCAAAGTCGCCCCCCCAAGTACTTACAGTTCAGGACGTTCTATCCGAGCCACCAGGGGCCCGAACAACGAGAGTTTGAGGCCTGGCAACGTGCCATAACTGCCGGGCCGCCGGGGCTCGACGAATGGCTGATCGCGGCGGCGGCGGCCCTGGCGCGGAAGCCACCGGGTCGGCTGGGACGCAGTCACGTGTCCGCCCGCCGCTGGCTGGAAACGCGGCCCTGGGAGCGCTCCCCGGAGGCTCTCCAACCTGGCTAGGAGGTCCAGAACCAATGGCCGAACCGAAACCGGTCGCCTATGTCTGCGGCCCCTACCGCGACGACCGTCCAGAGCGCGTCGCCGCCAACGTCCGGCACGCCCACCTAGTGGGCGTGGCCCTGCTGCGCCTGGGCTTCGCCGTAATTGTGCCTCACCTCAACACGGGCGGCCTGGAGGTAATCGTACCCGAACAGACGTTGCTCGAGGCGGCGCTGGATCTGCTGCGGCGTGGCGACCTGGTGGTCTGCTGCGTGCCCGAGCCCGTGGCCATGCGCTCCGAGGGCACGCGCCGCGAGCTGCTCGAGGCGGACCGGGTCTGCCTGCCCGTCGTCTACTGGGACAGCGCGCCCGGAGTCATGAACGAGCTGCTGACGGACTGGCTCGCCGGCTGGCGGGTCGAGCAGCGCGCCCTGGACGCGGAGATCGAGGCCAAATTGGCGGCGGTGAGCGCCGCCGGGAGGATGAACTGATGGCCGACAAGAAGGCCGCCCGGGGCCAAGGCTGGGCCCGGATCGACGGCGCCGGCAGGCTGCACTACATCGGGCCGGACGGTAGGAGCCTCTGTGGCAAGTGGCTGTATCTCGGCGACGAGTTCGAGACGGGCGACTCGCTCTACTGGAAGCGCTGCGCCGAGTGCCAACGCCGGCACGACCGATCGCGGAGAGAGAAGGCCCAGCCGTGAAAGCGCTCTCTCTGACCCAGCCCTGGGCCAGCCTCGTGGCGATCGGCGCCAAGCGGATCGAGACGCGGTCCTGGTCGACGTCGTACCGGGGGCTGGTGGCCATCCACGCCAGCAAGAGGTTTCCCGATGAGGCGTGTCTGTTCGCAATTCAGGACCTGGTGACGGGACCGCTGATGCGCGCTGGCGCACTGCCGGCCGGGTGGGCACCGTGGGGAAAGGACAACAAACCAATAGATGCCTTGCTGCCCCTGGGCGCCATCGTCGCCGTGGCGGGGTACGGCTGGGTGGTCGCCAACAACCTCGTGGCCATCCGGTGGGCCTGATGCGCGAGTACGTCTACCTCGGCACGGCTCCCAGCAAGACCAACCCGGTGCAGGGCCGCACGCGCTCCGACCTGGTGGGCCGGCGCTGCGAGGCGATCTTCACGCCTGGTGGTAAGACGTGCATTTGCGGCCGCAACGGCTCGATGCTGGTCCGCTTCGGGGACGAGGAGGTCGTCGTTGTCCGGAGGCGACTGCGTAGAGGGGGAAGAAATGACAGACGGTAATGGAGAGCCGATGTCGACGGCGGGCCCGGCGCCCGTCTTCGTCGACTTCGCCTTCGCTCAGTTGCTCAGGGAGTACAAGTTTGAGAAGCTCGACCGGCCGCTCGAGATGACTCTGAACCTGCACAGCGAGGAGGGGCGGCCGCCGGTGATCCCGCGGCTGCTCGTCTCCTGCGAGTGCGGCGGCGCCGGCGCCGTGCTCACGGGGAGCGCGATGCTGGTCTGTGGTCAGTGCGAGGCCTCCTACAGCCTGCATGTCGATCGCACGGATCCGCTGAACCTAGTGGTCCGGGTGAGGGCCCTGCCCGGTCCGGAGCGGCTGGCCAAGAATCAATTGTTGCTGCCGCGGCCGCGCCGGCCGCGGCCGGTGTAGGGAGGAATAACAGCAATGAGGATCAAGACGTGGCTCAGCGAATACAGGGAGTGTATGGCCGTGATCGCTGGGGGCGCAGTCGCCAGCCTTGTTATCACCTGGCTGATCGGGCAAGCACTGCCGTTCGCGCCCCCGCCTAGAGGCTGGTTGAACGCCGCGACCATCTTCTTTCAAATCTGGGCAGTCTTCAATCTCTGCTACGCGGTATACAACCTGGTGCGCGCTGGGCGGAACCTTGCGAAGATTGACCATCTTACCCGTGGCGATAGAGCTAAAACGGGGCGGGGAGGGCCCCGATAATGGCCGTCTATCGCGCGCGGCTCCACGCGGGGCAGTACTGCGCCGTCTGCCGGCGCTGGCTCCCCGCGGGGAGCGTAGTCTGGTACGATAGCGAGTGTGGGTGCGCCTATTGCGGGGCGGAATGTAGGAGGCAGGCGGGGAAGTGAAACGCTGGCAGAGGGTCGCGATCGCGCTGGGAGTGGCGGCGGTCTGTGCCGTGGGGCTGGCCTGGGCCAGCGGCAGCGGCGACGTCGGCCTGGTGGCACTGGCCGCGCTGGCGATCGTCTCGGCGAGCGCCACCACTGTGGCCCAGACCCTACTGCCCTAGCGGCGAGCTGGTAGAAAATGGCTGAACGAGAAGGCTATTTCGACGGGCTAAATCTATGGGTGAACTTTGACTGCCTCAACTGCGGGCACTTCGTTCCGGGTGACGAGGGCCTGGTTTGCGACAAGTGTGGCGCCCATTACTCGGCGGACATCGTTCTCAAAGACAACACCGGTAGAGTCGTCTACGGCACGACGGCCCGGCCGGACCAGAGCGGATCGGGGGAGCCCGATGACTAGACGGCGTGGCCCCTCCTGCCCCAGCCTGGTCGAGGCCTCACCCTATGGCGAGGTTGGCCGGCTCGAGCGCGACGAGGATGGCCGACTGCTGTGCCACGCCTGTGGCCGATATTGCCATAGCCTGGCTCAGCACGCCCGCCTGGCCCACGGCCTGGAGGCCGATGACTACCGCGAATGGGCCGGGCTCAACCGGCAGACGCGGCTGGTGTCGGAGACGATGCGCGAGCGCCTGCGTGCGGCCACGGCGCCGATCATCGAACGCCTGCGCGCCCAGGGCAAGCTGCGCAACTGGGGCGAGGACCGCCAGCGCTGGGCCGAGGACAAGGCGGAGGCGGTGACGGCCATCGAGCAGGGCCTGCGTCCCGAGGCGAGCCAGCACCGGAGCGAGGCGTTCGCGGGCGACCCGGCCAGGGCTGAGCGGCGCCGCCAGCGCAACCTGGCTGGCTTGGACAAATCTACGCCAGAGGCGATTTCGGCCGGCCTGCGGCGCTACTATGCCGAGCACCCCGAGGCGGTGGACCGGGAGCGGCTGCGGGGTCAGATCCCGGCCGCCGTCCAGGCCAGCCTGCACCGACCGCGCGAGGTCGTCTGTCCCGAGTGCGGCCAGGCGTTCACGGCCGAGAGCCACCGCGAGAGATATTGCCCGGCCTGCCGGCCGGCGGTACAACGACGCTACGACCGCGAGTACAAACGGCGCCGGCGGACGGGGGTCCCTGAGTCAGGGATGGGCTGAGACTCGTCTCCTCCGGCGCCCTCGACGCCGGCCACCCCCCCGTCTCGCTCGGCAGACGGGGTTCTTCTTCTCGGCTTTCTTCTTCTTCTGGCGCTGGTTGGCCCAGGCGCTGAGGCCGCCGGCGCCGAGGGCGAAGCCGGCGCCGCTGGCGATACCGCCGAGGAAGGTCGTAACCATGTCTACCTCCTATCTAGGGGTTGAAAACCTTCACCACCAGGCCGCCCACGACCCCGGCCGCGCCCGCGATCACGCCCAGCACCTTGAGCCCACCCCTCACAGATGTCCGCCACTCCTCGAGGGCCTTAAGTCGGTTCTCCTCCACCTCGCAGTTGTCGCAGATGTTGTCGAGCTTCGTCTCGATCGCCGCGAGCTGGCCTTTGATGATCTGCAGGCAGGCGTAGATCTCGACAATCCGCTCTTCCGTCGTCTTGGGCGCTGGCGGGTGCAGCATCTTCAGTGTCCTCCGTGTCACGTTGTCGTCCATACGCTAGAACTTGGCGCCGGCGATCAGCTGTCGTGCGTGTTCGTCCGTCAGCTGGGTGTAAATGGCCGTCGACTGCAGGCTGGCGTGGCCCAAATGCCGCTGGACGGCCTTGACGTTCTTCACAGGTGCGACGTCAGAAGCTGTGTCCGGCCGGATCACCTCTTCCTTGGCACTCACGCCGACAACATGGCTGACATGAGGGCCAAAGGTCGTTTCAGCCCTTCCTTCGGGGAGTGCAACGGCAACTATACGCACCCCGAGAGGCGACCACAGGGAGAGACCCACCCGGCCGCCAGTCTGACGGCGATCGAAGTAGGCCAGATCCGGGCGGATAGGGCGAGCGGTATCCCTGCGGCCGTGCTGGCCCGCCAACACGGCGTAACCGCCGGGCACATTCGCGATATTGTCAGCCGAAGGACGTGGAGACACCTGCCATAGCCCATTCTGCCGTCGAGACGGCTCTCTACAAGGCGATTCTAGGTCCCTGTTTTGGGCTCTAGGTCAATTGATACCTGGCGCTAGCCGTTCCCTGCGGCCGCGGCGCGCGCCTCGATGGCCGGTTTGAACACGTTGCGCCAAATTATCTGCCCGAGCGCGAAGACAGCCGCGGCCCTGACGAAGAATGCCTCCGTCGACGGCGGCCTGCC
>JAMCTB010000193.1 GCA_023380955.1 Chloroflexota bacterium | reverse complement strand
AGCTGCAGCGCCAGCTCCGGGAAGCCGGCCTCAAGGTCGACCGGATCTACCTCTCCTCTTCCGGCAACAGCTACGCCGGCATGCTGCTGGCCGCCAGGGCTCTGGGGGTAGAGACGAAGATCATCGGGGTATCCCCGGAGGGGACCAGACCGGAGAGGAGCGCTCGCAGCATCGACATAGCCAACGACGCCGCGGTGGCTTTGGGGCTTGAGGTGAGGCTGTCCGAGGAAGATGGGTGGCTGGAGGACGAGTTCCTGGGTCCGTCCTATGGCCTGCCGACGGCGGAAAGCATAGAGGCCATCAGACTCCTGGCCCGGCTGGAAGGCATCCTGGTTGATCCCGTCTATACGGGCAAGGGGCTGGCCGGATTGATCTCCCATATCCGCACGGGGGTGGTGGGTCGCGACGAGACCGTACTGTTCGTGCACACCGGCGGCGTCCCCGGCCTCTTCGCCTTCAACGAGGAGCTGGTGGTCGGGCGTCCAGTAGTAGGCTGAGGTGCCGCCTAGGAGCGATACCCCATTCGTTGGGAGATCTTGAGGGCCGTGGTCTTCACCAGGTCTCCCAACTCGGGTACCCGTTCGGTTAGCACGCGCATCGTGGGGCCCGATATGCTCACGGCGGCGATTACCTCGCCGCAATAGTTGAAGATGGGGGCCGCGACGCAACGCACTCCCAGGGCGGTCTCCTCGTCGTCCACGGCGTAGCCGTTGGCGCGCACCTCTTCCAGGCGCGCCCGCAGCAGGTTCGGGACGGTGATGGACTTAGGGGTTCGAGGGGGGAGCCCGGCGGCGATAATGCTCTCGACCTGAGAGACCGGCCTGTAGGCCATGACCGCTTTGCCCAGGGATGTGGTAGCGGCCGGTCGGCGATCACCGATGCGGGAGTGGAGGCGGACGGAATGCTGGCCGTCGACCTTGGCGATGTAGACGACGTCGGTGCCGTCGAGGATGGCCATGTGAATGGTCTCCCCACACTGCAGCATGACGTCGTAGAGGATGGGGGCGGCCTCGCTGACCAGGTTGGAGTCGTCCAGGTACTTGCCGGCCAACTCCACCAGCTTGAGCCCGAGGCGATAGCGCTCGCCCTCGTCGTAATGCTCGACAAAACCGATCTGCTCCAGACCGAGCAGCAACCGGTGGGTGGTGCTCTTGTGAAGCTTCAGTTCCTTGCTGAGCTCCGTCAGGGTGACCCCATGGTCGGTTGGATGGGAGGCGATGGCGTTCAACACCAGGGCTGCCCGTGCGAGGGTCGCCCCGCGGTCGCGCTTCTGAGGAGCACGAGTTCTGGTGGCTACCGTAGGCATGGTGGTTCTCTACCTCCCTATGAACGAAAGGGATCGGTGTGGGAGCGTAGCGCGCCCGCTACAGCTCGCGATCCGATTATAACGGGACGCTGTACATTGTCAACATCGTGGATCCGGCCGATTGACAGGCCATGGTGCCGGTGCTAGCCTTGGCACTAGGCAAGAACAGGATATGACAGTATAACGTCATATCCTTCCCCGGACTTGGTGGTTTCGCCCACCGGATTGTACGCCCGCTCCGGTTGAAGCCCCTTGCGGAGCCTGGCAGTCTCTCTGGTGCTGTAGTATTGCTGGTAGGGAAGGAGTGGAAGGACCGATGAAGGTTGGACTTGTCGGCGTGGGAACCATGGGCAGCCGGATAGCGACGGCCCTGGTGGGGGCCGGACACACCGTCCTGGCTCGGGACATCGATCCGGCGGCGGAGCGCCGGGCGGCGGAGATAGGGGCCCAGCTCCTCGGCTCACCCAGGGCGGTGGCCGAGGGCGCCGAGGTCGTGCTGCTGTCGCTGCCGATGCCGGCGGACGTGGCCTCGGTGGTAACCGGGTCGAACGGACTGCTGGACGGGGCGAGGGCGGGCCAGGTGATCGTCGACCTGAGCACCGTGGATCCCGGCGGCACGCGGGAGATGGCGGCGGCCGCCCGGGAGGAGGGGGTCGGCTACCTGGACGCGCCGGTGCTGGGCAGGCCCCAGGGCTGCGGGAACTGGACCCTGCCGGTGGGCGGTGACGAGGAGTCTCTCGCGAAGGCCCGGCCGGTGCTGGAGAAGCTGGCTCGCCGGGTGGTGCTGGTAGGGCCTTCGGGCCACGGCAACGTGGTGAAGCTGCTGAACAACCTGATGTTCGGGGCCATCAACTCCGTGACCGTGGAGGTGATGGCCCTGTGCGCCAAGGTGGGAATGCCCCCCAAGGTATTCGTGGATCTGGTCACCGAGAGCGGCGCGGCGACGGTGAGCAACCTCTTCAAGGAGGTGGGTCCCAAGGTGCTCAACCGGGACTTCACCCCCCTCTTCGGCATCGGCCTGCTGCACAAGGACAACGCCCTGGCCCTGGCCATGGCCAGGGAGGCGGGGGTGCCCATGGTGCTGAGCAGCGCTACCCAGCTGCTGAACGAGATGGCGCTGGCCAAGGGGCTGGGCAAGGAGGACACCGCCGCCGTGGTCAAGGTGTACGAGGATCTGCTGAACCTCGAGGTGAAGGGGTAGGGAGGAGAACCACGTGAAACAGGTCATCCTGGACTACGGCGACGGCAAGATGCCAGTCGAAGTTCCAGATTCCGCTACCGTCGTCCGCTACGGGGAGATCTGGGAGGATCCGCCGGAGGTGGATCCCGTCGAGGTGACCCGCCGGGCGCTGGCTCACCCCCTGGGGATGCCCCCTCTGCGGGAGCTGGCCAAGCCCGGTATGCAGGTGCGCATCGCCTTCCCGGATCGGGTGAAGGGCGGGGCGCACAAGCTGGCCCATCGCAGGGTGTCGATCCCCCTGATCGTCGAGGAGCTGAAGAAGGCCGGGGTCCGGGACCAGGACATCAAGCTGATCTGCGCCATGGGGCTCCACCGGAAGAACACCCTGGAGGAGCTGCGCTGGTACCTGGGCCGGGAGATCGTGGAACAGTTCTGGCCCGACCGGCTGCTGATGCACGACTCCGAGGACCCGGCCGGCATGGTGGATTTCGGCAAGGACGAGATGGGCAACGTGGTCACCTTCAGCCGGGAGATGGCGGAGTGCGACCTGCCCATCCTGATTGGCCACGTCCAGGGGAACCCCTACGGGGGCTACAGCGGCGGCTACAAGATGTGCGTCACCGGCCTCACCAGCTGGCGCTCCATCGCCTCCCACCACACCCCCTCCACGATGCATCGGGACGACTTCCTGCCCGTGGGCACCGGCAGCCTGATGCGGCGGCAGTTCGACTCCATCGGGAAAGCCATCGAGAAGGGGATCGGCAGGCGACTGTTCGTGGTGGACGCCGTGACTGGGACCAAGGCTCAGGTGCTGGGGGTTTACGCGGGGGCCCCCGACGCGGTGCAGGAGGTGAGCTGGAAGCTGGCAGATAAGCGCACCAACGTGGCGTTGAAGCTGGATCGCAAGGCCGACATCCTGGTCTACGGCCTGCCTCGCTCCTTCCACTACGGTCCGGGCATGGGCAGCAACCCCATCCTGATGCTGCAGGCCATAGGGGCGCAGCTCACCCGGGCCTACGGGGTGTTCAACGAGGGCGGGGTGGTCATCGCCCCGGCAGTCTGCGACGGCTGGTTCAACGACGAGTGGTTCGCCTGCTACCGGCCGGCCTATGCTAAGCTGCAGGAGGTCACCGACTTCGGTGAGGTAATGCGCTTCCAGGAGGAGTTATCCACCGACCCCGAAGGGATCTACAGGTACCGCTTCTCCTACGCCTACCATCCCTTCCATGCCCTGTCGATGATCTCCATGGGGGAGATAGCCCACCAGCGGGCCGGCGCCGTCTTCATTCCGGGGGCCCAAAAGCCCGGCTACGCCCGTTCCATGGGCTGCATCCCTACCCATGATTTTGCCGAGGCTCTGCAAAGGGCCGAGCGGTACGTGGGCAAGAACCCCAAGCTGCTGGTGGTGCCCGACGCCTTCACCCAGGTGGGCGTCCACCTGCACATGGCCTAGAGTAACCATCAAACCACGGAGACATGGAGCGCACGGAGATAACTGGAAAGACCCCCTGGTCTCCGTGTCTCTGTGGTTAGTCCTACCCTTTAACGGCTCCTGCCGTCAGGCCGCTGACGATGTACTTCTGCAGCAGCAGCGCAAAGAGGATCGGCGGCAGGCTGCCGAGTACCGCTGCCGCGTTCATCGCCCCATAGTCTATGGAGAACCTGCCCGCGAACTCCGAGATCACCACCGGCATCGTCTTGGAGACCTCGGTAGAGGTGAACACCACCGCCAGGAAGAACTCGCTCCAGGCGTTCAGCAGCGAGAAGATGGTGGCGGCCGCCAGCCCCGGCAATGCGAGGGGCAGGACGATCCGCACCAATACCCCCACGCGACCGGCCCCGTCGATCATCGCCGCCTCCTCCAGCTCCTTCGGAACCGTCTGGAAGTAGCCCGTCATCACCCATACCACGAAGGGCAGGGTGAAGGTCGAGTAGACGATCACCAGTCCCGGCACGCTGTTCACCAGCTCGATCTTGGACATCAGGACATACATGGGGATGATCAGGGCGATGGAGGGCAGCATTTGGGCAAAGACGATCAGCAGGAAGAGAGAGCGCCGGCCCCGGAAGGGCAGGCGGGTGAAGGCGTAGGACGAGGGCACCCCCACCAGCAGGCAGAAGCCGGTGGTCACCAGGGCCACGACGGTGCTGTTCACCAGGGAGCGGGCGAACTCGCTGGAGGCGATGCTGGACGCGCTGCCTGAGAAGAGGGCAACGTAGTTCTCCAGGGTCGGGTGCTCCGGCAGCCAGTGGATGGGTACGGAGCTCAGCTCTTTCTGCTGGGAGATGCTGGAGATGACCATCCAGACGAAGGGCGCCACCAGGACGAAGGCCATCGCCAGCGACGCGACGTATATCCCTCCCAGCCGGAGGGTCCGAGCCTGTTTTCTAGTAATTGCCATGTCTTCTCAGTACTCCACTTCGCTGCCCACCAGTCTCATGTACAACACGCTGGCAGCGACTATCACCGCTGTGACCAGGTAAGCCAGGGCCGACCCCAGCCCGACGTGCAGGTACTTGAAGGTCTCCAGGTAGGTGTAGAAAGCCGCCAGGTTGGTGGCATCCGCCGGCCCACCGTTGGTCATTACGAAGATGATGTCGAAGACCCGGAAGGTCCACATGGTCTGAATGACGATGATCACCAGGATCGTCGGCCGCAGCAGGGGCAGCGTTACGTGGAGGAAGGAGCGCCAGGCGCCCGCCCCATCGATGCGGCTGGCCTCGTAGAGGTCGGCGGGAATGGTCTGCAGCCCCGCCAGGAAGAGGAGGGTAGCGAAAGGCACCTCCTTCCACACCTTGGCGACGATCACCGCGGGCATGGCCGTGGACGGATCGCCCAGCCACGGCCGGTACTCCTGGATCAGCCCGAGGTTCTGGAGCAGGGCGTTGAGCACCCCGTAGTTGGCGTTGAAGATCCATTCCCAGGCGATGCCAACCACCACCGCCGGGATAACCCAGGGAACGAGGAGCAGGGTGCGGAACACGCCCCTACCAAGGAATTGCTCGTTCAGAATCTGGGCGAAAGCCAGGCCGATCACGATGGTGAAGGCTACCGATACTACGGTGAACAGGGCGGTGCGGGCCATCACCTGCCAGAAGTCGCTGCTCTCGAGCAGGGTCAGGTAGTTTTGCAACCCTATGAAGCTCACGTTGCCTGGGTCGGTGAGGTTGTACTTCTCCAGGCTCAGCAGGAGGGAGTAGAGCATGGGGAAGACGATCACCCCCAGGACGACGACGGCGGTGGGGGCGACGAAGAGGTAGGCCAGGAGATCCCCTCGGCGCTTCGCCGGTCTCTCCGCCGATGCAGCCCCCGGCCCCCCCGCTGCCGGCGGGACCGAGGCGAGAGGCTCTGTCGTTTGAGGGTCGGACACGATGGTTACCTTCCCCGTTTCCCTTCTAGGGGGCTATGTGAAACCACGGAGACAAGGAGAGCGCGGAGACATTACAGCGAATCTCCGTCGGCTCCATGTCTCCGTGGTGCACCGCGAGCTCCTAGCCCTTCTTCAGGATGTCGGCGGCCTTCTTGGCCGCATCGTCCAGCGCCTGCTGCGGGCTCTTGCTGCCGTTGAGGGCGTTGATGGTCTCTACCTGCATGGTCTGGGAGAACTCACCGTACCAGGACTGGCCAGGCCGCGAGTAGTCGTTCTTCAGTTGATCCAGGAAGATCTTTGTCCAGGGGTTCTTGGCCAGATCGGGGTCGTCGAAGACCGACTTCCACACCGGCAGGGCGGACATCTCCTTGAAGATCGCCTTCGACTGCTCCTTGCTGGTGAAGTACTGGATGAACTTCCAGGCCGCCTCCTTGTTGGCGGACTTGGCCGGGATGGCCAGACACTCGGAGCCATCCACCGTCCAGCTAGGGTTTCCGGCCTTGGCGACCGGGATCACGGCCGATCCGATCTTGCCGGCCACCTGCGACTTGGATGCGTCGTTCAGGGAACCGGCCACCTCGCCCCAGATGATGGCGTAGGCCGCGCGCCCCTGGGCCATCTCCGTCATGACCTCCAGGGGCCGCATGTTGAAGGAGCCGGGATCCACCAGCTTGTCCTTCGCATGGAGGTCCCGCATGAACTGGAGCGCGGCCACCCCTTCGGGGCTGTTGAACAGCGGTTTCGAGAGGCCGTCGTCCAGCAGCTTGCCGCCGTTGCTGAAGAGGAAGGTCAGGTAGAGGTCGAACTCCCCTTCGATCTGTTTCCACTGGAAGGAGAAGGGGTACTTGGAGAGGCCCTTCTGCTGGATCGCCAGGGCCTGAGTTCTCAACTCGTCCCAGGTCTTGGGCGGGGCGCTGAATCCCGCCTTGTCCAGCATGTCCTTATTGTAGAAGAAGAACAGGGCGTCGGTGAACCAGGGCATCCCGTAGATCTTCCCGTTGTAGGAGAAGATGTTGGGGTTCACCAGGTCGCTCTTGACGGGGGCCAGGTAGCTGTCCAGCGGCTCCAGGTAGCCCGCCTTCATGAAGGAGCCGCCGCTGGATGGGTCGACATCCACCACGTCGTAGGTGGAGCTCCCTCCCGCGGCAGCCACCGTGAACTTCGTCGACAGGTCGTTCCAGTCTACGATCACAGGGTTGACCTTGATGCCCGAATCGGACTCGAACTTCTTGATCAGGTTCGGCACCCAGCCCTTGTCCGAGGCTACCAGCACGGTGATTTGCCCGCCGGCTTTGGGGGCCGCCGGCGCAGCTGTAGCGGCAGCTGCCGCCGCGGCTGTGGTCGGGGCGGGCGCTGCTGGCGCTGTGGTTGAGGCTGGCGGTGGGGAGGATTGGCCTGAAGCACAGGCCGCCAGCAGACTGCTTCCTGCCGTGGTGGCCAATCCGGCGAGGGCAGCGCGGATCATGAACTGACGTCGGGTAAGCTTGAGCTCCTTCAGTGACCGGTCGGAATCACCCTTGTCTGCCATGGGACGCGAATCTCCTTTTGACTGTCAGGATGCCGCTGGCCGCGGCGATGGATGCTAGTGTTCCCAGAGTTGTCGCATTCCCACCCCCTCTCAGCAGGAGCCAAAGGGAGCCATCGAAAGTCATAACATTATGTTGTTATATCTCGCGGTAGGCCCAGTATAGGAGGGCGACAACTCTGGGGT
>JAMCTB010000192.1 GCA_023380955.1 Chloroflexota bacterium | reverse complement strand
TGGGGAGCCTGGGTTGGGACAACCCAGGCTCCAAAATGCTAGTGGGGGAACGCCGGCTCCCATCAGCGAAAACAGGATGGGCAGGATACGAAATAGGTGACCTATCCTGCCCATCTCTCTACATCCTGTCTATCCTGTTATCGGTAGTTTGTCAGATTCGGACGAGCTGTGCGCTGAGTCGCGGACGGGACCTCCGTCCATCCCACCCAGCAATACCCCTGCCAGAGGTAACAAACTACCGTTAGCCAGTTGAAAACGAGTCCGACGTTTCCATGAACGACTACTGGCGCCTCTCGGTGGATAAGAATGTTGGTGTCGAGAAGTGCTCGCATCCCACGCCCTAGCTCGATAAAAGGATCGGCCGACACTGTCCGGATGCAGTGTGGCGGCCAGGATTCAGTCACGGGTATGTGTCAGGTAGCAACCTGATTGGGACGACTCGAGTTCGGTACAAATCTTAGCTCTTCGAGCTTGAACCCGCGACATTCTTGTAGGCCGGCTCCGATGCCAGGTTCTGTTGCTTGCGTATCCGGTGTGGGGCGAGCGTAGACGTCGATTGTGCCGTAACGGCGGAGGATGGGTAGGTAGAAGTGCAACGCGTGTTGTCGCACATCGCCCTTGAAAGTTCGCACCAGACGGTCTAACTAAACCTGAGTGCACTTGGCCCGCGGAGGCCAGGTCAGCCTGGTCAGCTGATGTCGGACCAACGAAAGTCAATAGGTTTGGAGGCCGCGATTACGATATAATGTTTGACAGAGGGCCGCAAGCATGAAGGAATCTAAGTCTCCCCGCCGAATCCCAAGAATAAGGATTCCATCGGCCGAGCGCGTGACACCTGAAGAGATCGCTCGGCGATCTAAGGCCGTGGACAGGGTCCTGGAGGTCCGCCGCAAGATCGGGCGTATCGGCATCCCAGCCGATGATCTAGTACACGAGGCGCGCAAGGAAAGAGGGTGTGACTGATACACCGTTCTTCGTGGTGGACACATCCGTCGCGCTCAAGTGGCATCTGGAAGATGAGGACCACGTTCCCGAAGCTCTCGCCGTACTGGAAGACTACCGCCGCGGCCGTATCTCCCTCCTAGCTCCCGACAATATCCGCTACGAGTTCGCCGGTGCCATCCGAAAGGCTGTCTCGCGTCGCCGCATAAGTAGCGAGGACGGGCGACTGGCTATTGACGCCTTTCTCGGGTTGGAGCTCCGGACGGTTCGCTCCAACAGCCTGATCGTCATGGCCTACGCCACAGCTGCCGCCTACAGGTGTTCCCTTTACGATGGTCTGTACGTGACGTTGGCGCAGCTCGCTCAGTTGCCCCTGGTCTATGCGGACCGTCGCCTTCGGAACACACTCGGCGACCGTTTTCCCCTCGGGGTGTGGATCAGCGATTACTCTTCACCGCCTGCGTAGCGGTCAAATCCTTTCGCCCGTCCTAGCCCACGGCTACCCCTGCCGAACTCAGCACGTCCGCTACCCAGGGGATGTCCAGCTCCTCCAGCCGTGCCCGGGTTGGGATGCCGGTGGCCGGGTCCCACCCTCTCATCTGGTAGAGCAGGGTTATCGCCTCCTCGAGTTGCTGCTTCGATATCGACACACCCTTCAGCCGCCCGTCCGGCAGCGGCTCGAAGAAGCGCTCGGGCAGCCGGTCCAGGTCGCGCCTCGCCCCCTCCCGCACGTTGAAGGCGTGGGTCAGGTTCGTCGTGCGCTCGCCGGCCTTCACCAGCTCGTAGGCCCCGAAGTCCCAGCCCGTGACCGCCCTCGCCATCTCGACGAACTTCTCCAGCGGCACCGAGACCCTTGGGGCATAACCGAAGAGACAGACCCCAGCGGCACGCCAGAAGGTGTAGATGTCCTCCAGCGGGCGGAAGAGGCGCACCTTGCGCGGGCCGAGGTCCAGGCCGTCCACGGGCTCCAGCACCCCCAGCGGGGCGAGGGTCTTGAAGACGCCCGACTCCTTCAACTGAAAGCCCGGATCGTGGGCGATGAGGAGGTGGTCGGCGCCCATGTCGGCCACAGCGTATCCGAGACCCACGCCGGGCTTACCCCTCGGCTCGTGCATCGGCAGTTCCTGACCCTTCACCTCGACGGTGAACCGCTCGGCCCCGCGGCCGATCTTCTTCGCGGCGCGGGCGCTGCCCTCGGCCAGCAGGTCGCCGATCCCCTCGCGGCGCGCGATCTTTTCCACCAGGGTCAGCATAGCGCCAGTATTGCCCCAGTTGAGGTCGAGGCCGTCGCACTCGTCCCTGCTCAGGATGCCGTCCTCGAAGCATTCCATGGCGAAGGCGATACTCATGCCGGTGGAGATGGTGTCCAGTCCGTACCGGTTGCACAGGTCGTGCGCCCGGGCGACGGCGTGCACGTTGTCGATCCCGCAGGCGGAGCCGAATGAGCCGATAGTCTCGTACTCGGGACCGCCGTAAGCCGGGTCTGCCGGGTACTCGCCATCCGACTTGACGATCCGCTTGCACCGAATGGAGCAAGCGTAGCAGGAGCCGCCCTCCACGAAAATCTCCCGCTGGTAGGCATCCCAATCGAGGGACTTCGCCCCCTCGAAGGTGCCGGAGTTGAAGTTCCGCGTGGGGAACATGCCGGCGGCGTCCAGTCCGCTCACCAGGCCCGGCGTGCCCTGATCGTGGAGCACCTTCAGCGTGGGATTGACGGGCACTTGGGCCGCGTACCACCGCGCGAGGTCGTGGACGGCCTCCGGGTCCTTGGCCTCAGGACCGCCCTTGCCGCGAACGGCTATAGCCTTCAGGTTCTTGGAGCCCATCACCGCGCCCATGCCGTTGCGGCCGTTGGCGTGCTTGTTCTCGTTCAGCACGCAGGCGTAGCGGACGAGGTTTTCGCCAGCGGGGCCGATCCCGGCAACCCTGGCCCGAGGCTCCCCCACCTTCTTGCGGATGGCGTCTCGGGCGTCGCCCGTCGACATCCCCCACAGGTCGCGGCCGTCTCGAATCTCCACCTCACCGTCGTGGATCCAAAGGTAGACGGGGTGGTCGGCGCGGCCCTTCAGGATGACGGCGTCGTAGCCCGCGAACTTCAGCTCGGGGCCCCAGAACCCTCCTGCCTCGGACTCGCCGCAGAGGCCGGTCAACGGCGAGCGGGCGGCGACGCTGTAACGAGGCATGGCTGGGAGTTTGCTGCCGGTCATGACGCCCGTCGCGAAGATGAGCAGGTTGTCCGGTCCCAGGGGATCGGTGCCTGGCGCCCGCTCCTTCCGCAGGTAGTAGCTGGCCAGGCCCTGGCCGCCCCAGTAGCGCCGGTAGAACAGCTCGTCCGGCTCCTCCACCGTCCAGGAGCCGGCGCTCAGGTCAACCCTCAGGATCTTGCCGTTGTACCCGTATGGCATCCTCGCCTCCCCCATTAACAGCTATAAACATGTGTAGGGGCCGGCGGCCCTGCCGGCCCGCCCAGCGCATTCCGAACCAGGCCGCGGGCGGACACAGCGGTCCGCCCCTACAAGTGGGACGGGGAGACGCCCCGGCCCCCGCTCAGCCTCCGCACAGCAGCGGGAACACCTCCACCAGGTCGCCTGGTTTGACCGAAGCATCCATCGAGACCTTCTCGCCGTTCAGGTAGAGCATGGAGACGATCTCCACAGGCAGCCCCAACCCCTTGAGCAGCTCGGAGACCGTGGTGGGAACCTGGACGCTGACGAGCGCTACCTTCTCGCCGGATGGTAGCGAGTGCTGAAGGGTGCCGTGGAGGGTGACGGTTACCGATGGCATGCGTTTCACGACGAACGGGGGTGGATCACCCCTGGCGGTAGACCGAGCGGGACCGCGCCCGCAGGTGGCAGCATAAGACGGCCGCCGTAGTGTGTCAACTACCCCGACGGGATCGGCTAGGCCTTTCCCACAGTCGCGCGGCACCGGCTGTGTCCTGCCCCGTCATCCCCGCGAAAGCGGGGATCCACGTCCCCGGTGTGGTGGCTCGCCAGCCCCTGGATTCCCGCGTGCGCGGGAATGACGATCCGTCCAGCGCCATCACGGGGAACTTTGAGGACGCCCTCCGTGACGCGCTCTACGCCATATGCAGGTGGACTCCCACCTGGGTGAAGGCGTCCGGCACCGCCAGGATCGCGGGGTTCGTGCCTACGTAGCGCTCCGCCCGACGGAGGGCCTCGGCGAAGTCGTGGGTGGGGATGCAGCCCATGGCTCGGGCGTACCCCGGCTCCCTGGCCCCCGGGATGAAGACGGCGTTCGCGCGCTGGTGGGTGATCGCTCCCATGGAGATCATGGACAGGGCGTGGAAGGGGTGATAGGCGTGGGAGAAGCGATACCGGTAGATCCCCTCGGGATCCGTGGCCAGCTCCTCCTGGAACCGCATCACCTCTCCAAGGTCCGTGCACTGCTGCATGCGGGCGTACGCGGGCCGGTAGCAGCCGAACCAATCGTCGTTGAACCAGCCGTCGCAGACAGCCGGTGCGATGATCACACCGCCCTCGTTGAACACGTCGTATGCCCGGGTTAGCTGGGCGCCGATGGCCTGGAGCATCAGGATCGGATTGCTCCCCATGCCGGGGCCGTAGTGGAAGGAGCGCGGCAGCCCGTACACCAGGACGTCGGCCTTTCGGTCCAGCTTCAGGGCCACGTTGGTGCGTCTGTCCGCCAGCTTCCAGCTCTCCTCCTGTACGGCATCGGGGACTCCCGCGTACACACCCAGCACCTGAGCCCTGGTTCCAGTCACCGCATCCACCACGAACAGCCGCTTGCCTATCCCCTTCTCGATGGCCCTTCCGATGGAATCGAACTGCTTCCGCATCAAGCTGTGGGTGCTGACCGGCACGAAGTCGTCCCGATGCATGGTGGAGGGGGTGTGGTGGGAGGCGATGGAGCGCCAGCTGGTGAGCCCCGTTACGCACATCTTGTAGCCGCCACTGTACCCGCCGTAGGGGTTCCCCTGGACGTGGCCGATCAGGATAGGCAGGTCGCACTCGGCCATCTCCCGGTTGAAGGTGACCACGTTGCCCATCTCATCCTTCCCCAGGTCCACTATACCCGCTGGGTCCTCGGCATCGTGCATCAGCAGCCGATCCGGCCAGAACTGATCGACGATCTCCTTGCCCAGGTACCAGTACAGCTCTTCCAGGGTGTTCTTGCGGTGGAGTCCCATGGCACAGATCAGCTTGATGTCCTCATCACGGACGCCAGACCTCTTCAGTTCCCCCACGATCAGCGGGATCGACACCCGCCGATGCGCCAGCGGATGGGCACCCCCCTTCACCCGGTCGGGGAAGGCGATGCGAACCTGCATCCCCGGCCTGGCCAGTTCCCTCAAGGGAGGCATCCCCAGCGGGCGGGCGAG
>JAMCTB010000191.1:3977-6290 GCA_023380955.1 Chloroflexota bacterium | reverse complement strand
CCCCCCGGCAGTTGCCCCGCCGGGGGCAGCGACCGGCTGCACGCCGGTCGCTGCCGTGGGCTGCGGCTGGGAGGGAGCGTTGCTTGGTTTCTGCGCCTGGGCATCGGCAGCCGGCGGTGCGGCCGAGCTACCGGGCTTGGAGGGCTTGGATTCCTGGGCCGTGCAGCCCGCCAGCAGGATCGCCGCGGACAGGGCCAGGAGGAACAGGACCGAAAGGCCGACCAAGACAGGGCGCCCTCGGAGGGCAGGAAACCGTTCCGCCTCGCCCCCCTCGCGAAACGCTACGCCAAGCTCTTGCTGCTGGTCCAACAGTGGCTCCCCTCTGCCAGCTGGTGAAGCTAGACTGGCTGTTGTTGTCGTTCGTTCAGCACCGAGCAGTTGGCCAGCCGTTCGATGGCGTCGAACAGGTCCTCCGGACCGGTCGCCATCACCTGTCTGGCCGAGTAGATGCTGAGCAGGTTGCTCTCGACGTTGATGCGGATCACCCCCACCTCGGGGTTCCGCTTCAGGATCTCCTTCAGCTTGGTGGCGAAGACGCTGTCGGGGTCGTTGTCCTCCACCAGGATCAGCCGAGGTCGCAACGCCTGCACCCGCTCCAGTGCGTCCTTGGAGCGGGCGTCCAGGCCGATGGGGGAGAAGCCCTTCTCCCTCAGCAGACCCACGATCCCGTTGGCGAACAGCTCGTGGTGGTACAGGACGAGCACCAATCAGGTCTCCACCCGTTTCCCTGGTGATGACCCCGCGGGCACGACGAGCCCAGGTATCCTTTGGCTATCCGAGGCAATGCTAAAGAGGAGCCAGAGGGGTGTCGATGTACCTGGGGTACATTTTCCGCTGCCGAGGCGTATCACCCGGGTACATCTTCGTGAGCGGCAGCACGAAGTCGGGTGTCGGCGGAGGTTTTCGGGAGCTACAACATGGGGAGTGCAGAGTCGATCGGCTGCTCGGTGGCCGGGTTACCGTGGGCCCAGGCGAGCCAATGCCTTCTGAGTATCCGCGTGCGCGGGATCCAGGGCGAGGGCCTGCCGGTACGCCTCTCGGGCGCGCTGCAGGTCGCCCTGGGCCTCGAAGGCGGTGCCCAGGCGGAAGGGGAAACCGGCGTCCGTGGGAGCCAGCCGTTCCCCCTCTTGCCACACGGCTATGGCCTGGCCCCAGTTGCGCAGGGCGGCGTAGTCGATACCCAGATTGAAGTAGACGTCCGGTTCCTTCGGGCGCACCTGCAGCAGTCTCACCCCCGCCAGCACCGCCTCCTGCGGTCGACCCAGGCGGTGCAGCAGGTCGCCCAGCGCCATGTTGGCCTCGGGGTAGTGGGGGTACAGCTCCGCCGCTCGTCGGTAATCGGACAGCGCCGCCTGCTCCTGCCCGGGCTGCAGATCCCAGGCCCTCCCCCGGTGCAGGTACAGCAGGGCCAGCCTGGGGTTCAGCCCGATCGCCTCGTTGAGTAGCGAGATGGCCTGTCGCGAGGATTCCAGCCGCTTCTGCGGGTTGAACCGGGCCTCCATGGTACGAGCGGCCGCGAACTGTAGCAGTACCAGTTCGTCGCCTCCATCCATCTCCAGCGATTTCTCGAAGAGCGGCATGGCGGTGGACAGATGGTGGGCGTCCTTCGAGGCCAGCAGGGCATCCCGAAGGTAGAGGTCGGCGCCGAAGGGGCGCCACGCCAGCACCAGGGCCAGAGCTCCGACCAGCAGCAGGGAACCGGCGGCCACGGAGCGCATCGACCCGGGCAACGCCAGGTTGATCCGTCGGGGTCGCGCCGGCACCCTCCCGCCGGTGGAAATCAGCGCCGTGAAGAGCCAGAAAAGGGCCCCGGCATCCAAGACGTCGAAGAGGAAGATGTCCTGCACCAGGTAGCCCACCCAGGCCGAGGTCAACGCCGCCATGAGAGGATAGGCCGGGTGGTGGAGGTGACGGCGGAGCCAGCTCCAGGCCAGGCGCGCCAGGGCAACCAGCAGCCAGAGGTAGGCCGCCAGCCCCGGCAGCCCGCTGCTCACGGCTACCTCCAACAGCTGATTGTGAGGCTTGTCGGGGAAGAGGCCCTCGTTCCCGGCCAGCGTGACCCAGGCCGGACTGACGTATCGGGTGGCGACGGCCACGTAGCTGTTGGGTCCACTGCCCAGGAGCGGGGAGTCCTCTATCAGGGGCAGCGCCGCTTGCCAGAGCAGCAGGCGCGCCAGGGCGCTTCGGTCGGTGGTCGGGGCGGCCAGGGAAGCCAGGGCCTTGGCCAAGGTTTGGTCCTGATGCGGCGCCGGCGGTGGCCCGGAAGAGGGGACGAGCCCCTGCAGGGGCGAGCGCCACACCAAGTCCACCGGG
>JAMCTB010000191.1:0-3967 GCA_023380955.1 Chloroflexota bacterium | reverse complement strand
ACCGTTGCCAGCGCGGCCCGCCCGAGAGAAGCCACACCACCGGCAGGGGCCAGGCCAGCGCCAGATAGGCCCCCAGGAAGTCGGGGTTGCCCAGAGTGGAGGATGCCCGTGTCCCGAGCCAGGGGCTGTTCAAGAAGCTGGGGTCCCAATTGTATGACTGCAAGATGCCCATGATCGCCACAGGCACCGCGCCGGCCAGGGTCCAGGCGATGGCTCTCCGCAGGTGAAGGCGAGTCCGGAGCAGTTGCACCGCCAGGAAGTACAGGGTAGCGTAGGTCGCCAGGGTCACCAGGCCGTCGCCCCGGTAGCTCTGGCCGAACCAACTGTTGCGCGGCGCCACCGAGAAGAGGGTGGCCAGCAGGCTCACGGCCAGGTAGGCGGACAGGGGCAGGAAGAGCGGGTTACGGTAGAGGCGAAGCCGCCCCCGAAGCAGGGAGGCCAGACCCCAGGATACCAGCGCCAGCACCGTCAATCCCCTCAGGACCAGCAGCTTGGGGGCCACGAACGTCTGGAAGCTCAGGGGCCAGAAGGTCAGGGGAAGTAGGAACAGGGTTCCGAACAGAGAGGCTTCCGCCGCTCGGGTAGCGATACGGGCCAGTCGTAGGGCCGTCATTGGGTCGGTTCCTGGGAGAGAATCCCGTGGTGTCGAGCGAAGGCCACCGCCTCGCTGCGGCTGCGGGCCTGGAGCTTCGACAGTATGTTGTGAATGTGGCGCTTGGCCGTTCCTGGTGCCAGACAAAGGCGATCGGCGATCGTCCGGTTGTCTGCCCCCTCGGCCACCAGTCTCAGCACCTCCCTCTCCCGGGAGGTGAGATCCTCGGTCGGCTTTGGAGCCGGCACCAGCGGCGCCTGTCGGGAAAACTCCGCCAGGATCTTCTTGGCCATTAGCGGCGAGAGAGGCGCCTCCCCCCGGGTTACCGCCAACAGCATCTCGCGCAGCACCTCGGGCCTAAGATCCTTCAGCAGGTAGCCGTCGGCACCCGCCTTGATGGCGTCGAAGAGGTGCTCGTCTTGCTCGGAGATAGTTAGCATGATCAGCCTCACCTCAGGCGACCGGCGCCGGAGGCGTCTGGCGGCTTCAATCCCGTTCATGGTGGGCATGTTAACGTCCATCAGAATGATGTCCGGGCGCAGAGCAGCCGCCTGGGCGATAGCCTCCGACCCGTCGGAGGCTTCACCCACTACCTGCACCTCCAGCCAATCGGAGAGAATACTGCGTAACCCCTTGCGGAACAGCACTTGGTCGTCCACCAGCAGCACCCGCAGGGGACGGGCTTTCATGGCCATTCTCTTTCCCCGCGCTCCCTCATCGGCTGCCTCCCTCCAGGCGGGAGACCCGCTGGCGGCCGCCTGTTCTCCAGCTGTCCTCCAGCGGCAGCCGCAGCTCCATCCGGGCCCCCTGGCCCGGTGCGCTGTGCACCGTCAGTTCGCCGCCTATCATCCTGGCCCTCTCCCGCATGGTCTGCAGACCAAAGTGGCAGCCACCGCAACTGCCGCACTTTGCCTCGTCGAAGTGGCAGCCGTTGCATTCTATACACCTCTCGGCGTCGAAGCCTCGGCCGTCGTCCTGCACCGCGATCTCGGCACGGCTGCCGTCCGACTTCAACTCGACCCAGGCGTGCTGAGCCGCGGCGTGCTTGCGGACGTTGGAGAGCGCCTCTTGGACAATGCGAACGACGTGGATTTCCACGGAGGTCGGCAGGTTGGAGGGCCAGCCCTCGCCGATCACCACGCGGGTATCAAGGCCACTCTGCTCGCTGAAGCGTTGGACGTACTCCCGCAGGGCGCCCACCAGGCCCGGGCCGCCGTAAGCGCTTACCCGGAGCCCCAGGATCGCCTCGCGGGCATCCTGGTAGGATTCCTGGGCGAGCTCCTCCATCTCCAGCAAGTCCGAGCGGGCTCGGGCCGTTGTCTCGCTGTTCGCCCGCTCCAGGCGGCTTTGAGCGGCGCGAGCCAGCATCGACAGACAGCCCAGGGCCTGGGCCAGGCCGTCGTGGATCTCCCTGCCGATTCTCTCTCGTTCCTGCAGCACGGCGACCTCTTGGGCTTTGTCGTAGAGGCAGCAGTTCTCGATGGCAATAGAAGTGCACACCGCCAACTGCTCCAGCATCCACAAGCTGTCCTCCTCGAAGCGGCGGTCGCCCCGGTTAGCCATATAGAGGGCCCCGTGGATCCTGCCTCCTGCCTTTAGCGGTACCACCAGGTGGGCTCGAAGCTCCTCGGCGGAGACCACGGTGTCCACCTCTGGTACATGTTGAAACTCAGGATTCATCAGGTAGTCGTCGATGGCCAGTGCTACTCCCGTCTCCACTACCTGGCCGGCTAGACCTTGACCGGGCCTCAGCCGCAGGCGGCTGAACTCTTCCGTTCTCGTCCCACTGACGGATTGCATCGAGATGGTGTTGTGCTCCGGGTCCAGGAGCGCGACGGCGGCCAGGTCGGCTGCCAGAAACCGTCGGGCTTTCTCCACCACCGAGCTGAGAATGGTTTGTAGGTCCAAGAAGGCCGAGATCTCGGTGCCGATCTGATAGAGCGCCTCGGCCTCCCGCTTCTTCCGCTCCAGTTGAGAGGTCCGGTCCAACACCCTCGCCTCGAGGGTCTCGTTCCACACCCGCAGCTGCTCCTCGGCCTGTCGATGTGCCTCCAGCAGTTGCTGCTGCGCCAGGTGTCGCTCCCGGGTGGCGTTCTCCAGCCGACGGTCCCGCTCCTCATCGTAGGCTCGCAGTATCCGCACTATGAAGTAGGCCAGGACCAGCGCCAGGAGGGTGCGAAAGATCTGCACCGGCAGGCCCGTCGCGGCCTGGAAGGAGCCGTAGTTCAGCAAGCTGGCCGGCAGCAGGGGAGCTCGGGGGGTCACCAGCCCCGTGGCGAGGGCGTACAGGGCGAAGCCAACCCCGGCCCAGAAGCAGTCCCTGGCCGTTTGGGGCATCTTGAGCTCGCGGAAGATCTTCCGGTGCCGCTGCAACCCCCAGACCACCACTATGCCTCCAGGGAGACCTAGCAGGTAGCGGGCAAGGCTGTTGGCGCTGGCGACCCATTCCGCCGCCGGTAGGCCAGCCGATGCGGCAAGGGCAGCGGTGCCCACCCAGAGGCCAAAGAGCAGGAGGGCGGCCCAGTGCCAACGGATCCGGTGCGGGTTCAGGCCGGTGACCAGGTCGATGCCGAACCAGAGGAGAAAGAAGTAGGAGCCGCTCAAAAGCAGCAGTTGTGCTATCTCCACTGGAGGATCGTTGCCATGGATCAACTCCCCCGTGGGAGCGATCAGCAGAATGTGGGTCCACTCCATGAGGCCGTGGAGGAAGGCAAAGGCGGCCAGAGCCGGCAGGGCTCGAGTCAGTGGAAGATCTGAGTCGCTCTTCCATTCCAATACCACCGCTACGCCCATGGTGAAGAAGGCGAGGCCGTAGGTGAGGAAGATGATGAGCAGCAGGTTATGGTGAAGGCCCAGAAACGGACTCAACGCCACCTCAGGACGTGCATTTGGAGCAGCCAGCACTCCGCCCGTGGATCTCGTGCCTGGATCAGCTATGTCAATCTCCCACAAGTGTATCCACTATTGCATCCTCTGGCAAGGTGATCAGACCGGCAGCCAGGGGCGATCTGGGCGCCGCTCGGGCCGATCTCAGCTTGCCGGGGGGCCCCGCCGGCCGACCGATACGATTGGAGTTGGGTGGTCGGAGGCTGGAGCAAGAGGGGAAGCCTACCTCTTCACCGATGCCGAAGGCCGGCTGCTGGTAGCGCTTTACCGGTGATCTGTGAGCTGATCGGCACCAGGGGCCACGACCGCTCGTGGCCCCTGGTGAGAAGAGGGGTGTCCGGCGGGGCCTGGGGTGTCCCCAGATCCCAGGAAGGCTTCTATCTAGTACTCCATGCCGCCCATGCCGCCCGGAGGCATGGCCGGGCCCTTCTCCTTCTCAGGGATGTCGGTGACCAGAGACTCGGTGGTCAGGATCATCGAGGCGATGGA
>JAMCTB010000190.1 GCA_023380955.1 Chloroflexota bacterium | reverse complement strand
TCGAGAAGGCCACCCCGACCGCCCAGCGGTTCCCGAAGACGGGGACGTTGAAGGTGAACTCCGGTACCGTGGCTCCTAACCTCCCATCGAGACTCCTCGCACAGTGCGACGCGCCCCGGCCCCCAAGTCCGGAGCTTGAAAGCGAATGTAGCAGGGCGGCCTCAACACCGGCCTCAACGGACCGGGTGCCTGGGGGCTTCGGTTCTTCCATCAGATGGAGGGTGCCCCGGCAGCGGTGGGCGCAATTCTTGCAGCGACAACAACCAACTGGGCTTCGCGGCAGACCGACGAATCGAATGCGCCGAAACGGTGTAGTGCTCCGCCACATTGGTTCTGAAACGTAGGGTGGGGCCCTGTGCCCCCACCGCCCGCGTGGCGATAGCAGGGACGGGCGGCAGGGCAGAGCGCCCTGCCCTACATCAGTAGGCTCACGCGGAGAAGCCGACAACCATGAGTCTTCTGCGTCTCCGCGCCTCCGCGTGAATCACGCCAAACTCGCTCGGGTGCACCGGTTGGTGCGACGGGAGTAGGGAACGATGCGACGGATGGTGGCGCTTCGGCTGGTCATGGGGATGGTAGTGGGGCTGCTGGTATCGGCGTGCGGACCCTCCACCCCGACTCCACCTGACGCCACGACCCCAGCGCCACCACCCCTCCTCAGCGCGACCCAGACGCCGGCTCCGGCCGTGTCCTCCCCGGTTGCCCCAACCCCCGGGGTCACTCCAAGCCCGGCGGCTACCCAGCTGCCCACGCCCACCCTCCGCGCCTATGGGGAGCAAGGGCTCATCTCGGCGGTGCAGGAGCCCACCGACATCCAGTTGACGCTGCGCACCATGACCCAACTCGGGGACCACCTCCGGAGCCTCACCGTGGGGCAGCCCACCGGGACCGACCTGGTCACCACAACGCAGCAGACGGCTGCCCTGATGGCGCAGGTCCAGCAGCAGATCCCCCAGATGAGCTTCACCGAGCGGCAGCACTCGATGCAACTGGAGCAGGAGTTGGTGAGCGGCATAGGCCATGCACAGAGCATCTACATCTACCAGGGACCATCCACGGGTCCAACCACTTCCCAGGGGACTCCCGTGGCCGTCCCGGGCACGCCTCTGGTGGTTATCGGCACCCCCATGCCCCCGTCGCCAGTGTCTCCTCCTTCTCCTGCCCAGTTGCTTGCCAACGACATCCAGCAGCTGCAGCTGAACGCGGCGGATATGGCGATGGGGCATCCTGACGACACTGCCATTACCACCTGGCTGACGTCGATGGTCTCGGTCCTCTCGACCCTCCGGCAGTTGGTCTATCAGCTAGACCCTGCCGACCTGGAACAGCTGAGCGGCGGCGTCGCGCAGGCCACCACGGCCATGATCGGTGCGATGCAGGCCTACGTAAGCCCGTAGGAGCCGGCTCCGGCCGGCGATCCGGCCGAAGAAGCGTAGGGCGGGGTCCTTGTGCCCCGCTGGTGCGGTGACGACGGCCGGGCGGCGGGGGATGAACCCCCGCCCTGCTTCTGGAACGGCGTATAAGCCGGGCCCAGAGGTGGCACGGGGATTGCAACCAGGTAGAAGCAGATGAGTTCCCTTCGGTACCGGCCGTTTGTCCTCACGTCCATCTCGGTGGCGTGCATCAGGAGAGAGTCGATGCATACACCCACGGCCACGGTGATGGTAGCCGACAGCGACACTCGTGGCCGCCATCTCCTTCGCGATCACCTCGAGCGGGAGGACTACCAGGTGCGGGAGGTCGCCGACGGCTTGCGGCTGCTGTCCCACCTTCAGCGGGAGCTGCCGCACCTGCTGGTGCTGGATCTTCAGCTTCCCCTGGTGGAAGGCATGGAGTTGTGCCGCCGCATCAAGCAGATTGGGGACGTGCCCATCGTGGTGCTGACGGCGCTGGGGGACGAGGAGATCAAGGTGAAGGCCCTGGATCTGTATGCCGAAGACTACATCTTGAAGCCGGCCTGGTACCCGGAGGTGGTGGCCCGCGTCCGGCGAGTGCTGCGGCGGACCTGGCTCACCTGTTTGCCCTCGGGACCGACGTTCTTCGTGGACGAGGGGCTGAGCCTGGACTTCAGCCGCCGCGAGGCTCGAACCCGGGGCGGGGTATCGAGGCTCACGCCGATGGAGGCCCGACTGCTGCAGCTGCTGGTGCGCAACGCGGGCCAGGTCCTGCCCAGCGAGCTGATCCTGGAGCGGCTGTGGGGCGACCCCCACTGCTCCGCTGCCTGCCTGTGGGAGTATGTGCGGCGCGTCCGGCGCAAGATCGGCGACGACGCTGCCAATCCCCGCTACCTCCTGAACGAGCCCGGGCTGGGCTATCGGTTCTCCGCCGTCCTTCCCGTAGCCGCCGGACAGTAGTTGTTGGCGTATTTCCCCTCCCCGCGTCGGGGAGGGGCCAGGGGAGAGGTCTGTTGTACGAGAACGTCATGGTAGCCGTCGACAACTCCGAGTGCTCCCGCCATGCCGTCGATCTGTCCGTGGAGCTGGCTCGGGCCCTGGGGGCCCGCCTGACCGGTAACCACGTCTACGCCGCCCGCCTCCACGACGTGCGATTTCGCCAGCTCGAGCCCGGCCTGCCGGATCGCTACCGGGCGGAGCAGTCGCTGCAGCGGCTGCGCGGGATCCACGGCGACCTGATCGGGCGAGGGCTGGAGATCATCTCGGATTCCTACCTGGATGCCTTCGAGGCGCGCTGCCGCGAGGCAGGGGTGCAGGTGGATCGCAAGACCCCCGAGGGGCGCAACTACCTGCAGCTGGTGAAGGATGCCCGGGAGAGCCACTACGACCTGGTGGCCATCGGTGCCCACGGGCTGGGGCGGGTCGATCGGTCGGTGGTGGGGAGCGTCTGCGAGCGGGTGGCCCGGCTGGTGGAGTGCGACCTTCTGGTGGTGCGGGATGGCCGGCCGCTGGCCTCGGGCCCCCTGCTGGTGGCTATCGATGGCAGCGCCCACTCCTTCGCTGCCCTGAGGACCGCGCTGCAGCTGAGCCGGACCTTCGAGAATCCGGTGTCGGCCGTGGCCGCCTACGACCCCTTCTTCCACGGTGCCGCCTTCCAGAGCCTGGCTGGGGTGCTGTCTGGCGAGGCGGCCACGCTGTTCCGCTTCCAGGAGCAGGAGAAGCTGCACGACGAGATCATCGACGGCGGGCTGACCGCCGTGTACCGCGCCCACCTGCTGGAGGCGCAGGAGATAGCGGCGAGGGAGGGACACGCCCTGGAGATCCAGGTGCTGGAGGGGAAGCCATTCGACGCCATCGTCTCCCACGTCGACAGGGTGCGACCCTCGCTGCTGCTGGTCGGGCGGATCGGCGTTCACCACGCGGATGGCATAGGGCTGGGGAGCACCGCCGAGAACCTGCTTCGCCTGGCGGGGTGCAACGTCCTGGTGGTCAACCGGGGGGTGGACCGGGGCGCGGCCGAGGCCTCCACCATCGAGGCCGCGGGGGCCGGCAGCGAGGCGGGGGCCACCGACGCCGAGATCCGGTGGAGCCCGGAGGCCGAGCAAGGGCTGGGTCGCGTCCCGCCCTTCGTGCGGAAGATGGTTCGACGGCGGATAGAGGGCTTCGCCCGGGAAAACGGCTACCGCGAGATCACACCGGAGGTGTATGATCGGGCGCGAAAGCGATTTGGGATGTGAGGGGGTCTTGTGCGCCATGATCGTGACGCCCGAGGAAGTCCGAGCCCTGCACCGGGAAAGCCTCATCGTCGATACCCACTGCGACGCCCTGGGCGCCGTGGTCCGGGGCGAGCGGCGGCTGGGCGAGCGTTCCACCCAGGGACAGTTCGACCTGCCCAGGGCGCTGGAGGGAGGGGTGACCGCCGAGCTGCTGGCCATCTACCTGAAGACCCCCCAGCCCGGCAGCTGCATGCGCCAGACTGTCGAGTACCTGGACGCCTTCCACCGGGAGGTCGAGGCCTTCTCCGACGTGGCCGTGGCCGCCACACGGGTCGACGACGTCCTGCGGGCCAAGGAGCAGGGCAAGGTGGCGCTGATCCTCACCATCGAGGGGGCCGAGGCGCTGGAGGGCGATCTGAGCTTCCTGCGGGTTTGCCACCGGTTGGGGGTGCGCTCCCTGGGGCTCACCTGGAACCGCCGCAACGAGGCGGCCGACGGGGTAGGGGAGCTTCGGACCGGCGGCGGGCTGTCGGAGTTCGGGGTGCGGCTGGTCAAGGAGTGCAACCGGCTGGGGATCCTGATAGACATGGCCCACCTGGCGCCGGCCGGTGTCGAGGACGTGCTGGAGCTCTCCGAAGCGCCCGTGGTGGTGACCCACGGCAACAGCCACGCCCTGGTGCCCTTCGTGCGGAACCTGACCGACGCCCAGCTGGAGGCGATCGCCGCCAAGGGCGGCGCGGTGGGCGTCACGGCGGTGCCTCGCTTCCTGGGCGAAAACGAGGATCGGGCCCCCCTGAGCGCCATGCTCGACCACGTCGACCACATGGTGAAGGTGATGGGCGAGGACGGGGTGGGGATAGGCACCGACTTCGACGGTGTCCGCGACGCCCGGGTGGAGGGTCTGGAGGACGCCTCCACGATGCCCCATCTGACGGCGGGGTTGGCCGAGCGGGGCTACGGCCGGCAGGCGATCCAGAAGATCATGGGCGGCAACTTCCTGCGGGTCTTCCGCCAGGTCATGGGATAGAGTTGAGGATCGCCTCGCCCAGGGCCGGACCGCGGCGGAGGAGCCACCCGCCCTCGGCCGTCCGGGTCCCCAGTATCCCCCAGGCGATGTCCCTGGACGGATCGGCCCAGACGAGGCAGCCTGAGGCGCCTGAATGGCCGAAGGACTCTGGGCTAATCACCGGCGGTGCCGGGGTCCAGTGGGGCGACTTCTGGCCCCGCAGCTCCGGTCCGAGGCCCCAGGGACTGGGGTTCCAGATCAGGGGTTTTGCGAAACCCCCTTCCAGGCCGTTCGTCTGGTTGCGCAGTGCCTCGGCCACGATCTCCGACCGCAGGAAGCCCGCGGGGGTCTCCAGGAAGCAGCGAACCAGGGCCAGTGCCCCCTCCGGGGTGGTCAGCAGCCCTGCCCAGGGCAGGGCGAGGGACCGCCAGAAGCGGGAGTTGAAGGGCTCCAGGGGGGTCCCAGCGTGGGAGCTCCGCACGCTCCCCAGGGTGGCGGTGGGGCGCGGGGGCTCGCTGCCCAGGTAACCCTCGATCCCCAGGGGCTCCAGCACCAGGGAGCGGAGCGCGGTTGGGAAATCGCGGCCCGTCTTCAGCTCCACCACCACCGCCAGCAGACCGTAGCCGACGTTGCTGTACTGGACCCGGCTGAAGGGGGGCTGCTGCAGCGGTGTCCGGAGGCACGCCTCGGCCAGGGCGGGCCAGTCGAGCCCCGGCCGGTAGGGCGCGCTCTCCTCGGAGAGGTCCATCGGGAGTCCAGCCGTGTGGCTGAGGAGGCGGCGCAAGGTGACGCCCGGGTGGGCGGCGGAAACGGCCTCCGGGAGGTGCCGCGCCAGGGGATCGTCCAGATCCAGGGTTCCGGCATCGACCAGCCGCAGCACCGCGAGCGCCGTGGCCAGCTTGGTCACCGATGCGACTGGGAAGAGACTCTCTCTCGTGAGGGGCCGGTCGGCGGCGTCGGTGCCGAGGACGAGCAGCTCCGCCGGGCGCCCACGACGGGCCACCACGGCGGCCATCCCCTTCATCCGGGACGGCTGCAGCACGGCCTCCAACGCCGGCCGTAGGGCAGGGGTGAACAGGGTTGCCAAGACACTCACCTCGCGGACTGAGAATGGTGCTGTCGGGGAAGTCACAGGCGGGGGTCATCCCCCCGCCCTGCGTCTCTGGACCGTTGTGCCGCCGCCGGCCTGCCGGCTCTCCTGGTCCGGGCACTATTGCAGCCGGCGTTGGAACAGCAGACCCGCGCTGTGATGAGAGGCGGATACCAGCTCCCAACCGTTCAATCCTAGCTCAGCGACGATCTGCTGAAAAGACTCCCAGGCGTCGACCTCGCTCTTGTCCCGTTCCACGGCGACGTTCTGTACACCCATGGGCTTGTAGAAGGTCAGCTGAGGGCGGTACCCGTCGGACCACCAGAGCTCGCAATATTCGTAATCAGCCATGCTGCACCTCGTACATTCGATCGCAGGCGCGTGACCCTACATCCACATAGACAAGTATCGTGCCGCAGCAGGCCAATAACGGCATGGTTCACTAGGGCGCGAGATCGGGTGACAGTTGCGGGAGGGCGAGCCTCCCGGCGAGCCGGCTCAGCAGGAGCTTCGCCCTCCCGCACTGTGACCACGTCCGTGAACCATCCCGGGGACGAGATCACCAGGGCACGAAGACACCAGGACCCGCCAAGCCCTCCACGTGGTCGATTCGTCGACCCCTGCCGCCACAATGGAGATGGGCTTCCCGACGCGATGGCCGTGCTCGAAAGCCTCGGTGCGCGTCTCAGCCGGCGGCTGGATGTCTGCCGAAAGCGATCACTCGGATAGCGTCGCCACAGTGTAGGCGCTACCCAGCCGTTCGGTCCCGCCGTCCTGAGCAGCGACGGAAGCAGCAGTCCGACCCAGCCCGCTGATTCGGCATACTTGTTGGTAATACTTGACGGCATGCGTGCTTGGAGTCACAATAGTGACTGCTCGAAGGGAGGGATGGCCATGAACGTTGCCGTTGCGCTGGAGAAGGTGACGGTTTCCCTGCCTCGCGATCTCGTCGACTACGCCACCGAGAAGGCACGGAGGTCGGGGGTCAGCCGCAGCCGCGTCATCGCCGAGGCGCTCGAAGAGAGGAAGGCTCGGGAAGAGGAGCAGCTGGCCGCGGAGGGGTACAGGTTCTACGCCGCCGAGGCGGAGGGGTTTGCGCAATCCAGCGCTCGCGCGGTGTCTGAGGCTACCCACGATGCAGGTTAGGCGGGGGGAGGTCTACTGGGTCGAGTTCGATCCAGTGAAGGGCAGCGAACAGGGTGGGTTGCGTCCGGCGCTGGTGGTGCAGCAGGATATCGGCAACCGGTACAGTCCGACGACCGTGGTAGCCGCGATCACTCGTACTCTACCTCCCAAGCCCTACCCCTTCGTGGTCGTCCTGGAGACCGCCGACAGCGGCCTGCCCGAGCGTAGCGCCGTCAACTGCTCTCAGCTCGCGACCGTCCAGAAAGATGGGGCTGCCTCCCGGTTGCGTCCTCCGAAGGGCGAGAGCGAGGTGGTGCCGGTCGGCAAGCTGACACCGCACAAGATGGCGGAGGTGGACGCGGCGCTGAAGTACAACCTGGGGCTGGAGTAGACTGCATCCTGGGAGAAGGCTCGAACTGGGCTCCCACGGATCCGTCCCCTTGCTGTCAGGCTGCTCCAATTCCCGGACAGGTCCGGCCATAGCGAGGGCGAGCGGTAGCCCCGGAGGTTGCCAGTTCGAAACCTCTAGCGTGGAGCCGCCGCCTCGACCTCGCGGCCGATGCAGACACCGGCGTTGGCCGGCACTCCCCTCGGTGGACGTTCTACCTGGATCGGCGTAGCATCATGGCTGCTGCCGGGGTAACGGTGAACCACTGTTGAGGCTGAGGGGGTGCAGGGCGTGTTGGATCCGAGGGCTGACCTGGAGGGACGGCTGCGACGGGACCGGGAGGAGATCCTTGGGCTGTGCCAGGAACTGGTGCGTATCCCCAGTGAGAACCCTCCCGGGGACACCACGGCCATCGTCGACTACCTGGCTGACTACCTCCAGAGAAGGCACCGACGATGCCCAACCTGGTGGCGACGGTGGCCGTCGGCCAGGAGGGCAGGCATCTGGTGCTCAACGGGCACCTGGACACCTTTCCCAGCGGGGACCTTTCCCCTTGGAGCGACGGTCCCTTCTCGGCAGCCGTGAGGGACGGAAAGCTGTTCGGGCGGGGGGTGGCCGACATGAAGGTCGGCTGCGCGGCCTCTCTGCTCACCTACCTGTACCTATCCTCCTTGAGGGATCACTGGCGGGGGAAGCTGACCCTGAGCCTGGTCTCGGACGAGGAGACCTTCGGCCCGTGGGGGACGCGCTACCTGATGGCGCACGGTCCGGAGGTGGTCGGCGACTGCACCCTCAGCGGCGAGCCCAACGCGCCGAGCACCGTGCGCTTCGGTGAGAAAGGGTTCCTGTGGCTCGAGGTGAGGGTGTTGGGCACGGGGGGCCACGGCGCCTACGGGGGGAGGAGCGCCATCAAGGAGTCGGTGCGCCTGCTGCAGGAGCTGGAGGGTATCGGCTCCATCTCCTTCGAGACACCCCCGGAGGTGCTGGAGAGGATCGAGGCGGCCCGGGACGTGTACGACCGTGAGCTGGGCGCCGGTTCCACCGACGCGCTGCTGAAGGTGACCGTTAACCCCGGCATCATCGAGGGCGGCACGAAGATCAACATGGTCGCGTCGGAGTGCCGGACGGAGATCGACATTCGCTGCCCCATCGGGGTGCCGACGGGGGTGATGCTCTCACGGTTCGAGGAGGTTGTGGCGCGCTACCCCGGCGCCTCCCACCGGGTGATCAACCGTTCGGAGCCCAACTACCACTCAGCGGACCACGAGATGGTGCGGCTGGTGCAGGACAACGTCCAGCGGGTGACAGGGAGCCGGCCGCTGCCCAGCATCGGGCTGGGTGCCACCGACTGCCGGCTGTGGCGCCATCGGGGCATTCCCGCCGTGGTGTACGGGCCCATGCCCCACAACATGGGGGCACCCGACGAGCATGTGACCCTGGACGAGCTGTTCAGGACGGTGTGGGTGCACGTGCTGTCGGCCTTCGACTACCTGGCGACGGCGGGCTGAGGATCAAGGTCTCTCCTCTATGGGAGGATCAACACGGTTTCACGCTCTATCGCGATGAGCCGGGTCCTGATGCTTGCTTTGTCCCGCGACGTCCCCTATAATCGCGCCTGGAAACAGGAATAGGGTCTAGGTGCCCCGGAAGGGGAGAATAGGGAAGCCGGTGAGATTCCGGCGCGGGCCCGCCACTGTGAGTGGGGAGCTGATCCGCAAGGTGCCACTGCCGAAAGGTGGGAAGGCGCGGGGAAGCTAGGATCCACAAGCCAGGAGACCTGCCTAGATGCCCTCGGCTAACACGCTCCCGGTCGGCGTGGGCGGCATAATACTGTGTCACCAAATGCCCCTCGGCTGGCGAAAATGCTGGTCGATGGGCTCTTATTTTGCCCCGAAAGCGGGCCTTCCGCCGGAGGTGTTGGGCCGATAGCAGGCCGGCCACCCACGTTTCCCTGCCACGAACGCGGCGAGATCCTAGACCAAGAGCGAGGAGAAATGGTCATGAGCGTGAACGAGACCCAGATGGCGGCAGAGATCCAAGGAGAGAGAAGCATCGAGACAGCCCTGAAGAAGCCGGTGCGGGAGCTACTGCTCTACCGTCTTCGATGCGGTCGCACCGCGAACGGCCTATCCCACTACTACATGTACGGCGATCTGGAACCAGAGAAAACAGTCCTCTAAGTCCCGGGGCTGGGGAGGCATTCATTCCTCCCCAGCCACTCTCGATATTGGAATTGGAACCATGGAATGGACCTGTACTACTCGCCGATCCGTGAGCACCTTCGATCTGAATGACCGACGGGAGATCCTCTTGGATCCCGACAGGGTCTTCTGGGCAATCGTGGACAAGACCAGCGAGGATGCCAAGGCCGAGGCAGCTACCATACACTCACGGGTGGCCGATGAGCTGGAGGAGCGGCTGCGGCAATTCCGCTTTCAGACTCACCTAACGGCGCTCTACGTCAATCCCAACGATGCCTGCCACGCCGATTGCCGCTACTGCTACATCCCTCCGGAGATCCGGCGGAACGGAACTCGGATGGACAAAGAGCAGCTAGGGACGGTTCTGCGTAAAGCCGAGAGCTACTTCTCCCAGCAAGACATGGGCGGACGCAAGCCGGTGATCATCTTCCACGGCAGCGAGCCTCTGGTGGTCAAGGACACCGTGTTCTGGGCTATCCGGCAGTTCAAGGATAGCTTCTCCTTTGGCCTCCAGACCGATGGTGTCCTGCTGGAGGAGGCGGACATCGACTTCCTCAAGGAGATGCGGGTCAGCGTCGGCATCTCGCTGGACTCATATGACCCCGACGTACATGCCTATCTTCGTCGTGCGCCGGGGGGAAAGAGGGCCTTTGATCGGGCGGTGCGGGCTATCGAGTCCTTTGGGGGTTACGCGGGACTCAACGTGGTGACCACCATTACGCGCCACAACGTCGATCATCTGGCCGAGCTCGTGGACTTCCTGCACGACCGAAGGGTTGCGGTGGCTTTGATGAACCCTGTTCGAGGCTCCCAGCCCTATGCCCGGGAGTTCCAGCCCGATTGCGATAGTCTGCTGGCCGGCTTCACCAGGGCGGTCCGGCGAGCCCTGGAGCTCTCGGAACGGTCTGGCAGGCCAATCCTGATCGGCGATTTCTCCAATCTGGTGCTTGCCATCGTGGCTCCGGAGGGACGCCGGTTGATGTGCGACATCACCCCTTGTGGTGGAGGGCGTTGCTTCCTCGCCGTTACGGGCAGTGGGGAGATGATCCCCTGCGGCGAGTTCCAGGGGCTCTCGGGCTTCTCCGGTGGCAATATCTTTCGAGACAGCATCGAGACCGCGGTAGGATCGGCTCCCTTCCGGCAGGTGCGGGAGCGCATCGTGGAGCGGATCGAGGAGTGTCGAGACTGCGCCCTCCGCCACATCTGCGGTGCCCCCTGTCCTGCCGAAGCGCAAGGGATGCACGGAGACATGTTGAGGGCATCCCCCTACTGCGAGTTCTACAAGGGGCTGGCAAAGCTGGCCTTCGAGCTGATCGCCGAGGGCAAGGTCCAACAACTCCTGCGGGAGGGAGCCCAGAGGGAGCTGCAGGTCGACTACTGCGTGGCGCGTTGAACCTGGACTCCGCGGGCAGCCCGCAGGGAGTCCTGATCTCGCTCGGGCCAGATTTGAGGAAGGGAATACGACTGTGAACGTATTGGAGAAGACAATAGCGCGGATCGAGCCGCTGGACGGCGAAGCGATGGCTGCCGCCCGAGCCCGGCAGGACGTCTTGACGAAGCCCCAGGGAAGCCTGGGGAGGCTGGAGGAGCTGTCGATCCAGATGGCCGGCATTCAGGGTCGGCCCATTCCGAGGGTCGTCGACAAAGCTATAATCACGATGGCGGGCGACCATGGTGTTGCCCGGGATGGAGTAAGCGCCTACCCCTCCGAGGTGACGCCGCAAATGGTGCTGAACTTCCTGCACGGAGGGGCGGGGATCAACGTCCTTGCCAGGCACGTCGGCGCCCGTGTGGTTGTCGTGGACATGGGCGTGGCGGCCGACCTGCCGCCCCACCCGGACCTGATAGTGAAGAAGGTCGGGTACGGGACCCGAAGCCTCCTCGCGGGGCCGGCGATGAGCAGGGAGGAGGCGATCCAGGCTATCGAGGCCGGCATCGCCGTCGTCGAGGCCGAGGTAACAAAGGGGCTGGACGTAGTCGGGACCGGCGACATGGGCATCGGCAATACCACGCCCAGCTCCGCCATCGTCGCCGCTATCACCGGTAGACCGGTGAGCGAAGTGACCGGTCGGGGGACCGGGCTGGACGACGCTGGGGTAGGTCGGAAGGTTGCGGTGATCGAGAGGGCCCTGGCCGTGAACAGGCCGAACCCGGCGGACGCGCTCGACGTGCTGGCGAAGGTCGGGGGCTTTGAAATCGCCGGACTGGCCGGCGTGATCCTCGGTGCCGCGGCCAACCGGGTCGCGGTGGTCGTCGATGGCTTCATCTCCGGTGCAGCCGCCCTCGTCGCGGTTGGGCTCGCCCCGGCCGTACGGCCCTACCTGATCGCGGGCCATCGCTCCGTCGAGGGCGGGCACACTTGCGCGCTGGCCCACATGGACCTCGAGCCGGTCCTGGACCTTCGGTTGCGGCTTGGGGAGGGCACCGGCGCAGCCCTGGCGATTTCTCTGGTGGAAGCGGCGACGAAGGTACTGGCGGAGATGGCGACCTTCGCCGAGGCGGGGGTCTCGGACAAGGAGTAGCCGGCAGCCCGTGCAAGCCCTACGAATGGCTACGGCCCTGTTCAGAGAACGCCTCGCTTGTGACAATCGGATGACCGCTCGTGAGCCAGACTGTACCGAAGCAGTCTGGCTCGGTCTCTTTAGCGGCATAACCCTAACTCGGCAAAGCCGAAACCAAAAAGGTTGTATGCTTGAACACCGATGATCTCCCGCAGATGCCGCTTGGTCGAGAGAGGAGCGTGCTCGGATGACGCTGCTGACTGAACGCTACGCCCCCCAG
>JAMCTB010000189.1 GCA_023380955.1 Chloroflexota bacterium | reverse complement strand
CCCTAATCTTCCCGCACCACCCAGCCGATATAACTATGGGATGGATTTATTGGCCCTGACTTGAGGCCTCGGCGTCCCGACGCAACGGAGTCTGGGGCGCATTGAGGGTGGAATGCGAAAGACCTATATCGAGCAACTCCGGGAGGGGATGGTCCTCGCCCGGGCCATATACAACGATCGAGGCGACGTTCTCCTAGCCCGAGGGGTGAAGCTGTCCCCCCATTACATCAACGCCCTTCGGTCGCTCGGCTTCTTCGCCGTCTTCGTCCGGGATGGCATCGGCGACGACCTGGAGCCACCCGAGGTCATCTCGGAGCAGGTACGGGTTGCCACCTACAAGCACGTGCGGGATCTCTTTGCCGTGGTCCAGAACGTCACCACCCAATTCGCCAAGGAGGCAAAACAGTCGGCGCTGGCCAACCTCGCAGATAAGGCAGCCCCCCAGATCGCCCAGCTGTATCGCGACGTGGAGCAAATCGTCGACGAGGTAATGACCGCCGATACCATGTCCGGCGTGGCCTCCCTGAAAACCCACGACAACTACACCTTCGAGCACTCCGTGGAGGTCACCGTCGCCGGCGTCATGCTGGGCAAGCGTCTGTACCTTCCCCTGATGGAGCTACATCAATTGGCCCTGGGTTGCCTTTGCCACGACGTGGGCAAGACCATAGTGCCGGCCGAGATCCTGGGGAAGCCGGGGCGGCTGACGGAGGAGGAGTTCGCCCTGGTGAAGCAGCACCCGGCGGCGGGTTACGAGGCGGTGCAGCAGTTCATGGGTGCCGCAGACATCATAGCGCGCCACGTCGTCTGGCAACACCACGAGCGGCAGGACGGTAGCGGCTATCCACGGGGGCTTCGGGGAAACAACCGCTTCGGTGGGGAGACGGAGTCGCGCTTTGGGAAACAGCTGATCCTGCCCGCGGCGGAAGTCGCGGCGGTCGCCGACGTCTACTCGGCCCTGGCCTCCGACCGCCCCTATCGCCGGGCGCTGAAGCCACCGGAGATCGTCGCCACCCTCCGGGAAATGGCCGGTAGCCACCTGAACCGCGAGCTGGTCCGCCGCTTCCTGTCGATCCTGCCCGCCTATCCCGTGGGCACGGAGGTGGTGGTGATATCGGAGAAGCTGATGGGCCACCGCGGGGTGGTAGCCGCGACCCCATCCAGCGACATCCACCGTCCGACGATCCGGATCGTCTTCGACCAGTACGGCAGGAAGGTTACCCCCTTCGAGGTGGACACGGCCGTAGACAAGGAGATAGAACTGGCCATGCCTTCCTACGGAGACGCCGTTCGCACTCCAAGCTAGTACTCCGCCACATTGGCGCTGACAGGTAGGGTGGGGCCCTGTGCCCCACCGCCCACGTGGCGATGGCAGGCCGGCGGCAGGGCAGAGCGCCCTGCCCTACATCTCGAAATCCCGGTGGCGAACCGCTAGTACTCCGCCACACAGATCTTGATAGGTGTCATCCTGAGCGATAGCGAAGGATCTCCTCTCGCCACGGGGAGATGCCTCGCTGCGCTCAGCATGACAGTACATATCACCTTCACCGTGGCGAACCGCTAGTACAGAAGATACTTCTGCCGCAGCTGCAGGAACTGCCGAATCCCCTCCTGGTAGGCCGCCACCCGCTGCTCGACCCCCTCGTCGGAACCGAGTCCTGCCACCGACCCGCTCGCCGCTATTGGGTGGGAGGCCGACCTGCGGTAGGCGTCCAGTATGCTGAGGGTCGTCGCCACGGCCCGGTATGCCTTCCGGTCTGTGAAGTAGATCTCCACACCGCCGCACATCTGGCCGTTGAACTTCTCCCCCGCCTTCGTGGGTTCGAAGTAGGCTGGGCGGAAGAGGACCCCCGGCAGATGGCGGGCGTTCAGGTCGGCAGCAGCCTTCACCGCGTCCACCCAGGGGGCGCCGGTCACCAGGAAGGGGCGGGTCGTGCCCCTCCCCTCGGCGACGTTGGAAACCGACTCGATGAGCGCCTGCCCCGTGTAGGCCAGGTCCGAGTCGGCCGTCGGCAGGTTGGGCGAGGGGGCAACCCAGGGAAGGCCGGTCTCGCCCCAGGTCATGTCTCGCCTCCACCCCTTCATCTTCACCACCGTCAGCTGCGCTCCCATGTGATACTCCTGGTTCCACATGGTGGCCAGCTCCCCATTGGTCATGCCGTGTCGAACCGGGAGGGGGTAGCGCCAGATGTCCCTGGCCGGCAGCATCGGCCCCTCAACCACCTCGCCTCCCGCCGGGTTGGGACGGTCCAGCACCATGAAGGGAATGGCTGCCTTCGCCGCGGCCTCCATTGCGAAGCTCATGGTGAACTTGTAGGTGTAGAGGGAGGAGCCGCTGTTCTGGATGTCGAAGATCAGCAGATCCATCCCCTGAAGCCACTCAGCCTTGGGCGCCAGGGTGCCACCGTACAGGCTGTATACGGGAACGCCCGTGTAGGGGTCGGTACTACCCTCCAGCTTCTTGCCCGCCTCTTCAGCCCCTCGGAGGCCATGCTCCCCGGCGAACAGGGCCACCAGCTTCACCCCTGGGACCGACCTCAGCAGATCGACGTCGCTGCGCAGGTCGGCGGCTACCCCCGTCTGATTGGTGATCAGCCCGATCCGTTTGCCCTCCACCAGCTGCGGTTGCTCCTCCACCAGCACCTCGATGCCCGGCTTCACCCTCGCGGTCTGACCGGAGGGCATGGCCTGCACCGGTTGACTGGAGGGAGCGGGCGACGACGTAGTGGCGGCCGCGGCGGGAAGGGTCTCGGCACTGCCGAGAGCCGGCGTCGTGGTGGGTGAAGCCGAGGCGACCTGAGGCTTGGCCGCCGCGGGGCTGCAGGCGACGGAGACCACGGCCAGGAGAAGAGCGGAAGCAAGATATGAGAGCCGTGCCAAGACGGTTGCCTTTCCATGCCGGCCCCCGAGGATGGCGTATATGGGTGCCGGCCGAACGGATAGATGGGTGTGGGTTATGTGAAGCTGAGACAGCCTACCAGAAAGCCGCCTCTCAGTCCACAGCACCTCCCCCCACGAGATCTCCTCGCAACGTGCTTCCACCCTCAGAATCTCTCGATCGGGCAGGTTGCCGACAATGATATAATGCTGGCGGCCGGAGTCCCGGCCACCATCCTCGTTGTCTTCTAGCCACCCTGCTTGCGTCACTACCACGCCTTCTGAGAGGAGCGAAGCATGTTACGCAGCGTCATTCTGGTCCTGCTCACCCTGGTCGCGGCCCTCGCTCTGCTCTTCACACCGGCCGCTGCCGCCAGACCCTTCCCGCAGACCAACTTCTCCGTCAACAACGACAAGTTCATCGACTACTTCGACCACAGGGGTGGGGCCAGAGTCCTCGGCTTCCCCATCTCCAGAGAGTTCGACTTCCTGGGCTCCAGGGTCCAGTTCTTCCAGCGCGCCGCCCTCCAGCTCACCCCAGACGGCGGCGTCGCACTCCTGAACCTCCTGGACCAGGACCTCCTGCCCTACACCCACATCAACGGCTCTTCCTTCCCCGCCCCAGACCCCTCCGTTATCCAGGCGGCCCCCTCCCCCAACGACCCCAACTACGCCGCCAAGGCCATCGCCTTCGTCAAAGACTTCGCACCTGATAACTGGCAGGGCCTGCCCACCAACTTCTTCTCTACCTTCGCGGGCACCGTCTCCGCACAGGACGCCTTCCCCAACGGCGGTGATGCCGGCCTCCTGCCTCTCATCAACCTGGAGATCTGGGGCCTGCCCACCAGCAAGCCCGCACTCGACCCCAACAACGGCAACTTCGTCTACCTCCGCTTCCAGCGGGGTATCATGCACTTCGATAAGAGCTCGGGCCTAACCCAGGGCATCCTGCTGGGCGATTACGTAAAGAGCCTCCTCACAGGCTCCAACCTCCCCGGCGACCTCGCCCAGGAGGCCCAGGGCAGCAAGCTCTACCTCCAGTACAACAACGCCCTGGCTAGCGGCCTCAACAGGCCCGCCGACCTACCAGGCACCAACCTCTTCGCCGCCTTCGAGCAGGATGGCGTCGTCGTGCCTGCGCCCGCGGCCGTCCCGCCCACCGCTACGCCGGTGCCGGCCCCAACTCTGACACCGGCAGTCCCAACGCCCAGCATGCCGGCGTCGATCGCCGTCACCGGCTCCTCCTGGTTCGTGGACCAGGTCAACGCCGCCCTGAACATGCTCTCCACCAAGGCCTCTAGCCAATACGCCCTGGTGCGGCAGTACGTCTTCCGGATCGACGAAGCCGGCACTCCTTCCTATGACGTGGCCAACCGGGCCCTCAACATCGACGAGTCCTCTGCCTTCCCATCGAACTGGCGAAGCAGCCAGGATGCCCAGAGGGAATGGCTGGCAGGGCTTATCGTCCACAACGCCACACACATCCAGCAGGGTGTCAACGGCCAGCCCACCACCGGTCTCGACGCCGAGTCTTCGCCGCGCCAAAACCAGCGGGACACGCTCCAAAAGCTGGATACCACTACCAACGGCGACCTGTACCACTTCCTCGACGACGTGGTCCAGGGCAGGGAGGGCACCTTCAGCGACTGGAACCAGCCCAGGGACGCCACGACCTCCTCCTGAGGTCGTGGGGCAGCCGTATATCGCGCGGGGCCGGCCTCTCTTACTTCGACCACGGCGGCCGTCATCTCGAGCGGGGCGAAGGATCTCGTGCACCGCGGTCCTTCGCTTCGCTCGGGGTCAGCCGGAAAGCGGCTCCGCTGCCTTGAAAGGCGCGGCGCCATCTGCTACGATGCCCCTGTCCACTTGGGGACTTTGCCTCCGCTGTCCAGGTTCTCAATCTAATTCGCTTCGGACTACTCCCTTGAGTG
>JAMCTB010000188.1:4364-6562 GCA_023380955.1 Chloroflexota bacterium | reverse complement strand
CCCCCATTCCTTCCCAAACCTCAGCGCCTTCGCCTGCAGCCACCCGTTCCGGATCGAACCGGCCCCTCACTACCCAAAGACCGCCAATACCCTACCCCAGCAACCAGGTGAAGCCCACGGATTCGGGCGCCGCCGATCTGATTGTTGTGTCCACTGCTTTTATGGTAACATCGGATTCCCCAGCAGCACGCTCAACCGCTTTTCGGATCGTTTCTTGCATTTGCTCTGGGCTGGTCGATGGTGCGACCCTTTCTCCTTGTGTCCCAAGGAGCGGCAGGAGGTTCCCGGCAGATGGCGGATCCCTTGAAGATACTCTTTATGGCGGCCGAGATGGCCCCCTTCGCCAAGACCGGCGGCGTCTCGGAGGTGACCTACGCGCTGCCCAAGGCGTTGCGTGCCATGGGCCACGACGTGCGGGTGGCCATGCCCCGCTACGGCCGCATCGATCCCACCAAGTTCGGACTGCGGCCGCTCCTCTCCAACCTGGCGATCCCCATCGACGACCACAGCGAGCCGGTAACCGTGATGACCACGGAGGTGGAGGGCGATCTGCCCGTCTACTTCATCGACAGCCTGAAGTACTTCGGCCGGGAGAACCTCTACGGGTACCCGGACGACGGAGAGCGGTTCGTCTTCTACTCCCGCGGCTCCACGGAGATGCTGAAGGCGCTGGAGTGGAAGCCCGACATCATCCACCTGAACGACTGGCACACCGCCATCGTCGCCAACTGGCTGAAGACCATTTACAGGGAGGATCCCTTCTTCCGCAACGTGGCGTCGGTGTACACGATCCACAACCTGGCCTATCAGGGGATCTTCGGATGGCGCATCCTGGAGATCGCCGGTGTGGAGGAGTACAGCTTCATGTACCCCCACATCGACGAGTTCCCCAACGTCGTGGCGTTGATGGCCCATGGGATCCTCTTTGCCGACACCATCAGCACCGTCAGCGACACCTACGCCCGGGAGATCCTGACGCCGGAGTACGGGGAGAAGCTGCACACCCTGTTGAACGATCGGAAGGACCGGATCCACGGGGTCCTGAACGGGATCGACTACGCCGTGATGAACCCGACCACCGATCCCTACCTACCCCAGAAGTTCGGCATCGAGAGCCTGGACAAACGGGTAGCCAACAAGCTGGCCTTCCAGCGAGAGGCCAACCTGCCGGTGGACGAGAACGTGCCGGTCCTGGGCTGCATATCCCGACTCACCAGCCAGAAGGGGTTCGACATCCTGGGCGAAGTGATCGACGCCCTGATGGATCTCCCCCTTCAGCTGGTGATCATGGGAACCGGCGATCAGTACTACCACGAGATGCTCAGCCGGGTCGCCAGGCGCCATCCCAGCAAGATGGCGGTCTTCCTCACCTTCAACACGGGGCTGGCGCAGAAGATCTACGGGGCCAGCGACCTTTTCCTGATGCCCTCCCGCTTCGAGCCCTGCGGCTCCAGCCAGATGATCGCCATGCGCTATGGGAGCGTGCCCGTCGTTCGGAGCACCGGCGGACTGGCCGACACGGTGAAGGATTTCGACCCGACTACCGGTGAGGGGAGCGGCTTCGTCTTCGAGAAGTACAGCGCGATGATGCTGTTCGCCGCCATCGTCCGCGCCCTGGAGACCTACAAGTACAAGAGCGCCTGGCGGGGGCTGATGGAGGCGGGGATGCGAGCCGACTACTCCTGGTCAGCCACCGCTCGCAGGTACGTGGATCTGTACCAGAAGACGTTGGAGATCAAGGGCGGGGCAGGGGCACCCGTCCCTGTGGGATAGGAGAGCACGAGCGCTGAATACCCCACCCCTTTCCCCTCCCCGCTGCGGGGAGGGGAAAGGGGTGGGGTCTGTATCCGTACCTCTAGTAGACCCCCAGGTAACGCTCGATCTCCCACGAGGTTACCCGCTGCCGGAACTCCCTCCACTCCATCGTCTTCGCTTCCATGAAGCGCTCGAAGATGTGGGGACCCAGCGCCTCGCGGACCACCTCGTCCTGCTCCATGGCATCCAGGGCCTGATGCAGGGAACCGGGCAGCACCCCCACGCCGTGGCGAGCCATCATCTCGTCGGTGAACTCGAAGAGGTCCTCCTCGATGGGTTGCGCCAGCGCCATCTTCTTCTTTACCCCATCCAGACCGGTCCGCAGCATCACGGCGAAGGCCAGGTAAGGGTTGCAGGTGGGATCCGGGCTTCTGAGCTCGATC
>JAMCTB010000188.1:0-4354 GCA_023380955.1 Chloroflexota bacterium | reverse complement strand
GTGTGCATGCCGCTGCCGGCGATCCCGTAGACCGGCTTCGGCATAAAGGTGGCGTGGAGCCCGTGGCGGTGGGCCACCGACTTCAGGGTGCTCTTGAACTCCACTACCTTGTCCGCCGTCGCCAACGCCTCGTCGTACCTCACGTCGATCTCGTGCTGGTCTTTACCCCATCCAGACCGGTCCGCAGCATCACGGCGAAGGCCAGGTAAGGGTTGCAGGTGGGGTCCGGGCTTCTGAGCTCGATCCGGGTGGCCTCCGGCTTGGCGGGGCTTATCTTGGGGATGCGGACCAACGCCGAACGGTTGGTGCGGGCCCAGCTCACGTACACCGGAGCCTCGAAGCCGGCCACCAGCCGCTTGTAGGAGTTGATCAGGGGGGAGAGCACGGCGCACATCCCCTTGGCGTGGGCCAGCTGTCCCGCGATGAAGTGCTTCGCCAGCTCCGACAGGCCATACTGGTCGTGAGGGTCGTAGAAGGCGTTCTTGCCCTCGGCGATGCTCCAGAGGCTCTGGTGGGTGTGCATGCCGCTGCCGGCGATCCCGTAGACCGGCTTCGGCATGAAGGTGGCGTGGAGCCCGTGGCGGTGGGCCACCGACTTCAGGGTGCTCTTGAACTCCACTACCTTGTCCGCCGTCGCCAACGCCTCGTCGTACCTCACGTCGATCTCGTGCTGGCCGGGACCCACCTCGTGGTGGCTGGTCTCCACGGCGATCCCCTGCAGCTCCAGCGCCTCGACCATCTCCTTGCGAACCTCCGAGGCCAGGTCGGTGGAGATGTCGAAGTAGGAACCCTCGTCGTGGGGCAGCGGGGAGGGAGAGCCATCCCCGTTCATCTTGAACAGGTAGAACTCCAGCTCCGGGCCGGTGTAGAAACGGAAGCCCATCTCCTGGGCCTCTTTGAGGGCGAGACTCAGGATGTAGCGGGGATCCCCCATGAAGGACTCGCCGTCGGGCGTGCAGATGTTGCAGGTCACCTTGGCGGTGGTCAGCGCGCCCTCGCTGAATGGGAGCACCCCGAAGGAGGAGAGATCGGGCTCCAGGTACATGTCGCTCTCGTGGATCCGGGCGAACCCCTCGATGGAGGAGCCGTCGAACCACTTACCGTTCAGCAGGGTATCCTCGAGCTCGTGGGCGGGGATGGTCACCTGCTTTACCATGCCGACGATGTCGGTGAACTGGAGGTTGACGAACTTCACCTGCTCCCGCTCCGTCACCTCCAGGATCTGCCGGATCCTTTCTCGATCCTTGCCGGCCTCTGTCGCCACTGCTGCCTCCTCATATTGACGAACGAATACCCCGGCCTCTCCACGCTGGGGATCCTCGGGGACCGCTGAGGGCCCAATCGGCCTCAGAAGCTGACACTACATTGTATCCCGCGGGCCGAACCGGGGCTATGGACAAAGTGCACTAATGGGTTGGCCCGCTAATTGGGCAAAATGCACAGCGGACAATGGGTGCGGAGCGCGTGGCCCCTCGCACCCCGAACCCTGCACCCCGAGCTATCCGCGGTTGCGCTCCGCCTCCAGCAGCTGCCGGACCTTCAGGGCCACCTGCAGGGAAAGCCGGGTCTCGGGGTCGTCCAGGTCGAGGCCGCTGATCTCACCTATCCTCTGAAGCCGGTACAGGAGGGAGTTCCGGTGGAGCGACAGCTGCTCGGCGGTGCGACTCAGGTTGCCGTGACAGAGGAAGAGGGCGTCCACGGTCTTCAGCAGCTCTCCGCCCGTCTTGGCGTCGTGCTGCTCCAGCTTCCCCACCATCTCCTGCCGGAAGCTCTCCATCTCCGCCAGGTTGCCGATCTGTGCCAGTAGCCTCAGGATTCCCAGGTCGCCGAAGTAGGTGCTGGAGGAGGGCCCATGCACCCGAACGCCGATCCCCAGCGCCCCCTCCGCCTCCCGATAGGCTGCCGTCAGGCTGCTCCCAGGACCGGTGGGGCGTCCGATCCCCACCGCCACCAGGTAGCCCTCCAGGGCGGCCTGAGCCCGGACGCGCATGGTTTCCGCCAGCTCTCGGGCCGCCCTTTCCGTGGCGATCCCGGCCAGGGGCACCACCGCAACCACCGAGCTGCTCCGATAGGCAACCAGCGACTTGGACTCCAGCCGGGAGGTCTCCGCCTTCACCACCGATTCCAGCTGCCGCCGCACGCGGTCGCTGCTCCTGAGCCCCACCCCGCCTTCACCCTTTTCCCGGCCCTCGGCCCGAAAGACCAGCACCAGGGAGGGGAGCGTGGGATCGTAGCCCAGCCTTCGGGCCTTCCCGAGGGCAGCCTGGTCCCCCTCGAGCCCCTCGGAGAGCAGCTGATCCAGCAGGTCGCCCCTGACCCGAGCCTCGGCCTCGCCGATGGCCGCCTCTTTGGCTACCTCGACGGCACAGACTGCCGCCCCTCGCCCGGCCGCCAGCCGGTCCAACTCGGTGAGCTCGGCCTCCAGCCCTATCACCGACAGGTAGCCGGCCACACCGTCCCGGGCCGGTATGGGGGCAACGAAGCGCCCGAGGGCCGAGTCCGCCAGGGGGAACCTGCGCACGGGGGGCTGAGCCCCGGAGAGGGGCACCGTGCGGATCCACTCCTCCATCTGGCTCCGACCGGCACGCAGCTCCAGCCTTTCCGGACTCAGCGACTGGGGGCCCGCCGTGCTGAACTGGACGCGGAACTGGTCGTCCTCGATGACCACCGCCTTACCGCAGATCTCCGATAGCCGATCGGCGACGGCTTGGAGCCCCCGCTCCTCGAAGGTCAACTGGGCCAGCTGTCGATGGATCTCCGAGGCCCGATGCTGAAGCTCCGCCTGCTTGTCCACCACGGTGGCGATGGCGGCCCTCTCCACCTCCATCAACGTTGTACCGGGGGGCAACTGGATCAGGGGGATCTGGAGGCTCTCAGCCGCGTCGGCCGCCTCCCGATCGACCTCGCCCAGCACGGCGATGGCGGCGACCCCCACGTCGGCCAGTCGGGCCACCACGTAGGCGAGGGTCATCGACTCGTGGAGGAGGCTGAGCTGGACGCTGGAGAGGAGGGTCAACTCGCCCCCCTCCAGCGCCTCGAAGGCGGGGGGACGGGGGCGGAGGGAGCGAGCCCAGGTGACCTCGCGACCCAACCCGGACCGCCCGGCCACCACACGGCTGCCGGCCGGAAGCGATAGTTGAAGGAGTTCCTCTACGGTGACCGCCATTTCCCTCTCCCCGATCAAGTCCGCGCGCCCCATGGAGGGCGCTTGTGCAAAGTGCACAACTATTCTAGCAGGGATGCGGGGGGAGGGAAAGCCTGTGCAACCCCTCCTCGTCGCGTGAGGGGGGGTCTGGAGTAGTTCGCCCTCCGGAGCGCACAGAAAAGGGGCAGCCGGATCTCTCCGCCGCCCCTTCGTGGCCCGCCGGATGGCTACTCTTCGAAGTCCTTGTCCTGGATGAAGGTGCCGTGCCAGCTGTGGTACCAGACCTGGCCGGTGTAGCCGTTGACGCTCAGCATTCCGGTGGTCTTGCCATCCTCGAGGGTGTCCATGGTGTAGTAGCCGTAGAAGGTCTCGGGGTCCTTAGCGGTGGTCCCGGGAAGGGCCTGGGCCAGGTAGTCGTTGGCCAGCTGGGTCGCCTGGTCGGGCTTCACCGGCATGTCGGCCGTCGGGGCGGTGTTCCCGCCCCAGCCGAAGCCGCGGCCCATCATCCCGCCGAAGCCCCCTCCCATGTGGCCGTACTTGACGTTCCACATCATGTTGGGTCCCATCTCGGGGTAGACGGCCCCGCCGTAGCGGTCCACCAGCAACTCGATGGCGTGAACCCCGGTATCCTTCTCCTTGAAGTTGGCGTAGAAGTTGTTGTCGAACTCCATGATCTCGCTCAGCGCCAGCCCCTGGTAGCCGCTATTCGCCACGTACTGGCGGACCGCCTGCTCGGCCTGGTCGATGGAGAGGGGGTTGCCGCTGGGCTGGCCCTGGTTCCACCAGCCGCCCATCATCCCGCCGCGACCGAAGCCCCAACCCGGCCCAGCCACCTGGGCGAAGACCGTGCCGGCCGTAAGAAGCCCCACGGCTGCTATGGCCACCACCGTGGCCAGCGCCGCTATCTTGCCTTTCATAGCAGTATCTCCTTCCGCCAAGTCATCCACATCCGTGGTTCCCGCGTCCCTATCTGGCATGAATGTTACCCACTGGATGTGAACATCCCGTGAAGGCGGTGTGGGAAGGCTGTGAAGCCGCGGGCCACCCTACGTCCGCAAAACCATCGCAGGGCGGGGTCCAGGACCCCGCCCTGCGCCTTGAAAGTGTAGGGGCGACGCATGGAGCCTGTCCCAGTACGGCTCTCCTGTTTCGCAGTTGGAGGGGTACGGGACAGTTGATGAGCCCACTTGTTGGCTCACTATCCACCGC
>JAMCTB010000187.1:4662-15344 GCA_023380955.1 Chloroflexota bacterium | reverse complement strand
TATGGCGGGGGCCTGGGGTGTCCCCAGGGAATGGACCTCCTCGCGGCCCTGAAGGGCCGGGCTAACAAGGATCCAGGGGCTGATAGCTGATAGCAAGACAGGAGGAGAAAGCAGGGAATGCCAAAGATCTATTACGACTCCGACGCGGACTTGGGTTTGCTGGCGCGGAAAACCATCGCGGTGATGGGCTACGGCAGCCAGGGCCACGCGCATGCGCTGAACCTCAAGGAGAGCGGGTGCAACGTGGTGGTTGGCCTCTATGAGGGCAGCCCCTCCTGGGCCAAGGCCGAGGCCGAGGGGCTGAAGGTGATGGCCGTGGCCCAGGCCGCCGAGGCCGCCGACACTATTATGATCGTTGTGCCCGACCAGACCCAGGCGAAGCTGTACCAGGAGTCCATCCGTCCTCACCTCAAGCCGGGCAACACCCTGATGTTTGCCCACGGCTTCAACATTCATTTCAACCAGATCATCCCACCCGACTTCGTAGACGTCAGCATGATCGCTCCCAAGGCCCCCGGCCACATGATGCGGGAGGTGTACACCCAGGGTGCTGGCGTGCCTGCCCTCATCGCCGTCCAACAGGATGCCAGCGGCAAGGCCTATCAGAACGCCCTGGCCTACGCCAAGGGGATCGGCTCCACTCGAGCCGGTGTGTTGGAGACCACCTTCCGGGAGGAGACGGAGACCGATCTCTTCGGCGAGCAGGCGGTGCTGTGTGGTGGTGTCACGGAGTTGATCAAGGCGGGCTTCGACACGCTGATCGAGGCCGGCTACGCGCCGGAATCGGCCTACTTCGAGTGTCTGCACGAGCTGAAGCTGATCGTGGACCTGATCTATCGGGGCGGTTTCAGCCTGATGCGCTACCCGGTCAGCGACACCGCCGAGATGGGCGACTACACGGCTGGCCCCAAGGTGATCGACGAGCACGTTCGGGAGTCCATGCGGAAGATCCTGAAGGAGGTCCAGGACGGCACCTGGGCCAGCATGTGGATCCAGGAGAACAACGCCGGCGGCCGGGCAAACTTCCTGGCCATGCGGCGCAGGGAGACCCAGCATCCCGTCGAGGTAGTAGGCAAGGAGCTGCGCTCCATGATGACCTGGTTGAACAAGAAGTAGTAGTAGTTGAATTGTATTGGCGGCGCTGCGCGCCGCCAATACAATTCGGGAGGCAGAGACATGGAGGATCGGGTATACATCTTCGACACGACCCTGCGGGACGGGGAGCAATCGCCTGGGGCTTCCCTGACCTCGGACGAGAAGCTGGAGATCGCCAGGCAACTGGTCTGGTTGGGGGTGGACATCATCGAGGCCGGCTTCCCCATCGCCTCGCCGGACGACTTCGAGGCCGTCCGAAGGATCGCTCGGGATCTTAAGGGGGTCGTGGTCTGTGGCCTCGCGCGGGCGGTACCCGAGGACATCGACAGGGCGTGGGAGGCGATCCGGGAGGCGGAGACACCTCGCATCCACACCTTCATGTCCACCTCCGACATCCACCTGGTGCACCAGTTCCGAAAGAGCCGGGATGAGGCGCTGGAGACCATAGACGCCATGGTCAGGAGAGCCAAAGGCTACTGCATGGACGTGGAGTTCTCCCCCATGGATGCCAGCCGCACCGATCCCGAGTTTGTCTACAGGGCGCTGGCGGTGGCCATCGGGGCCGGCGCCACCACCGTGAACGTCCCCGACACCGTGGGCTACGCCCTGCCGGGCGAGTTCGCCGGGCTGATCCGGGGCATCCAGGAGAACGTCCCCAACATCCACCAGGCGATCATATCGGTCCACTGCCACAACGACCTGGGGCTTTCCACGGCCAACAGCCTCGCCGCCGTGGTGGCCGGAGCCCGACAGGTGGAGTGCACCGTCAACGGCATCGGCGAGAGGGCGGGCAACGCCTCCCTGGAGGAAGTGGTGATGGCCCTCCACACCCGCAAGGACCTGTACCGGGCCACCACGGGCATCAACACCACCCAGATCTACAAGACCAGCCGGATGGTGAGCAGCTACACCGGCATTCCCGTCCAGCCCAACAAGGCGATCGTGGGCGGCAACGCCTTCGCCCACGAGTCGGGCATTCACCAGGACGGGGTGCTCAAGGAGCGCTCCACCTACGAGATCATGGATGCCCGGTCGATCGGTCTGGCCAAGAGCTCCCTGGTGATGGGCAAGCACTCGGGCCGCCATGCCCTCCGAGTCCGGCTGGAGGAGCTGGGCTACAAGCTCTCCACCGAAGAGCTGAACAAGGCCTTCGCCCGCTTCAAGGAGATCGCCGACAAGAAGAAGGAGGTCTCCGACCGGGACCTGGAAGCGATCGTGGCGGACGAGATCCGGCCGGTGCCGGAGTTCTTCAAGATCCAGCTGATCCAGGTTTCCTGCGGCACCGGTCTGGTTCCGACCGCGACGGCGGAGCTGGTGAAGCCCGATGGCACCATCGAGCGGGCCGTCGCCATGGGGACCGGGCCCGTCGACGCGGCCTACAAGGCCGTGGACAAGATCTCCCGGGTGCCGGTCAGGCTGATGGAGTACACCGTCCACGGTGTGACCGGCGGCATCGACGCCCTGGGCGAGGTGACGCTGCGGATCCAGGACGATGGGAAGAGCTTCGTGGGCCACGGGGCGGACACGGACATCGTGGTGGCTTCGGTGAAAGCCTACGTGACGGCGCTGAACAAGGTGATGGCCAACCGGCCGGTCGTGGCCGTGGGGATGGCCGGCCAGGCCGAGGTCGTGGCCGAGAAGCCGGTGGAGCGCCCGCGGCGGAAGTCCTCTCGGGCGGCCTTCGGGGGCACTGCCCCGGTGGGCAGCGGGTTGTGGCAGCAGTCTTAAGGTACAATACATAAGGGCGGGGCCCTGTGCCCCGCCGCCCGGCGGGCGATGTCACGGTGGTGGCGTGGGTCTCGTCCTACCGCCACTGGCCGTTGCCGCATCGAGCCGCGGCGATCCAAAGCGGTGGCAAGCCACCGCACTCCAAGTGGAGGTAACATGCCTCAAACCGTTGCGGAGAAGATCCTTGCCGCCCACGGCAGGCGAAGGGAAGTAGAGGCCGGCGACCTGCTGAACGTGCAGGTCGACGTGGCCATGGCTAACGACATCACTGCTCCTCCGGCCATCGAGGAGTTCCAGCGGCTGGGGGTCGAGCGTGTGTGGGATGCCGACCGGGTGGTCCTGGTGATGGACCACTTCTGTCCTGCCAAGGACATCGCGGCCGCCACCAACGCCAAGGCTTCGCGGGAGTTCGCCCGGGCCCAGGGGATCAAGCACTTCTTCGAGGGTGGCCCGGCGGGGATCGAGCACGCCCTGCTGCCCGAGCAAGGGCTGGTGGGGCCGGGCGAGGTGGTGATCGGCGCCGATTCCCACACCTGCACCTATGGGGCCGTCGGCACCTTTTCCTGTGGGGTTGGGCACACCGACATGGGGGTATCGTGGGCCACCGGTGAGGTGTGGATGAAGGTGCCCCACACCCTGAAGGTAGTGCTGAAGGGTCGCCGGGCGCCCTGGGTGGTCGGCAAGGACGTGATCCTCCACATCATCGGCCGCATCGGGGTGGAGGGGGCCAACTACCTCTCCATGGAGTACCATGGCGATGGGGTGGCCGATCTGACCATGGAGGACCGCTTCACCATGGCCAACATGACCACCGAGGCCCAGGGCAAGGTCGGGCTGTTCCCCGTCGACGGTCGGACCCGGGAGTTCCTGGCTGGCCGGTTCCAGCGTCCCTACACCGTCCACGAGGCGGACCCCGGCGCCCGGTATCTGGACACGGTAGAGGTGGATCTGAGCGGCCTGGAGCCGGTGGTGGCGGCTCCCTTCCTGCCCTCCAACGTCAAGCCGGTCCGAGAGGTGTCCGGGACCACCATCGATCAGGCTTTCATCGGCGCCTGCACCAATGGCTGGCTCTCGGATCTCCGCATCGCCGCCGGCCTCATGAGGGGGAAGAAGGTTCACCCGGACGTTCGCTGCATGGTGATCCCGGCCACCCCCACCATCTACCGGCAGGCCCTCCAGGAGGGGATCATCGACGTGCTGATGGAGGCAGGCTGCTCGGTGAGCACTTCCACCTGCGGGCCCTGCATGGGTGGCCACATGGGGGTGCTGGCGGCGGGCGAGCGGTGTGTCAGCACCAGCAACCGGAACTTCCGGGGCCGGATGGGGCATCCGGAGTCGGAGGTGTACCTGGCCAGCCCTGGGGTGGCGGCAGCCTCCGCGATCATGGGTCGGATCGCTCATCCGGAGGAGGTAGCATGAAGCTAGTTGGTCGAGCCTGGAAGTACGGGCCCAACGTAGATACCGACGTAATCATCCCAGCCCGCTACCTGACGGAGTTCCGGCCGGCGGAGCTAGCCAAGCACTGCATGGAGGATCTGGACACCTCCTTCACCAGGGAGGTGCGGGTCGGCGACCTGATCGTGGCTGGCCGCAGCTTCGGCATCGGCTCCTCCAGGGAGCATGCCCCCGTGGCCATCAAGGCCTCGGGCATCGCCGCGGTGATCGCCCCCTCCTTCGCTCGCATTTTCCATCGCAACGCCATAAACGTCGGACTGCCGGTGGTGGAGTGCGAGGGGATCGACGAGGACGTGGAGAAAGGGGACGAGCTGGAGGTGGATCTGAGCGAGGGCACGGTGCTCAACCGCCGGACCGGCAAGCTGTTCCGGGCCAGCCGCTACCCCGACTTCATGCTGGGGATCATCAACGCCGGCGGCCTGGTGAACTACACCCGGAAGAGGTTGCGCGGCTGATCATCGTCGACCTGAGCGAAGCGAAGGGTCTCGGCACAGGAGATGCTTCGCTTCGCTCGGCATCACCGAAGGGGGTTCCGCGCCCGCGCTACTCCGTCTTTCGGGGCGGCGGGGTCTCGTTCAGCAGCAGCCAGTACAGCCCCAGCTGCTGCACCGCAGAAAGGAACTGGTCGAAATCCACCGGCTTACGAATGTAGCTGTTGGCGCCCAAGCGGTAGGAGCTGACCATGTCCTGCTCTTCTCGGGAGGACGTCAACACTACCACGGGCAGAAGCCGCGTCCGCTGGTTGGCCCGCATGCGCCGCAGCACCTCTAGCCCGTCGATCCTGGGCAGCTTCAGATCCAGCAGTATGACCTGGGGCACGGCGACGCCGCGGTCCGCGTATGCGCCGGTGCCCAGCAGGTAGTCCAGTGCCTCGACCCCGTCTCGGGCCACCACCACCTCGTTCAGGATGTTGCTCTTCTTGAAGGCTCGCAGGGTCAGATCCACATCGTCGGGATTGTCCTCAATCAGTAGGATGGTCTTCTCGTTCATTCCGCCTCCTTCTCGCCAGTCCAACGGGGGTTACCGACCTCTTGGCCGCTACAGTGTGAAGTAGAAAGTGGCTCCTCGCTCGACGGCGCCCTCTGCCCAGACCCGGCCCCCGTGGCGAAGTACGATCCGCTGGACTGTAGCCAGGCCGATGCCGGTGCCGGGGAACTCGGTCTGGGCGTGCAGCCGCTGGAAGGCCCCGAACAGCTTGTCGGCGTAGGCCATGTCGAATCCGGCCCCGTCGTCGCGCACGAAGTAGACCTCCTCGCCCTCCTGATGGAGGACGCCGAACTCTATCCTCGCCTGGGGGTGCTGGCTGGTGAATTTCCATCCGTTGCCCAGCAGGTTCTCCAGCACCCCGCCCAGGAGCCGTGCATCACCGTAGGCCACCACGTCGGGATGGATGTCGAACTTCACCTGGCGCTCCGGCTGCATCTTCTGAAGCTCTGTGGCGACGGTGCGCGCCAGACCGCTGAGATCTACCTCCTCGCGGCGCATCTCGCCGCGAGTCACCCGAGACAGGGTGAGCATGTCGTCGATGAGCTGTGCCATCCTCCGGCTGGCTGCCCGCACTCGCTCCAGGTAGTGCCTGCCCTGCTCGTCCAATCGATCGCCGTACTCCTCCTGAAGAGCCTGGCTGAAGCCATCGATGCCCCTCAGCGGTGCCCGCAGGTCGTGGGATACGGAGTAGCTGAAGGCCTCCAGCTCCCCGTTGATGGCGTCCATCTCCAGGGCCCGCCGCGTGAGGTCCGCGTTCAGCTTCCGGATCTCCTCTTCGGCCCGCTTTCGCTCGGTTATGTCCTCCTTGACGGCCAGGAAGTGGGTGATGTTGCCCTCGGGGTCCCGAATCGGCGAGATGGAGGCGAACTCCCAGTACAGCTCGGCGTTCTTCTTGCGGTTGTGGAATTCACCGCGCCATTCGCCGCCGGCGGTGATGGTTCTCCAGAGCTGCTCGTAGTCCTCGGGCGACATCTCTCCCGACTTCAGGATCCTGGGGTTCTGCCCGATTGCCTCCTCAGGGGTATAGCCGGTGATCTGAGTGAACTTGGGATTGACGTACTCGATGGTGCCCTTGAGGTCGGTGATCACGACGGTGGCCGGGCTTTGTTCGACGGCCTGCGAAAGCTTCCGGAGCTGCTCCTCCGCCTGCTTGCGCTCGGTGATGTCCTGCCCCTGGGCGATGGTGGCTACCAGCGTATTGCCGTCCTCGGCATAGATGTTGGCCGAGTTCCACAGGGCCACTCGGGTTTCCCCATCTTGGCGCAGGATAGGGATCTCCACGGATTCCCAATACTCGCCACTCAACGTGCGAGCGATCTTGTCCAGCGACTCCTCACGGGTAGGCTTCGGGAAGAGGATACTCAATTCCCCGCCGATGACCTCGCCGGCCGCGTAGCCGGTGAGGTGCTCGAAGGCGTGGTTGAAGCGGGTGATCCTGAAGGCAGGGTCCCACACGATAATTGGGGCGTTGGCGTAGTTGAAAAGCTTCTCCAGGTAATCCCGGGTTTCTCTCAGTCCCTGCTCAGCCTGCTGGTGCTCGGTGACGTCTCTGGCGATCGCCTCCACCGCCACCAGTTCGCCGCGGTCGTCGAGAAGTGGAACCGAGCGCACCTCCAGCCAGACCTGGTGCCCGGCCTTGTGGACGCATCGCAGGACAGCAGGCCCCGAACCGGAATCGGACTCCAGCACGGCGCTCAATGCCTCTCGGTCGGGCGTGAGGAGGGTTTCCAAAAAGAGAGCCGGGTTGTGGTAGAGCTCCCCGGGGGCGAAGCCCAGGATGCCGGCTGCGGCCGCACTCACGTAGCTGAGGCGACGTCTCGGCTTCAGGTCGTAGCGTAGAATGATGTCGGGCGCGTTGTCCGCCAGGCGGCGGAAGCGAGCCTCGCTTTCCTGAAGCGCCTCCTTCGTTCTTCTCAGCTCTGAGCTCTCGACCAGATCCCACCGGCCCTCCTGCCGGATGAGGGCAAACCGGTGGTTGCGTATCACCTCCAGGACGTCCGATCCGCTGCACCTGGCCAGGGAGTAGCTGCACAGCGCGATCATGCGCAGGTTGCCGATGACGTCGTTGATCTGCCCCTCATAATCGACGAAACTGCTCCAATCTCGCCGTTCCAGCCAGGCCGTGTTGCCCGTAAGCCGGATGCCCTCGTAGCCCCGTGCCAGCGCCCGATTCAGTCTATCGACCCATCCGTCTAGCACCCTGCGGAGGTCGAAGCTTCCGCCCTTCAGATACCACTCTGTGTGGGGAACGATCTCTATCTGCTCACGCCGGAGATAGCGATCGAAATCCGGTATCGCCTTCCTGGCAGCCGCCTCGGCCTCTGGCGCCGCCAGCGGCTCCGAGGTGACCCACATGCAGAACTCGTTGTTCTCCAGGCCGGCCGCGAAATAGGAGACCAGCGAATCGGCCAGGTCCTGCTTGGACTCGTAGAACTGGCAGAGGTGGGTGCCCCAGGGGATGGTGCCCAGGCAGTCGATGCCGCTGGGTCGCGTTCCGTCTTCCATCGTCGCCTTCTCCGATCTGAGCGTTTCGGAAGCCTCTCGGCCGGCGTGGCCGTCCTGTCGACCGGAGCCCTTCCGGCGCTCTGGTCGATAGGGTTCTCACTTGGCCAGGGCGCCGGCTCCTCCCTGGGTGGTCTCGGCCGGCGTCTCTCGCGCAGTTTCCCGATGGATGGGGAGGTATATGCTGAAACTGGTACCTTCTCCGAGGGTGGTCTCCAGGTCGACGTAGCCCTGGTGGTCGGATACGATCGTCTGGACGATACTGAGGCCGAGGCCCGAGCCCTTCTGCTCGTCGGTGCGCTTGGTGGTGAAGAAGGGGTCGAAGATCCTGTTGGCGATCTCGTTGGGGATGCCTAGACCGGTGTCGCCAACCTCCAGCCTGACGTACTCTCCAGCCTCGATGCGGTTGTAGCGGCCGAAGGGCCTTTCTTGCCGGACGTTCTCGGTCCTCAGGGTGAGGGTTCCGCCATCCCCCATGGCCTCCAGGGCGTTGGAGATCAGGTTGACGACAACCCGAAGAAGCTGGGCCGGCGAGCCGCTGACTGTGTGAAGGTCGGGAGTCAGGTGGGCCTCCACGGTGACGGCCGCCGCTCGTTCGTACATCTGCCCCAGGGCCTGCTGCACCACGTAGTTCATCTCCGTCGTTTCCTGGTGAGAGCGACCTCTCCTGCCCAGGGTGAGCAGGTCCTCGTTGATGGCGGACATCTGCCGGACGTTGTTCAGTAAAGCATCGCAGTACTTGACCGCGGGATGTTCCACCGGCAGCAGCTTCTTGATGATTTGGGGATACCCGAAGAGCGGTGAGAGGAGATTGGTGAAATCGTGGGCTACCTGGGCGGCGATCCTTCCGGCCAGCTCCAGCCGCTGAGCCCTCTGGAGCTGCTCCTCCATCTGCCGCCGTTCCTTCCGGATCGCGGCATCGTTCAACTCGCGCTGGATGGCGGGGGCCAGCCTCGCCAGGTTGTCCTTCATGATGTAGTCGTGGGCTCCGGCCTTCATGGCCTCCACCGCGACGTTCTCACCGATCTTGCCCGAAACGACGATGAAGGGGATGTCGATCTCTGTCTTCTTCAGGAGGGCGAGGGCAGCCAACCCGCTGAAGCTGGGCATCACGTAGTCGGAGATGACCAGGTCCCAGCTTTCCTCCTCCAAAGCGCGAGCCATGGAGTTGGAGGTGTCGACCCGTTCGACCGTGAGGTCGTAGCCGCCGCGCCGCAGTTCCAGCAGGACGAGTTCGGCGTCGGCCTCATAGTCCTCCACTAAGAGGACGCGCAACGGTGTGCCCATCCAACTCCCCCCATAGCTGTTGTCAGGGCTCTCGCTGCTGCCGGATGGCCCGAGCGCCGGCGCATCCCAGTTCGAAGCTGTTCTTCGTGTGGGGTGGAGACGGCGGCAGGGTAACAGCCTCTTGGCCTCTACGGTGCACCCGTTTCCGCATCCGCCAGGGATCAGGGCGATCGGCAGGATGGGTAATTGGAAAAGCGAGCCCCCGTGTGCCGGCAAGCGAGAGAAGCTCCCGCAGGGTGCAAGGATAGCGTTTCTGGGCAGACCGATGCAACACCGAGGGGGCGGGGTTGCATCGGCGGGGGCATGATGGCACAATCCGTCCGCGCCCTGGGGAGCCCTGGCCATCTCCGAGGTGCGCCGGCATCCTGTCCTGGAACAGGGTGAGGATTGGAACGAACGAACGAGCAAACGGAGGTCGCGACGTGCCCGAGATCCTTCTGCTTCCTGGAGACTGCAGTGGCCCCGAGGTGGTGAACGAGGCCGTGAAGGTGCTGCGCGCCATGGGCCAGCGCTTCGGGACCAAGCTCGCCTTCAAGACGGAGCTGATCGGGGGCTCGGCCATCGCGGCCCACGGCGTCCCGCTGCTCCCGGAGGTCGTCGAGGCGGCGCGTCGCAGCGACGCAGTGCTGCTGGGCGCCGTGGGGGATCCCAAGTACGATGATCCCCGGACCAAGGTGCGGCCGGAGCAGGGTCTGCTGGCGATCCGCAAGGGGCTCGGTCTATTCGCCAACCTGCGGCCTGTGAGACTGCTCGAGCCCCTGGTGGGTGCCTCGCCCGTCAAGCCCGAGGTGGTGAAGGGCACCGACCTCCTCTTCGTTCGGGAACTGACCGGCGGGCTCTACTTCGGCAAACCGAGCGAGACCCGTGAGACCCCCGAGGGGCTGGTGGCCGTGGACACCATGGTCTACTCCGAGCGGGAGATAGAGCGGGTGGTGCGGATGGCCTTCGAGCTGGCCAGGGGGCGGCGGAAGAAGGTCACGTCGGTGGACAAGGCCAACGTGCTGGAGAACTCCCGCCTCTGGAGGAGGGTCGCCGAGCGAGTCGCCGGGGATTACCCGGACGTCAAGCTGGAGCATGCCCTGGTGGACTCCTGCTCCATGGCCCTGATCCGAGCGCCCCGGGACTTCGACGTGCTGGTCACCGAGAACACCTTCGGCGACATCCTGACCGACGAGGCCTCCCAGATCGCCGGCTCCATCGGCATGCTCCCCTCGGCCAGCCTGGGAGAGGGGAGGCTGGGACTGTACGAGCCGATCCACGGGTCGGCACCCACCCTGGCCGGCAAGAACGTGATCAATCCCCTGGCCACCATTCTGAGCGCGGCCATGCTGCTGAGGCACTCCCTGGACATGCCTGAGGCTGCCGCAGCCGTGGAAAGGGCCGTGGAGGGGGCGGTGGCCGACGGCGTCCGCACCAGGGACATCTGGGAGGAGGGGACCACCCTGGTGGGCACCTCCGAGATGGGGGACGCGGTGGCCGCCAGGGTGCTGCGGGGGTAGGGGCGGGATAATCCCGCCCCTACAGAATCATCTGCCTTACTTCTCGGCCTTGGAGATCTCCTCCAACAGGCCGTCCACGGCCTCTTTCACTTCGTCGGCCAGGTCGGCCTCCGACAGCACGCCGACCAC
>JAMCTB010000187.1:0-4652 GCA_023380955.1 Chloroflexota bacterium | reverse complement strand
CGGCGTCCGCACCAGGGACATCTGGGAGGAGGGGACCACCCTGGTGGGCACCTCCGAGATGGGGGACGCGGTGGCCGCCAGGGTGCTGCGGGGGTAGGGGCGAATCTCGTATTCGCCCCCATGGGCGATCACAAGGATCGCCCCTACAGACCGTCTGCCTTACTTCTCGGCCTTGGAGATCTCCTCCAACAGGCCGTCCACGGCCTCTTTCACTTCGTCGGCCAGGTCGGCCTCCGACAGCACGCCGACCACGCGGCCGCCGTCCTCCACCACCGGCATCCTGCGGACGTGCCTCTGGCCCAACTGCTTGGCGGCGTCCAGGATGTCCATGTCGGGGGTCGCCGTCGCGAGCCCCAGGGGGCCCGGCAGCTTGCCCGTCATGATCTCGTCGATGCGGGAGGCGGAGGGGTCGCAGCCCTTGGCAATGCAGTCCGTGACCAGCTTGCGGTCGGTCACGAGACCCTCTAGCCTGCCGTCGCGGTCGGTGATGATCACGGTGCCCACGTTGTTCTTCGCCATCAGTTCGGCGACGTCGCGGATCGTGGCGTCGGCGCAGGCCGTTACCACCTCCTTGGTCATCACGTCTGCTACCCTCATCGGTACCCGTCCTTTCCTCGGACTCTCGCTTTGGAGGCATGGCCCGACACCAGCCGGGCCTTCCTGTCCCGTACGTGGGCAGGGGTCCCCACAACGCAAGGTCCGTGCGAGGTGGGCTTATGCCGGCCCCTGCGGCTCCACGGCTAGACTTCGGCCTCGGCCAGCAGGTTGCCCAACTCCTCCCAGCGCTGATTCAGCTCGGGCAGCCGGGCGGTGAGCAGTGTGTACTCGGCCAGCAGCGGCTCCGACCTCTCGCGCTCGGCGAACAGCTCGGGGGAGGCCAGCATCTGCCCCAGCTCGGCCACCCGTTCCTCGGCCGTGATGATCTCCCTCTCCACGGCCGCCAGATCCTTCTGCAGCTGCCGGGGGCTGAGCGCCGCGTCCGGGGTCCTGCGTTCCCTCCCCTTCCCTCTGGGAGAGGGCCGCGGTGAGGGCCGCAGCTTCTCGGTGTCTCCCCGTCTCCCCGTCTCCCTGTCTTCCCGTCCGTCGGGCGCAGCCAGCTCCAGAGCCTTCTTCTCCCGGTAGTTGGTGTAGTTGCCCGGGTAGAGGGTGACCCGCTCGCCCTCGATCTCCACCACCTTGTTGGCCAGCTTGTCGATCAGGTAGCGGTCGTGAGAGGCCAGCACGAGGGTGCCGGGGTACTCGGACAGCGCCTCCTCCAGGGTCTCCCGAGCCCCCACGTCCAGGTGGTTGGTGGGCTCGTCCAGCAGCAGGACGTTGGAGGGGCGCAGCAGCATCTTGGCCAGGGCGAGCCGGCTCCGCTCCCCTCCGCTCAGCACCGCGATCGGCTTGTACACGTCGTCGCCGCTGAAGAGGAAGCGGCCCAGCATGGAGCGAACGTCCTCCAGGGTCCAATCCCGTGGGGCGGCGGTGTAGAGCTCCTGGAGGACCGTGTTGGACTCGGTGAGGCTCTCCGACTGGTCCTGGGCGTAGTGGGCCCGCAGCACGTTGGCTCCCAGCGAGAGGATCCCGACGTCGGGCTTCTCCAGACTGGCCAGCAGGCGGAGGAGCGTGGATTTGCCCGCCCCGTTGGGGCCCACCAGCGCCACCCGGTCCCCCTTCTCCACCAGCAGGTCGCAGCCCTGGAACACCCTCTTCCCGTCGTAGCCCTTCCCTGCCCCCTTCATCTCGAAGACCTTACGGCCGCTGGGGGTGGAGGGAGGGAAGCGGAACTTGATGGTCTTCTGGGGACCGGTGGGGGCGTCGACCCGCTCCATCTTCTCCAGCAGCTTCTCCCGGCTCTTGGTCTGGCTGGAACGCCTCTTGTCGGCGTGGAACCGGTCGATGAAGGCCTGCTGGCGGGTCAGATAGCTCTGCTGCCGCTTGAAAGCCGATTCCTGCTCTCGCTGCCAGCGGACCCTCTCCTTGGCGTAGTAGCTGTAGTTGCCCGGGTACTCCTGCAGATGGCCCCGTTGGAGCTCAAGGGTTCGGCCGGTCACCAGGTCCAGGAAGTAGCGGTCGTGGGAGACGACCATCACGGCGCCCCGGTACTGGCGCAGGTAGCCCTCCAGCCATTCGGTGGCTCTAAGGTCCAGGTGGTTGGTGGGCTCGTCCAGCAGCAGGACGTCTGGGCGCTGCAGCAGCAGCCTGGCCAGGGCGATCCGCATCTGCCAGCCGCCGCTGAACTGCTCCACCCGCTTCTCGTAGTCCTCCATGGTGAAGCCCAAGCCGTACAGGACCCGGCCGATCTCCGCCTCCAGGGTGTAGCCACCCCGTCGCTCGAACTCGCTGTGCAGCTCGGCGTGGGCCTCCACCAGCTTCATCAGCTCCGGCGACTCGGGCTCGGCCCCGGCCATCTCCTCCTCCAGCCGCCGCTGCTCGGCCTCCAGGGCGACCACGTTCTCGAAGAGGGATAGCATCTCCCGGTAGAGGGTGCGGCCCGGCGTGACGCCGGCATCCTGGGGAAGATAGGCGATGGTGCTGCCCGATGCACGGTGTAGCCGGCCGGCGTCGGGTTCCAGTTCGCCCAGGAGGATGCGGAGAAGGGTGGACTTGCCGGCGCCGTTGGGGCCCACCAGGGCTACCCGCTCGCCCGGCCTCAGCTCGAGGCTGATCCCGTCCAGGATCGTATCGCCGCCGAAGTACTTGGAGACGTCAGTAGCGTGAAGCATCACCCTCTATTGTAGCAGTTTGGGGGAGTCGGGCGGCGGGGCACAGGGCCCCGCCCTACGCCAGCCAAACCATCGTCCGGCGGCGTGGCGCTGTGCTCGCTCGCACCACGTGCCCTACATCAAGCGGGATTCTACCTGTTACTACGCTTCCCGGTTTCGAGGTAGTCGTAGGCGACCTTGGCGACCCGGGCGATGGATTGGGCGCCCTCGTCGTAGTCGCCCAGATCGGAGGTGAGGACTACCGCGACGAACTGGCTGCGGCTGCCGTACACGATGCCGGCGTCGTGGCGCACCCCTGGGAGCTCGCCGCTCTTGTGGGCCACTTTCACCCCAGGGGGCAGCAGCGCGGGCAGCCACGACACCTGCTGCTGCAGGCTGAGCAGCCGGATCGCCTCCTTGGTGTAGCGATCGTTCAGGATCTTTCCGGTGGCCAGCTTCTCCAGCAGGAGACCCATCTCCCGGGCGGTGACGGTGTTCTCGCCGGGCCGCCCTCCCCAGTCTCGGGAGCTCTGGCCGATCCGCAGCCGGGTCTTCTCCAGGCCGTTGGCCTGCAGTGTGAGGTTCACGTTGTCGGTGCCCACCAGGTCCAGGAGGGCCAGGGCTGCCACGTTGTCGCTGACCCGGATCATGTAATCCACCAGCTCGTGGACCTGGAACTCCTTGCCTATCTGTGCCTGGAGCACCCCGGCCCCGTCGGACCAGTGTTTCTGCTGGAGGCGGATCGTCGTGTTCATGTCCGACATCCCGAGGCTCTGCTGCCGCAGCAGCTCCACCAGGATCGGGACCTTGAAGAGGCTGGCCGAGAGGAAGACGCGGTCCTCCTGCTCGGTGGCCGTCGCGCCGGTGTTGAGGCTCTTCACGTAGATGCCGGCGGTGCCCACCGAAGGGCTGATGGCCTTGTCGATCGATCTGGCTAGACTGGCATCGGTCCAGCGGTCCTGCCCGCCCTTCACCACCGGCAGGGGCTGGAAGCTGCTCTCCACCGTGCCCGGCTTCTGGTGCAGCTCGGCGCGGCGAGCGCTCACCGCTTCCCATGCCATGAAGGTCACCTTCGCCGCCAGCAGCAGCAGCACCCCATAGGCTATCAGCCGTACTATCCGGGGTGGCCCCATCTGTACCCTGCCGGCCTGGGACCTGGCAGAGGAGCGCGACCGGCGCGTCAGGGCGGCCTGGCCGCCTCGGCCCACCTCCAGGCTGGCCGATTGCTCCTTCAAGGGGCTGCGACCGCGGCTTCGGGCCGGAGACGCAGCGGCGGGGCTGCCGCTCCGGCTGGTCCTCTGGCGGTTGGAAGGCTTCTTTTCCAAAAGGATTGGATCCAGGTGGTGAGATTGCTGGGGGAAGTCGCTGCGTTGCCCTATGGTAGCGGCTCAGCCCCCTGGAGGCAAGAGGTTGTGGAGGGTGAGGTGTGGTATGTCCTTTGCTGGCGAGATGGTCGGAAAGGCAGTAGACGGCAGGAGGAGGTGGAGCCCGTGGGGAGCAGAGGGGTGACTATGTTGGCGGTGTTGGCGGGGTTTCTGGCCTGGGTGGCGTTCAGGAGACCCGCCTGCATTCCCCGGCCGGTGGTGGATCTCTCCCTGGAGGCGAGGCGGGGGATGGAGGAGGGCTTCATCCGATGGAGCGGCGACTTCCTTCGTACTATGGGGGCCGTCGAATCGGCGCCCCGGGCGGAGCGGGATGCGATGCTGGCCCACCGGGTGGCCAATGCCGTGTTGGAGCGACTCCAGGCCGCGGCGACGGAGATCCGGGTGATGATCATCGGGGGAGTCATCCACCTGGAGGGCAGCGTCACCAGCGCCGAGGCGAGGACCGAGGCGGAGGGAGTGGCCCGGGAGGTCAGCGGAGCCCATGTGATCGCCGACGACCTCCACGTGGTGTGAGCGGAGACAGACCTCTCCCCCACGCCCCCTCCCCGACACGGGGAGGGGGTTAGGTCCTAGTTCCCGT
>JAMCTB010000186.1 GCA_023380955.1 Chloroflexota bacterium | reverse complement strand
CTCCCTGCCGACTCATCCGTCGCAGTTCCTGCCGTTGCGCGTCTGTCAGATGCACGATAACCATCCCAGGCACCTCCCGCCGGACTGCCTGGCGAGAAGCGTGCCGTACTTATGGCTACATGCTTAGCCCCCGAGGGTTGCTCACAATCTCCGCCTTCGCAGAGGACGCGCTTCCTCCCCGGGGCGTGATCGGTGCGTGGTTTACGACAACCGCACCTGCGGGATGGGCTAAATGCGATGGATCGATCGCAAACGGCGTAGTAGCACCCAATCTGCTCGGGAAGTACCTGCGAGGTGCGGTGGCGGGGAGTGACCCTGGCGCTACGGGCGGAAACTTGACCCATAACCATAACGTATCCCACAGTCATCTAACCGGAGCGGCTGACATCTCGGCAGGTTGGGGTCTTTGTGATACATCTGGCTATCGTTCCCAAGCCGGTCACAACCACACGCTAACGGCAGGCAGCATCACGACCCCCGAGGCACCGAACCATGAACCCGCATATGCCACAAGCCACTACATCTGCTTCGTGGGGCACGGTTCGGGCACCGCAGCACGCCCCGAGGGCAAAGTAAGAGCGGCTGACATAGTGGACGTTCTGCAGGTGCCGAGGGGAACCGTGCTTGCGTGGTCGGGCACGTTGGCGGCAATACCATCCGCGTACCAGTTGTGCGACGGCGGTTCTTTCATCAACGGGAACCCCGCGGGGTACACAGCTAAGCCAGATTGTAGATCTCGGTTCATTAAGCACGTTGCCAACACGAGTACAAGCGGTGGAGGAACTGGCGGATCTGATACCCATATCCACTCCGGGGGTACCCATACTCACACCGTCTCCGCCCTAACCGCTGATTGGAGGCAGGACACCTCTGGAGGCGAAATCACTGGCTACCCACATGGGCATGCGGCATCTGGGGGACCTACTTTTTCCAGCCTTGCAGCCGATAATAAACCACCTTATGCGGAAGTGGCTTTCATAGTGAGGGACTAATGGACAAACGCAAACGTTTCGAGCAACTACAAGTCGAACTGGCCCGGCTGGAGAGTACCTTCGTGACTCACAACGAAGTGCCAGGCCATCCCGACTTCTGCGTCCAGCAGTCCATACAGATCAAGGTGTGGGATTGCCTGCTCGGGACCCCAGAGTCGCCGGCAAACGTCTGGGTAGACTGGACTGCATCCCTGGACCGGACCAAGGTCCTCAAGGCCCTACGGATGGCCGTCAAGCGGATGGAGTACGACGCAAAGCTGGACGAGTTTTTCAATCTCAGGGCCGAGCTCGAAGCACCACGACAAAGCCAGGAAGCCGCGGCGGCGGTCGCACAGTAGCGGGAACATGCATCGGGTTCCCCGGCAGGGTCGTCGGGTGGCAATCGGTGCGGCTTGCCGTGGTCGGGACGTCGTTTCGAGGAGGTTGCTATGGGTATCCACTTCTGGAAGGGGAGCAGTAACGGGAGCCCCGCTTTGGACACGGCCGTGGGCACGGCAACCTTGGGGAAAGTCCTCACCCATCGGGCCTTCCTCAAGGGGGTGGCTGCGGCAGTGGGAGGTGCCCTGCTGGAACCGCTGGTGACCACTAGCCAGAAGGCCGAGGCTACCTACATCCCCAGCACCCCTTCCGATACCGTCGATACCAACCTGACGGTTCAGGGGAACCTGATCGTCAACCAGAGCACGGCCATCGGAACCTCGACGACCCAGGGCAAGCTGCACGTGGCCGGCGACATCTGGGTCAACGGGGTACAGGCCATCGGCACCGACGGGGTGGTCAAGGAGAGCTACTACGCCCAGTAGCAGCGCAGTATCGAGGACTGAGGACTGAGGGCTTAGGACTGAGCAGGTCAGGTCCTTCTCTCAGGATGTAGGACCCATGACTCAGGACTTCGAACCCAGAACCCAGAACTCAGAACCCAGAACTCGTGGCGGGAGGCTGAAGGGATGAACGAGGGGAAGCGTTTGGCTCCTCCCCCGAGGGACTTTGACTGGCAGCCGGGACAGGCGGCCGCCATCGTCTTCGATCGGGTCCGGCTGGATCTCGCTCCTGATAGCTTCGACGAGGAGGTCACGCTCCACGTTCGGATGCTGAAAGGCCAGCCGAGACCGGAGGCCGGTCCGGAATCCGCCGCACCGGGGGCGGCGGCCACACCAACGCCCACGCCGACCCCTACGCCTACCGCTTCCCCCACGCCGGAAGGGACGGGGACGCCCACCTCCACCCCAACCCCGACTCCCGGAGCCACGGGCAGCCCCACCTCCACCCCAACCGAGGGAACGCCGGCGTCGACGCCCGGAGCGACGGAGATCCCCACCCCCTCTCCCACGGTGGGCGCCCCCACGCCGACGCCCACCGCGACCCCGGGGGCCTCTCCCACCGCCACGCCGATGCCACCGGCCACCGGATCGCCCACTCCGACCGGCACTCCCAGCCCGACCCCGACGCCCTCGCCGACGGCCAGTCCGACGGGCACGCCCACACCATCTCCCTCCCCGTCCTCCACGCCGGGGGCGACGCCCACTGGTACCCCACCGTCCGGGCAGTTCGGGGCGCTATGGATCAATGGGCAGGTGAGCCCTATCCCCAGCGGGACGTCGACTCCCAGCGCCACCCCGACGCCGACGGGGACACCGACCCCGACCGCCACGCCCACGGCGACTCCGACGGGGATCTGGACGCCCACTCCCACTGGGACGCCCACCCCCACGCCGCCGCCCACTCCGTCGCCCTCGCCCACGGCCATCCCGTCCAGCACGCCGACAGGGGGACCGTCCGCCTCTCTGCCGGTGTCGCCCACCGCTGGCACACCGACCCCCACGCCCCCATGGCCAGGG
>JAMCTB010000185.1 GCA_023380955.1 Chloroflexota bacterium | reverse complement strand
GGGGAGGTGCCGGCGGCGCGATGGGATCTACCGCCTCCTGGGGCAGCCCTTTCACCCGGACCGCCAGATCCCGCAGATCCCGCCAGGGCAGCAGGGTTTGCTCCAGGGCCTGCTCGGTGGAGACGGGCGGGGAGGCCGCCGGAGCCAGTGCCTGGTCCGGCCACAGCAGCATCTGCCCCTGCAGCAGCAGAGGAACAGCGAAAAGAATCTGGTCTTCAGCATTCAGCTATCAGCTATCAGCTATCAGCGAGTAGCGATCGGGAATCGGACTTCGAGGGATGGTCGCGGCAGGGTGCTCCAGCCCTCACCCTGACCCTCTCCCAGAGGGAGAGGGGAAGGGATCCATCACTCGTCACCCGTCACGCGAACGTGGCGGAGAACGGAGCGCAGGAGGAAGGCGACGTCAGCCGTCGCCCTCTCTGCCACGGCCAGGACCCCGCTGTGACCACCCTCCCCATGGGTTTGAGGCCCCAGCAGGACGTTGGTGATGCAGGAGATACCGAGGACTCTCATCCCTAGCCATCGCGCCACGACCACTTCGGGGACCGTGGACATGCCCACGGCATCAGCTCCCGACTGGCGCAAGAAGCGAGCCTCGGCCGCAGTCTCGTAGCTGGGGCCGGCCACCATAGCGTACACCCCGCCGGAAACCCGGATCCCCTTCTCTCCGGCGGCCTCCATCACCAGCCGCCGCAGGGTCTCGTCGTAGGCGTCCGCCATCGATACGAAGCGCTCCTGGCCCCCCGACACGGCGATCAAGGGGTTCAGCCCCACCATACCCGGGAGGTTGATGTGATCCTCCAACACCATCAGGGTGCCCGCCTCCAACGCCGGGTTCAGACCGCCGGCCGCGTTAGTCACCACCAGGGTGTCCACCCCCAGGGCTCCCAACAGTCGAACCGGGAAGCCTATCCGGGCCAGGGAGTATCCCTCGTAGAGATGTGGACGCCCCTTCATGGCCACGATGCCGACCCCCTCCATGGTGCCCACCACCAATTCCCCCTGGTGGCCCGGGACCGTGGTGCAGGGGAAGCCGGGTATCCGGCCGTAGGATAGGGTCACGCCATCCTGGATCCCGTCGGCGACGGCCCCCAGACCCGACCCCAGGATCAAGCCCACTCGGGGCTTCACCGGTGCCAGGGAAGAGACGAGGGAGACAGCTGCGGTTAACTCTGACATGGGACACCCCCTCCCTCCACCAGCGGGATCAACTCCTCCAGGCTGCCTATCACCGGACAGTCCCGATCCCGACTCCCACCCCGCCGGTCGATAAGGACGGCGTGGAGGCCGGCCCCCCGCGCCCCCAGGACGTCCACCTCGTACAGGTCGCCCACGTACAGCGCACGTTCGGGCGCCGCCCCCAGCTTCTCCAGCGCCGCCGCGAAGACCCGCGGATCCGGCTTCTGGATACCCAGGGCCTGGGAGGCGATGACCACCTCGAAGAAGGATAGGAGGCCGGCCTGCGAGAGCAGATCCACCACGGTGATGGATCCGTTGGAAACCACCCCCAGCCTGAAACCTCCGGCCAGGAGCCGGCGGCACACCCCGGCAGCCTCCGGGTAGACTTGCCACACGCCGACCCTGCCGAAACCATGGGAGAGGTAGGCCGCCTTCTCGCCGGTGTGGTCCTCTATGCCCAGGTGGCGGAGGGCTTCTGCGTGGTAGCGCAGCCAGAAGGCCCCCTGGTCGCCGGTGTAGCCGAGATAGTGCCGGGTGTAGTAGCGCTCGGACTCGCGGCAGGCTCCACGAGCTTCCTCCAGACCTACGGGGCTGCCCAACTGGGCGCACAGCTCCCGAAGTATCTCCTCGGGTTGGCGCGGCATGTGGATGAGGGTGTTGCCCGCGTCGAAGAGGACGGCCTCGAGCGTCCGCTCCCCCATTTACTTGGCTCGAGGGTGGGCCGTCTCGTAGAGCCGCTTGAGCCCATCGTCGCTCGGATAGGTGTAGATCTGGGTGGTGGAGATGTGGGCATGCCCGAGAAGCTGCTGCACCGCCCGCAGATCGACGCCGTTCCTCAGCATGTGCAGGGCAAAGGAGTGGCGCAGGGTGTGAGGGGTGATCTCCGTCTTGATCCCGGCGTTCTGGGCCCACTGCTTCAGGATGAGCCAGAAGCCCTGGCGGGTCAGCCGGTCCCCCCGATGGTTCACGAACAGGGCCTGCTCGTCGCTGTCCCGAACCAGGAAGGGCCTGGTCTTCTCCAGGTAGCCCTGGACGGAACGGATCGCCGTGGCGTGAACCGGAATCGTCCGCTGGCGCGTGCCCTTGCCGGCCGTGCGGCCGGCGCAGGAGACCGATCCGTTCTCCAGATCCACGTCACCCAGGTTCAGGGAGACCAACTCCGTAACCCGCATACCGGTGGCGTAGAGCAGCTCAAACATGGCCTTGTCGCGCAGGGCCTCGGGGGAAGTGCCTCGAGTCGGAGCTTCCAGAAGCTCGTCGATCTCCTCCACCGAGGCAGCCCTGGGCAGCGACTTGCTGATCCTGGGAGAGTCGATGCTGGCGGTGGGATCCTCGCCGATAAACCCCTTGGAGGCGAGGAAATGGAAGAAGGACTTGATGGCAGCGGTCTTTCTGGCAATGGTGGAGGGAGTGTATCCCTTCTCTCGCAGATGGAGAAAGAAGCCCATCACGGCATCCCTGCTCATCCCGGTCAGGGCATACTGTCCGGCCGATTCGGCCAGCATCACACCCGCCCCGTCGGGACGCTCACGGGAGACCAGGTAGTCGGAGAACTGGTTCAGATCGTTATTGTAGGCCGCCAGGGTATTCGCCGCGAGCCCCCTCTCGGCCGCCAGATAACCGAGAAAGGCGTTCACCTTCTGCTTCATGGGGGGAAAACCTCCACCGATGACACGACTGTAGTGCCGCGCGCGAGTTTACCATAAGGCCCGGGGAAAAGTCACCTGCACGGCCGCCCGATGGATTGGAAACCCATTATAGTAGGATCGGGGGCATAATTGCCACGCGGCGGATCTACGGCCTATGATTAGCGCCCCGAAACCCTGTTCCTGTCGAGGCTCGATGCCGAAACAACTGTGAGGAAGGGAGACACCGCTCATGGGGGCCACCAGGCAACTGGCCGACTACGTAGCCCGGACCACTTTCGAGCAACTTCCCCAGGAAGTCGTGCGGGAAAGCAAGCGGTGCGTTCTGAACTACCTGGGTGTGGCGCTGGGAGCGTCTCGCCATCAGGCGGTGCGTCTTCTGGCCGAAACCGTCCAGGAGATTGGAGGCCATCCCCAGGCCACCCTGCTGGGCTCCCGCGCCAGGAGCTCCGCCCCAAACGCGGCCATGGTGAACGGGGCGATGTCCCACGTGCTGGATTTCGACGACACCCACCTGGCCACGGTGATCCATCCCACCGGCCCGGTGCTGTCGGCCGCCCTGCCTCTGGCCGAGTGGAAGGGGTTGGATGGGCGCCGGTTGATCACCGGCCTTGCCCTCGGGATGGAGGCGGAGCTGCGGGTGGGGACGGCGGTCTACCCGTCCCACTACGACGTGGGCTGGCACATCACCGGCACCGTGGGCACCTTCGGCGCAGCGGCTGCCTCGAGCCGGCTGCTGGGATTGGACCCCGAGCGGATCACCCACGCCCTGGGATTGGCCGGGACCCAGGCCTCGGGACTTCGCGAGATGTTTGGCTCCATGGCGAAGTCGCTCCACGTGGGCAAGGCGGCCTCCAACGGTCTGCTCTCGGCGCTGCTGGCCGAGAAGGGCTTCACCGCCTCCACGGAGGTCCTGGAGGCGCGGCGGGGCTTCTGCAGCGTCCTTGCCGGCGAGCACGATCTCTCGAAGGCCGTCGAGGGTTTGGGCCGCGACTACCTGATGCTGGAGAACGGCTTCAAACCCTACGCATGCGGCGTGGTGACCCACCCCACCATCGATGGGGTGAGGAGGCTCCGCCAGCGACACGGCCTTCAGCCCGCTCAGGTGCGGGAGATAGAGACCAGGGTTCACCCCCTAGTGCTGGAGCTGACGGGCAAGAAGGCGCCTCGAACGGGCCTGGAAGGAAAGTTCAGCATCTACTTCTGCGCGGCCATCGCGCTGGTCGAGGGGAACGCCCGAGAGTCCCAGTTCACCGACGAGAAGGTGAATCGAGAGGACGTGGTGGCACTGAGGGACCGGGTGCGGGCCGTGGTGGAGCCTGGTCTGGGCGAGGGCCAGGCGGTGGTGACGGTGCGGACCCTGGACGGCCGCGAGCTGCAGGAGCAGGTGGAGGCAGCCTCCGGGACCCCAGGGAATCCGGTGCCGGACGAGGAGCTGGTGGGCAAGTTCATGGAGCTGGTGCTGCCGGTCCTGCCCCGGGAGAAGGCCGAGAGGCTGGTGGAAGAGGTGGGGCGGCTGGAGAGGCTGGAGAGCGTCTCGCCCCTCATCGAACTGGCCGCGCCGTGACCCCCTCTCCCCCCTAGGGAGAGGGCCGGCGTGGGCACAGCTAGTGCACTGGAACAGTACCGTAAAGGTATTGACATCGCCGTGGGAAGGCCTAATATGGGGTTGGTGGCGACAGCCCGTGCGTGGCTCTCGGAGAATTCCACCGGAAGGTGAACGCCGATGCAGCGAGCATACGTCCTTATCGAAACGGTGGGTGGCAAGAGCAAGGAGGTAGTCGATACCCTGCGTCGGGTTTCCGGCATCGCCGTGGCCGACGTCGTGACCGGCCCTTACGACGTGATCGCCGTAGCCCAGGGTGACGATGCCAATTCCATCGGACGGCTCGTGCTCAACGAGGTCCGAGGCATCCCAGGCATCAGCAAGACTATGACCTGCCTGGCTGTCGACTCCTAGAGTCAGGACGAAACCAGCAGCGGTCTGCTGGGGAGAACTGCAATGAGCGGGGTGGAACCTTGGAACGTCAAGTCAATAGAGGGTCAGAGGAGTGAGCGGCAGGCGAGGATCAAGCCCTACAGCGAGGTCCAGCTCTTCTTCCTACTGCGCTTGGAGCGGCTGCTGAGGGTCCGGCGTGAGCACGCCGCCCTGGCCGGTTCCAACGATCGGTGGGCGAAGCTGTTGAACAAGGCGATCTATTCCACCTTTTGCGACTGCATCGAACTGGGCGTGGGCGAGGATGCCCGTAGCCTGTTTGCCCGCGATCAGGCTACGGCCCAGAGCTAGCCGGACCGATCTCCTCTGAAGGCCGACGTCGTCTCGCCGCCCCGGAAGGGCTCTGATGGTCTGCGGCCATCAACGATAACAGTATTGAAAGGGCGCTCCCTCGGGAGCGCCCTGGTTGATTCTTGTAGGGGCGATCCTTGTGATCGCCTTGGGGCTGGGCGAACACGAGGTTCGCCCCTACGGAAACCCGTGTCGCCGGCAACGCTAGCCAGCTTTCTTGTACGTCCGCCGTCGCTGCATGAGGTCCACGAAGGCCTCGATCCTGGTGACGAAGCCGGCCCTGCCCATCTGCTCGTCCAGGACGATGGAGAGCACCGGAATCTCGTGGTCCTTGGTCACCCGGGGCATGATGCTCTGGGCGATGATCTCGGGCATGCAGGTCAGGGGCAGCAGGTGGATGATGCCGTCGAAACCCTCCTTCTGGTGGAGGATCGTCTCGCCCAGGGTTTGGACCGCGTCGCCACTGACGTCGCGACTGAGGTAGGGGGCGGCCGCCTTCTTGACCTTCTTCCCATGGCTGAGGCCCAGGGCCTCCAGGAAGAGCCAGCTCCAGGCCCAGTCGCTGAAGGAGGCGTGCCTCACCACCTCCACCCCCATCTTCCCCAGCATGTCCTCGACGTCGTGGTTGACGAAGGGCTCGATCACCATGAAAAACTCGCCCAGCAGCGCCACCCGAAGGGGATTGGCCTCGGGGTTCAACGGCACCGAGTTGTACTCCGCCATGATCTCGGTCTTGACCCGTTTCAGATCGGCTGGGGTCCAGGCCTTGGCCACCCGCTGTCCCGCCGTCCGCCAGACGTTGGTGATCTCCGCCGGCTTCAGTGCCCGCGGGCGCAGGTGGTGAGCCGTTTTCTCCAGCTCGTCCATCACCTTCAACTGGCTCAGGCCGAACTTGATGTCTCCCACTATCTGAGGCCAGGACCGATTGCCCAGAACCCCGCGCAGGAACTCCCCCAGCGCCAAGATCTGCTTGTCCTGCCAATCGAAGGTCAGCATCTCGAACTGGTATCCCGCGTCGCGCAGGATCTGCTCCGACACCTTGGCGTAGTATCCCAACCGGCACAGCCCCGGCCCGGCCACGTACAGCAGGGTGTCCGCCCCCATCTCCAGCCCCTCGATGAAGTTGCCGAGGTTCAGCTTAAATGGGAGGCAGACCCACTCGGGGGAGTACTTCACCCCCAGGGAGAGGGTCTGCTTGCTGGTGGGCGGCGGGACGATGCACTCGATCCCCGCCTTGGAAATGACCGTTGAGAGGGGAACCCACGCCTGGCCGGCGTGGGGAAAGGTCACCTTCATAACGATACTCCGTATGATGACGGGGAGAGGGCGAACAGCGCAATCAGGCTATCCTGCGAACGACAAAGCCCGCCAGATCCTGGAGTCCCTGGCGTACCTCCCCGTCGGGTAGAGACTCCAGGGCATCGCGGGCCTCGGCCACCAGCCGTTCGGCCTCGGCGTATGAGCCGTCGATGCCCCCACCATTCCGGATCGTCTCCAACACCGACCGAATCGGTTCCTCGCGGCCGCCGTCCCCCAGGAAGGCGGATCTGAAGACCGCTTCCGGGATCTGGTCGCGCACCAGGATGGCCGGCAGCGTCACGGTGCCCTGCCGGACGTCGCTGCCCACCGGCTTGCCCAGCATCTCCTCGTCCCCGATCACGTCCAGGATGTCGTCCACGATCTGGAAGGCCAATCCCAACTGGTAGCCGTAGCGGCTCATGGCGCTCACGACCGACACGGGGGCGTTGCTGAGCAAGCCGCCGCCCTCGGCGGCCAGCGCGAAGAGGGCCGCGGTCTTGTGTCCTATGCGGCGGAGGTACTGCTCCCTGGTCAGGCTGACCCCCCCGTCGGACCAGGATTCGTCGATCTGCCCGCTGATGATGGTCATAGAAGATTGCGCGAAACTGGAGATCACGTCCAGGTGGCGTGTGGCCGCCGTGTGGGCCGCCGACTGCGCAAACATGTAGTCGCCTACCAGGACGGCGATGGAGTTGTTGACCTGTCGGTTAAGGGTGCGTTCGCCTCGCCGGACCGCAGCCTCGTCCACGATGTCGTCGTGGACCAGGGTAGCCGTATGCAGCATCTCCAGGGCAGCGGCAAAGCACACCAGGGGTTCGGGACGGTACTCGTTCACCCTGCCACAGAGAAGAGCCAGGGCAGGGCGCAGCCTCTTGCCGGTGCCCGGCAGGACGAAGCTGAGCAACTGGCGCATCAGCTGGTCTTCCGTCTCCACAGCCCGCGCCAGCGTCCTCTCAACGGCCGCCAGGTCGTTCTGCACCAGTGCAAATATCGTTGCAGTCGGCGTAGGACCCAAGCTACTCCCTCTTCAGATAAGGCTTATGAGGCTGGCGGCTACCCCAGCCCAAGTAGTCTCGCGGCGTTCCCGCTCGTGGCCGCCGCGATATCGTCCAGGCTCTCGTTGCGAAGCTCAGCCATCCGCTCCGCCACCAACCGCACGTAGGCGGGCTCGTTCCGCTTCCCACGGTGGGGATGCGGCGCCAGGTAGGGGGCATCGGTTTCCACCAGCAGCCGGTCGCGGGGTGCCGCAGCGACGATCTGGGCGGCCCCGCGGGCGTTCCGGAAGGTGATGGGTCCGGCAAAGGAGACGTAGAAACCCGCCGCGACACAGCGCTGCAGCAGGGGGAGATCCCCCGAGAAGCAGTGCAACACCCCCCTGGGATGCTGCGGCGGGAGCCCTCCGGCCCATTCCATCAGGATCTCCGCCACGTCTGCGTCCGCCTCGCGGTTGTGGACCACCACCGGAAGCCCCAGTTCCCGGGCCAGCTGCAGTTGAGATCGGAACAGCTCCTGCTGCCGCGGGCGTTCCGTCCGCTGCCGGTAGTAATCGAGCCCTATCTCCCCTACAGCCACCACTCGCGGCATTCGGGTAAGGGCTCGCAGTTCCTCCAACCATCCCGCGGGCAGATCGGCTGCCTCGTTCGGATGAACGCCGACCGCAGCCACCACCCCCTGATGGCGCTGCGCCAGATCGATGGCCTCCCGACTAGATGGGAGATCCACCCCCACGCAGACGACGGTGGTGACGCCAGCGGCCGCAGCCCTATCCAGCACCGCCGGCAGGTCCGCGGCAAACTGCGCCATCGTCAGGTGAGCGTGAGTGTCAACCAACATCCCGAGTCGATTGTAGCATAACGATTAAGAAACCAGCCAGGCCCGGTAAGCCTCCCGACGGCCCACCCCTGTAGCCTCCATCATCTGGCGGATCGCTTCCCTGCTGGAAAGCCCCTCGGACCTCAGCCGCCGGGCCATCGCCTCCAGCGACTCACCGGATGGCACCTCTTCGGCGGGGACAGCGACTTCCTCGGGGGGACCAACTACCAGTGTGAACTCCCCTCGGGGGGCCCGGGCTTCGAAGGTCGACCTCAACTCCGAGATCCTCCCCCGAACCACCTCCTCGTGGATCTTGGTGAGCTCCCTGGCGGCCGCTGCGCGACGATCGCCGAGGGTCTGTTCCAGGTCGGCCAGCGCCGCCAGGAGCCGGTGGGGGGCCTCGAAGAGGACGAGGGTGTAGGGCTGTCCGGCCACCGACTGGAGCAGACGGCGGCGATCGGCCCTTACCCGGGGCAGAAAGCCCAGGTAGAGGAACCGGTCGGTGGGCAGCCCCGATACCACCAGGGCGGTCACAGGGGCGGAGGGACCCGGCACCGGCACCACCGCTATCCCCCTCTCGATGGCCGCCGCGATCAGCTCCTGGCCGGGGTCGGAGATGCCGGGCATGCCGGCCTCGGAAACCAGCGCCAGGTCCTGGGTCTGGAGACTCTCCAGCAGCCGCACCAGCTTGCCCGGCCCGCTGTGGCGGTGGTAGCTCTCCATCGGCTTGTGGATGTCGTAGGCCGAGAGCAGCTTCAGGGTCTTGCGGGTGTCCTCGGCGGCTATGAGGTCCACCTCCTTCAGGACCCGCAGGGCCCGCAACGTTATGTCCTCCAGGTTGCCGATGGGGGATACCAGTTCGAGATGCTGACCTTCGATT
>JAMCTB010000184.1:5809-12489 GCA_023380955.1 Chloroflexota bacterium | reverse complement strand
GGAGACCACCAGCAGATCCTGCTCCAGCTCCACCATGGCCCGGGCGATCCTCTCCGTCAGCAGCATGGCGTTCGAGTTGAGGCCGACGAAGCTGCCCCTCCCCTTGGCGATGCGGAGCATCTCCACGAAGTTCGGGTTCAGCAGAGGCTCGCCGAGGCCGAAGAGGCTGAGCCGGCTGCCGGGTTCCAGTAGCGGCTCCAACCGGGCGAAGGTCTCCAGCTTCATGTGCTCCCTGGTCTGCCGGGTCGTCTCCGGAAAGGACAGCCGGCACATGAAGCAGTGGAGGTTGCACCGGGTGGTAGACTCGGCGTACACCAGGACCGGCCTCGACCGAAGAACGTCGGGGAGGCTTTTCAGCTCCTCCTGATTGAGATCCCAGTTGGATTGGGGAGCTCGGGGCAACTCGGTCGCCGCCTGGGGTTGGGCCAGACGCCAACGCAGGTAGTCGCGAAGGTCGCGTCCCAGCCCCGCCGGGCCCTTGCGGGCCAGGGAGGACCAGGCCTTCCCCAGCAGATTCTTATTGGTGGTCTCGATCATCCGAACAGCTCTCTTCCGGCTCTCGGCGCCGTTGGGCATCAACGAAGGCGAGAGGCACTGCGGGCTAAGGCCCCAGTAGGGCCGGCAGGCTCAGGGGCAATACAGTGTGGCCGGCCAAGGGAAAGCTGAGCCATTATATGGGGACTCAGTCCACCACGCAATGCACCCTCGCCTTGCTATCAGGGCCTTTTAGTTTTCCGGTGCCAAACCCACAAAGTGCAGCGTCAAGGCCACGGCCGTGTCATTCTGAGCGCAGCGAAGAATCTCTGCACATGTGCGTGGAGACCCTTCGCTGCGCTCAGGGTGACAACTAAAAGACCCTGCCCGGCGACCGGGCGCATCCCCGCCCGCGCACAAGCCCTTCAGCCCCCTCGTTGCCCGTAGCAGACGACACTGGTACACTGATCGGGGCAAGAAGATGTACGTCCCTCCGATCCTCCCCCGCGGAGGATCGGATGCACCAACCCCAACCGGACCGTATCATCAGCTTCGTCTGGCACACTGCGGACGAAGTCCTCCTCCAGCCGAAATCGGTCGACGGCCGGAGAAGCTCGTCGAGCAGGAATCACTCTTCGCTCTTCGGTGGGGAATCCCGTAGACGGAGGAAGAGAGGCCCATGAGATTCGAGGCCACGGAGAGAGACCAGGCGAGGGAACTGCTACGGCGAGCGCTCGCCAATGCCGCGGCGGAGTTCCGGGCGGGCCAGTGGGAGGCCATTGACGCGCTGGTGAACCATCACAAGAGGCTGCTGGTGGTGCAGCGCACCGGCTGGGGGAAGAGCTCGGTCTACTTTATCGCAACCCGCCTCCTACGCGACCGGGGGAGGGGGCCCACTTTGATCGTCTCCCCGCTGCTGGCGCTGATGCGCAACCAGATCGAAGCCGCCGAACGCCTCGGGCTCGGAGCGTTGACCATCAACTCCGCAAATCGAGAAGACTGGCCACCTCTCATCCAGAGGGTGCTGGACAACGAAGCCGATGCCGTGCTGATCTCGCCGGAGCGGCTTGCGAATGACCAGTTCGTGGAGGAGGTGCTTCTCCCCATCGCCAACACCCTGGGCCTACTGGTCGTGGACGAGGTCCACTGCATCTCGGACTGGGGGCACGACTTCCGCCCGGACTACCGACGGCTGGTGAACGTGCTGCGTTCCATGCCGGTGAACGTGCCGGTGCTTGGGACCACGGCGACGGCCAACGACCGGGTGGTAAGAGACGTTTGTACCCAGCTCGGCGACATCGAGGTGCAACGGGGACCGCTGATTCGCGAGAGCCTGGTGTTGCAGACCCTGCGCCTCCCCGATCAGGCGGCCCGCCTGGCCTGGCTGGCCGAGCAGCTGCCGAGCCTGCCGGGAACCGGCATCGTCTACACCCTCACCAAGCGCGATGCCGATCAGGTAGCCGACTGGTTGAACCAAAAGGGCATCAGCGCGTCCGCCTACTACTCCGGCGTCACAGCGGAAGGCTTCGAGACTACCGATTCCTACCGTCAGCATCTCGAATCGCAGCTTCTCGGCAATCGCATCAAGGCGCTGGTGGCCACGACGGCCCTCGGGATGGGCTATGACAAGCCGGACCTGGGGTTTGTCGTCCACTACCAGGCCCCTGGTTCCATCATCGCCTACTACCAGCAGGTGGGACGCGCCGGGCGCGCCATTGATCGGGCGGTGGGGGTGCTGCTAGCGGGTCGGGAGGATGGAGAGATCCAGGAGTACTTCCGGACCAGCGCCTTTCCCGACGAGCGTCACGTCGAAACCATACTGGCTGAACTGGCCGAGACCGACGGGCTGAGCGAGCGCGAGTTGGAGGGAGTCGTCAATCTGCGCCTGGGCCAGATCCAGAAGGTATTGAAGTATCTGTCGGTCGAAAACCCGGCTCCGGTCATAAAGACCGGCTCACGATGGGTGAGAACCCCGGTAGAATATCGTATGGATCACGAGCGCATCCAGCGCCTTACTCAACAGCGGGAGCTGGAGTGGAGAGAGGTCCAGCAGTATGTCGACTACAGGGGCTGCCTGATGGCGTTTCTGGCGGTGGCCCTGGACGGCGCAACTACCCAGCCTTGCGGCAAGTGCGCTGGTTGCCTGGGGCGTCCGGTGGTCCCGGCGGACTTCGACCATCGTCTGGCGGCGGAAGCGGCGCTCTACCTGAGGCAGGCCGAGCTGCGCCTGGAATGTAACAAGCAGGTGGCGGGAGGAGCGTTCGTCGAATACGGTTTTCGTGGTAACCTTCCTCAGCCGCTGCGCGCCCAGGTGGGGCGGGTGCTCTCTCGCTGGGGCGACGCCGGTTGGGGACACATGGTGGCCGAGGACAAGCGTGCCGGCCGTTTTCGGGACGAGCTGGTCGACGCGGTCGCGGAGATGGTCAGGGATCGCTGGCAGCCGGAGCCGGCCCCCGCCTGGGTGACATGCGTTCCATCCCGCAGACATCCGGAACTGGTCCCCGATTTCGCACGCCGCCTGGCCGACCGGATGGGGCTGCGCTTTGTAGCTGCCGTTGCCAAGGTGCGCGACAACCAGCCTCAGAAGCTTCAGCAGAATCGCGATCACCAGTGCCGCAACCTCGACGGCGTGTTCGCCGTTGCCGACGACATCCCGCGTGAGCCGGTCCTGTTGGTCGACGACGTGGTAGACTCCGGCTGGACGATGACCGTGGTTGCCGCCCTGCTGCTGCGCTCCAGCAGCGGCCCCGTGTGGCCTCTGGCGCTGGCCAGCACGAGCCCCGGAGACTGAAATGACTATTGGCGTGCAGACCCAGGCGATCCTGTTGATGACGGTCCATTTCGGCAAGCCGGCGAAAGAGGACCCGCGTCCCTTGTCCCCCGCGGAATGGGGACGTTTCGCCCTCTGGCTTAAGGAAAGGGATATCTCGCCGGGTGCCCTGCTGACCGAGGATCCCGCCATGCTCTTGACTGGCTGGGTGGACAGCAGGGTAACGCAGGAGCGCATCCGCTACCTGCTGGGTCGCGCCGCCGGCCTGGGACTGGCCCTGGAAAAGTGGCAGCGCGCCGGGCTTTGGCTTCTGACTCGATCCGATGCCGACTATCCCGCCCGGCTTAAGATGCACCTCAAGACCGACTCTCCTTCAGTTATCTTCGGCTGCGGCAACCGCAACCTCCTAGACCAGGGCGGTATTGCAGTGGTCGGGTCGAGGGACGCCAACCCGGACGATCTGGCCTGTACCACCCTGCTCGGTCAGACGGCAGCACAGCAGGGACTCTCCGTGATCTCAGGTGGTGCCCGCGGCGTCGATGAGACGGCCATGCTTGCGGCGCTAGAGTGCGACGGGACGGCAGTCGGCGTCCTCTCTGACAGTCTCTTGCGACTGGCGACGTCGGCCAAGTATCGCAAGTTCCTCATGGCGAATAACCTTGTCCTGGTCTCTCCCTTCAATCCGGAGGCGGGTTTCGACGTTGGCAATGCCATGGCGCGCAACAAGTACGTATACTGCCTGTCTGACGCGGCGGTGGTCGTTTCATCCACCTTGGGTAAGGGGGGTACCTGGAACGGAGCCGTCGAAGACCTGAAGCATCGCTGGGTCCCCCTCTGGGTCAAGTCACGTCTGGACGGCGAGTCCGGCAATGCCGAACTGGTTCGCAAGGGCGCACGCTGGCTGCCCGAGGGGGAGCTTGACATGGCAGCCCTCTTCTCATCGGACTTCCCAGGGTGGACTGGCCAGATGGAGAGACTGCGCTTTCTATGATCTGTTTCTGCTGCGGTTCCAGGAGCTAGCGACGAAGTCTCCGGTCACGATGGAGGAGCTCCTCGGCCATACGGAAGTCACCAGAGCTCAGCTAAACGACTGGCTCAAGCGGGCACTGCTTGATTCGTTATCGGCCAACGAGCGATCGACCGAAGCAAGCTTCCATCTTTGGGCAGGACCAAAGAGACATCTAAGCGAGACCTGGTCACAAATGCTTGGTCATGAATAGCAGACCGCGCCGGAGGACAATCCGGCGCGGCGGTCCCGTACCATATGGTTACCACACCCTAGCACGGAGACAACCATATGGTAACCGAGACAGCGATCCTTGTCGCCCTCATAGGGCTCATTGACCGTATTCCGATGCCGACCTCGACCCGGCGTCGAGGTCGGCCCAAGACCTACTCGGACCGCCTGTTCTTGAAGGCGCTGGTGATCATGGTCGTGCGCCATCTGCCCAAAGTGCATAGCTTGCTGGCCGTCCTGGAGGAGCCCGAGATGCAGCCTCTTCGGACCCTCCTGGTCGAGAACGGTCGCTACCCGACTCGACGCACCTTCGAGCGTCGGCTCAAGGCGATGCCCGAAACCCTGCCGGCTCAGATCGCCTGCCTTGGTCGCCACCTCCTGGTGCTGATCGACCCATTCCAGGACTGGGGCCGTGCCGCCGCCATCGACAGCACGGCTCTGGCTGCCCGAGGTGGCGTCTGGCACAAGAAGCACCGGGAGGCTGGGGTAGTGCCTCACACCTCCATCGACACCGAGGCTGGCTGGACCAAGTCGGGCTGGCATGGCTGGGTCTATGGCTGGAAACTCCACCTGGTCACCACGGTGGCGGCCGTCTGGATCCCCCTGTCCGCTCAGCTCACGGCCGCCAACACGGGGGACAACACGCAGGCTCCGGCCCTGCTGGAAGAGCTGCCGGCCGACATCCGGGTCATTTTGGGGGATGTCCAGTACAACGACCCCGAACTGCTTCAACTGTGCGAGTCCCAGGACAGGCTGTTGGTTACCACCAAGCGGGGGAAGTACCCTCACACCGACGATGGCGTCGAGGTCCGTCGCGTCTTCCATCAGTTGCGCTCTCACGCCATCGAGAACTTCAACGCCCAGTTCAAGGCCATCTTCAACTGTCTCGGCCAGGTGCCGACCCGAGGACTCCTCCCGACCCGACGGTATGTCTTGGGGGCCGTGTTGGTGTATCAACTGGCGTTGCTCCGTCGTTTCGAGAACGGTGACGATCTGCGAGTCGGGCTCAAACCCTACTTGCAGGCCGCCTGACGATTTATGACCAGGTCTCGTCTAGATGGCTGAGTACACCCAGATGGAGATGATGATCTGCGCGGCCGCCCGGCAGCTGGAGGACGGCAGGACGGTGGTGGTGGGGACGGGAGCGCCCTGCGCCGCGGCGATGCTGGCCCAGCGGCTGTGGGCGCCCAACCTGATGATCCTGTTCGAGGCGGGGGGCATCGGCCCTCTCCTGCCCACCATGCCCATCTCGGTGGGGGACTCCCGCACCTTCCACAGGGCCATCCTGGCCGGCTCCATGAACGAGATCATGGAGATGTGCCAGAGGGGTCTGGTGGACTACACCTTCCTGGGGGCGGGCCAGATCGACATGCACGGGAACATCAACTCGACCATGGTGGGGCAGGACTACCGGAAGCCCAAGGTGCGCTTCCCCGGCTCCGGCGGAGCCAACGACCTGGCCTCCCTCTGCTGGCGGACCATCGTGATGACCCCCCAGGATACCCGGCGCTTCGTCCCGAAGGTGGATTTCGTCACCACCCCCGGTTACCTGGCGGGAAAGGGGGCGCGGGAGGCAGCCGGGTTGCCCCCGGGGACGGGCCCCTACAAGGTGATCACCGACCTGGGGATCATCGGCTACCCCCAGGAGAGCTGCCGGATGGAGGTGGAGAGCCTCCACGCCGGGGTGACGGCGGACACCGTCCGGGAGCGAACCGGTTTTCCGATGCTGTTCAAGGAGCCGCTGGCGGAGACGCCGCCGCCGACGGGGGAGGAGCTGCGGGTGCTGCGGGAGGAGGTGGACCCCTACCGCTACGTGATCGGCCGTTAGCGCCCGGTTGCCGGCGATCGGAGGTCCCGGCCCACCGATTGGGCGCCGCGGTGGTGGTGGAGAGGGCCGCGCGGCCCACGCCAGATTGGTGATGACCCATTCCGGTTGTGCTGTCCATCCCGTTCAGGCAGTCTCGCACCGATCCTGAGTGCTGTGTCCCCACCACGTTCTGGAGGTGAACGCTTTGGCCACAGTTGTCGACCTGGTCGCTGCCGCGATAAAGCAGGAGGGGATCGAATACGTCTTCGGCATCCCGGGCGGTGGCGGAACCATCGACCTGCTGGATGCCGCGGACAGGGAGGGCATCCAGTTCGTCCTGACGAAGCACGAAACGACCGCGGCCATGATGGCGTGCGTCTACGGCGAACTGA
>JAMCTB010000184.1:0-5799 GCA_023380955.1 Chloroflexota bacterium | reverse complement strand
GGGTCACCGTTCCCGACAAGCCCCTGCTGCCGGTGTCGAGGCAGGTCGTGGCTCGACTCTACTCCCGGGAGCCGGTCGGGCTAAGCCAGGTCGCGCGAAGGATCCGCGAGGCGAAAGCCCCGGTGATCATCGCCGGCATGGGGGTCCGGTGGGACAGGGCGTACCCCCAGCTCGAGAGGCTGGCCGAGCGGCTGGGCGCGCCCGTCTTCACCACCCCCAAGGTCAAGGGGGCGATTCCGGAAAAACACCCCTATTCGGCCGGAGTCTTCATCGGAGGCAAGCTGGAGCTGGACATTCTGGGCAGAGCCGACCTGATCGTCGGGGTTGGACTCGACCCCGCCGACATGCTGGCGAAGCCCTGGAGGTATCGCCAGCCGATCATCTCCATCGACCGGGTCTCCAACTACAACGAGATCTTCCATGCGGAGGCTGAGCTGGAGACGGCCATGGCCCTGGTGGTGGCGCCGGTCATAGTGGTGATGTCGGATCGAGCGCTGAGCCAGATCAAGATCAAGCAGGAGAAGAAGGGGCTTCGGACGGTTGGGACCGAGTTCCAGGGCGCGGATTACGCCAGGGTGGCCGAGGCCTTCGGAGCGCGGGGGTCTCGGTGAGCAGCGAGGCCGAGTACGCCGGTGCCCTGCGAGAGGCGCTGAGGTCGGAGCTGCTCACCGTGATCGACGCTCGCCTCGATCCGAGCCGGTACCCAGCTCAATTCGACGCGATAAGGGAGCTGTAACGAGCATCGCCGGCAGATGCCGGCTCCTACGGGAACGCGGTCCAGCCCCGAGCGACGGGCAAAGGCGCCGCTAACTTGACGGATGCACCGCTCAGGGAAGCAGGGTCGATCCCATAAGGTATCGGTCGCACTCCCGCGCGGCCCCGCGGCCTTCGTGAATGGCCCAGACCACCAGGCTCTGGCCCCGGCGTCCGTCGCCGGCCGCGAAGACACCCTTCACGTTGGTGGCGTACCTGTCCTGCTCCGTCTTGACGTTGGAGCGTTCATCGCGTTGGACGGCCAGCTGGCCGAGCAGGGTATCCTCTGGGCCAAGGAAGCCCATGCTCAGCAGCACCAACTGAGCGGGCCACACCTTCTCGGTGCCGGGAAGCTCCCGGGGCGATGGACGGCCGTTGGCGCCCGCCACCCACTGCACCTGGATGGTATGGATCTCCTTGACGTGGCCGCCGGCATCTCCCACGAACTTCTTGGTCATGATGGAGTACTGCCGCGGGTCGCGGCCACCCACAGCGATGGCTTCCTCCTGGCCGTAGTCGACGCGGTGGACCCGAGGCCACTCCGGCCACGGGTTGCTGGGCTGGCGCGTATCGGGAAGCTTGTCCAGGATCTCGAACTGCACCACGCTCCGACATCCGTGGCGCAGGGAGGTGCCGACGCAATCGGTGCCGGTATCGCCACCGCCGATGACTATCACGTCCTTGCCCCGGGCCGAAAGCCCATCGAGCCCCGAGTCCTGGGTCCCGAGTCCCGCCGTCTCCGCGTCCAGCCGGCCGCCGTCCAGCAGCCGTTGAGTGTTGGCCCGGAGGAAATCCACGGCGAAGTGGATGCCCTTGAGTCCCCGCCCCTCAACCGGCAGGTCCCGGGGCTTGGTTGCACCCACACACAGGACGACGGCATCGAACTCGTCCATCAGCCGGTCGGCCGGGTAGCCCTCGCCGACCTCGGTATTGGTGACGAAGTCGATGCCCTCCGCCGACATGAGATCCACACGACGCCGGACGACGGTCTTATCGAGTTTCATATTGGGGATGCCGTACATCAGCAGGCCGCCGGGGCGATCGGCCCGCTCGAAGACCGTCACCCGGTGGCCGGCCTGGTTCAGCTGATCGGCGCAGGCGAGCCCCGAAGGGCCGGAGCCGATCACGGCCACCTTCTTGCCGGTCCTGCTGGTCGGTGGATGTGGAGTCATCCACCCCCGCTGGAAGCCCCTTTCGATGATGCCGTACTCGATATTCTTGATGGTCACCGGGGGCTCGTGGGCGCCCAGAGAGCAGGAGCCCTCGCAGGGAGCGGGACAGACCCTGCCCGTGAACTCGGGGAAGTTGTTCGTTCTACCGAGGCGGCGAAGCGCATGCTTCCAGAGCCCCTGGTAGACCAGGTCGTTCCACTCGGGGACCAGATTGTGAAGCGGACACCCCGCTGCCATGCCCTTCAGCAGGGCACCCGTGTGGCAGAAGGGCACTCCGCAGTCCATGCAGCGGGCAGCCTGGGTCTGCAGCTTCTCTTCCGGGAAGGGGAGATGAAACTCCCGCCAATCGGCGATTCGTCGATCGGGCGCGCGATCCGCAGGGAGCTCGCGCTGGTATTCCATGAATCCTGTTGGTTTGCCCATCTTTAGCTCCCAGCTATCAGCTATCAGCTATCAGCTGCCGGACGCGTTGATGACTGACGGCTGATAGCTACAGGTTAGTTGCCGCTGACCCGGGCCAGCTCCTTCTTGTTTTGTTCGAAGGCGGCCATGATGGCTTCCTCGCCGCTCAGGCCGGCCGCCTCGACCAACTGGAAGGCCTCCAGCATCCGCTTGTAGTCCTTGGGCATCACCTTGACGAAGCTGGGGACCATCGCCTGCCAATCGGCCAGGATCCTCCAGGCCACCTCGCTTTCGGTGTACATGGCGTGGCGCCGGATCATCTCCTCCACGAGTAGGAGGTCCGATTCCTCCTCCATCCTTTCCAGGTAGACCATCTCCTGGTTGCAGCGGCGGTGGAAGTCTCCGGCCTCGTCCAGCACGTAGGCGATGCCGCCCGACATGCCCGCCGCGAAGTTTCGACCCGTCGGGCCCAGCACCACCACCCGCCCGGCGGTCATGTACTCGCAGCCGTGGTCGCCCACGGCCTCTACGACTGCCCTTGCACCGCTATTCCTGACGCAGAACCGCTCGCCGGCCTTGCCCCTGATGTAGGCCTCACCACCCGTGGCGCCGTAAAGGGCCACGTTGCCGGTTATGACGTTCTCCTGGGGGACGAAGGTCGAGCCCTTCGGAGGATAGACGATGACCTTGCCGCCCGAGAGCCCCTTGCCCAGGTAATCGTTGGAGTCCCCCTCCAGGACCAGGGTGAGGCCCCTGGGGATGAAGGCGCCGAAGCTCTGGCCGGCCGACCCCTGGAAGTGGAGCCGAATGGTATCATCGGGGAGCCCTTCGCCCCCGTAGCGCCGGGTTATCTCGCTGCCCAGGGTGGTCCCAACCACCCGGTGGGTGTTCCGGATGGGAAGGGTGGCGGCCACGGGCGCGCCCCGCTCCAGGGCCGGTTTGCACAGCTCCAGCAGCAGCTGCCTATCCAGCGTCCGTTCCAGTCCGTGGTCCTGGGAGATCCCGCTGCGGCGGCCCACCTCCGGTGCCACCTCCGGCCGGTAGAGGATCCTGGAGAAGTCGAGACCCCGTGCCTTGTAGTGATCCACGGCTTGCCGGACTTCCAGCCGGTCGGTCCGTCCAATCATCTCGTCGACGGTCCGGAAGCCAAGCTTCGCCATCAGCTCCCGCATCTCCTGGGCGATGAAGCGCATGAAGTTGACCACGTGCTCCGGCTTGCCGGCGAAGTTCTTGCGCAACTCCGGATTCTGGGTGGCGATGCCCACGGGGCAGGTGTCCAGCTGGCAGACCCGCATCTTGGTGCAGCCCATGGCTACCAGGGGCCCGGTGGCGAAGCCGAACTCCTCCGCTCCCAGCAGCGCGGCGACGACCACGTCCCGCCCGGTGTCGAGCTGGCCATCGGTTTCCACCACGATGCGGCTGCGCAGGTCGTTCAGGACGAGGGTCTGGTGGGTCTCGGCCACGCCCAGCTCCCATGGAAGGCCGGCGTGTCTGATGGCGGACCTGGGCGCGGCGCCGGTCCCGCCGTCGTAGCCGCTGATCAGCACCACGTCGGCGCGCCCCTTGGCCACCCCGGCGGCGACGGTTCCCACACCCACCTCGGAGACCAGCTTCACGTTGATCCTGGCCTGGGGGTTGGCGTTCTTGAGATCGTGGATCAGCTCTGCCAGGTCCTCGATGGAGTAGATGTCGTGGTGGGGCGGAGGCGAGATCAGGCCCACGCCGGGGGTCGAGCCCCGCACCTTGGCGATCCAGGGATACACCTTGCGGCCCGGCAGCTGGCCCCCCTCGCCCGGTTTCGCCCCCTGAGCCATCTTGATCTGGATCTCCCGGGCGGAGACCAGGAACTCGCTGGTGACGCCGAAGCGACCCGATGCCACCTGCTTGATGGCGCTGCAGCGGGAGTCCCCGTTGGCATCCGGAACGAAGCGGGACGGGTCCTCGCCTCCCTCGCCGGTGTTGCTCTTGCCGCCGATCCGGTTCATGGCGATGCCCAGGGTCTCGTGGGCCTCCTTGCTGATGGAACCGAAGGACATGGCTCCGCTCTTGAACCGCCTGCAGATGGATTCGACCGGCTCGACCTCCTCCAGGGGGATCGGCTCGGCTGCGAAGCTGAACTCCAGCAGCCCGCGCAGGGTGCGCAGCCGCTGGCTCTGATCGTTCATCAACTCCGCGTATTCGCGGTAGGCCTGATAGTCACCGCTGCGGCAGGCCTGCTGCAGCCTGTAGACGGTCAGCGGGTTGAAGGTGTGGTGCTCGCCCTCGTGGCGCCACTGGTAGTAGCCTCCCACATCGAGGGTCCGGTCCTTGATCGGACGCCCCGGGAAGGCGCGGCCATGGCGCATCTGGACCTCGCGGGCGATCACGTCGATCCCTATGCCCTCCATCCTGGAAGGGGTTCCCTCGAAGTACTCGTCGATCACGGCCTGGCTCAGTCCGAGCGCCTCGAAGATCTGGGCCCCGCAGTAGCTCTGGATGGTCGAGATCCCCATCTTCGAGATGACCTTTACGACCCCCTTCACCGCGGCCTTGGTGTACTTGTACTCGGCCTGCTCGTACTTTGTATCCGGGAGCATGCCCTCCGCGATCATGTCGTCCAGGCTCGCGAAGGCCAGGTAGGGGTTGATGGCGGCGGCGCCGTAGCCGATCAAGGTGGCGAAGTGGTGGACTTCCCGCGGCTCACCCGACTCCAGCACCAGGCTCACCCGGGTCCGGGTGCCCTGCCGAATCAGGTGGTGGTGAAGACCCGCCACCGCCAGGAGGGCGGGAACGGGACCGAACTCCTGGTCGACGCCACGATCCGATAGGATCAGGATGTTCACCCCGTCGTCGATCGCCCGGCTCGCCGCCTGGAACAGCCCCTCCAGGGCCCGCTCGAGGCCTTGCCCGCCCTCGGAAACCTTGAAGAGCATCGGCAGGGTCAGGGACTTGAAACCGGGGCGATCTATCAAACGAAGCTTGGCCAGCTCCCCATTGGTCAGGATCGGCCTCTTTAGCCTTATGCGCTGGCAGCTCTCCGGCTTCGCCTCCAGGAGGTTGCGCTCGGAGCCCAGGAGCAGCTCGGTGGAGGTAATGAGCTCCTCCCTTATGGCATCGATGGGCGGGTTGGTGACCTGGGCGAAGAGCTGCTTGAAGTAGTCGTATAGCATCTGCGGCCTGTCGGAGAGCACCGCCAACGGCACGTCGTTCCCCATGGAGCCCACCGGCTCGACCCCGTTCTGCGCCATGGGACCGAGGATCATGCGGACGTCTTCGTGGGTGTAGCCGAAGGCCTGCTGGAGCTGGGTAAGGGCCTCGTGGCCGATCTCCGAGCCTTCCACCGAGAGGATGTCGAAGTTCCCACCCCGCCCGTGGACGGCGGCCCAGTCGAAGGCGCCGGGCGTGTGTTCCTTGGCGTTCAGCAGCTGGTTGAAGGGTATCGACCTGTGCCCGTCGACCCGCACGTCGGGCAGCTTCTCCAGCTCCACCAGAT
>JAMCTB010000183.1 GCA_023380955.1 Chloroflexota bacterium | reverse complement strand
GACGCAGACCACCCGCTTGCCGGTGAGGTCGATCCGCCCCTGGGATACCAGCTTCCGGAGCCCCGCCACGGAGGCGGCCGACGCGGGCTCGACGAAGACGCCCTCTTTGCCGCTCAGCAACTGGTATGCGGATAGGATCTCCGCGTCCGTGACGGAGTCGATCAGCCCTCCGGACTCGTCCCGAGCCGCCACGGCCAGCTTCCAGCTCGCCGGATTGCCGATGCGGATGGCCGTCGCGATGGTCTCCGGCTTCGTAACCACCTCGCCCCGCACTATCGGTGCCGCCCCTTCCGCCTCGAAGCCCACCATCCTGGGGAGCTTGCTGCACCTTCCGCGCTCGTGGTACTCCTTGAAGCCCATCCAGTAGGCGCTGATGTTGCCGGCGTTGCCCACCGGGATCGCCAGGATGTCCGGCGCATCCCCCAGGGAGTCGCAGACCTCGAAGGCCGCGGTCTTCTGTCCCTGCAGCCTGAAGGGATTGACCGAGTTCACCAGCGTCACCGGGTAGCGCTCCGCCAGGTCACGCACCAGCCGCAGGGCGTCGTCGAAGTTCCCGTCCACCATCACCACCCTCGCCCCGTAGATGATGGCCTGGGCGAGCTTGCCGAGCGCAACGTACTTCTCCGGAACCAGGACGATAGCCTCCACCCCCGCGCGGGCGGCGTAGGCCGCGGCGGAAGCAGATGTGTTTCCGGTGGACGCGCAGATAACGGCGCGGCTGCCGGCCTCCAGCGCCTTGGCCATGGCCATCACCATGCCACGATCCTTGAAGGACCCGGTGGGATTGCAGCCCTCCAGCTTCAGGTAGACCTCCCCCGCGCCCAGCTCGTCCTCCAGCCTGGGCGACCGAACCAGGGGGGTGTCGCCCTCGCCCAGGGTGAGGAACGGGGTCTGCTCGCTCACCGGCAGCATTTCCCTGTATCGGTAGAGCACTCCTACGTGGGGCGGGGCGGAAACAAGTCTCTTCGTGTCCATATCACTCCTCATGTGAGCTGTCAGCTATCAGCAATCAGTCAACAGCGAGTTGCGGGCGCTCTCCGCGGGGTACGGCATTCTCCCCAGCCCGGGAGGGCGAGGCTCCTGCCGAGCCGCCCACCGGTTCGTCTCGCGCCACTGGCGGCCGGCGGCCCCGCCGGCCCCTACAAAGCCATTTGTCCTCGGTCCTAGCCCGAAGGGCTTTGCTCTTTCAGCCCGATGGCTTCAGCCTCGGGCGAGCCTTCCATCATAGCTGATACCTGACGGCTGATACCTGACGGCTGTATCAGTCCTCGATCCGAATCACGTTGGACACCTCGTCCACTATGTCCAGGGTGGAGAAGGCGGCCAGGGCTTTCCTCATGGCCGACTCCCGGGCCATGTAGGTGGTGAGCACCACCTCGGCCATGCGGCCGCCGTCCCGCTCCTCCTTCTGAATCACCGAGGCCAGGCTGATCTCCGCCTCCCCCAGCACGTGGGCGATCTGGGCGAATACGCCAGGCCGGTTGGCCACCTGCAGCCGCAGGTAGTAGCGGCTCTCCGTCTCCTCCATCGGCATGACTCGCTTCGACTCGTCCAGCGGGACCACCCGCCGCCTCATCACCATGCCCGCCCGCAGCCGCTGCGCCAGGTCGATCACGTCCGCCACCACGGCGCTGGAGGTTGGCCCGGGCCCTGCGCCTCTTCCGTAAAACATCACCGGCCCCACCAGGTCGCCCACCACGTGAACTGCGTTGAAGACCCCATCGATACTCGCCAGCGTGAAGCCGAGTGGAATGAACGCCGGGTGTACCCGCGCCTCGATCCGTCCGTCAAGCTGCTTGGCTATGGCCAGAAGTTTGATGGTGTAGCCAAGCTCCCGCGCGTAGCGGAAGTCCTTCGCCGTCAGGCGGGTGATCCCCTCGGTGTAGATGTCCGTGGGACGGACCCGTGCGTGGAAGCCGAGGGTCGCCAGGATCGAAAGCTTGTAGGCGGCATCGATCCCCTCGACGTCGTTGCGAGGGTCAGGCTCCGCGTATCCCAGCGCCTGGGCGGCTTCCAGCGCGACCTGGAAGTCGATCCCCTCCTGGGACATGCGGGAGAGGATGTAGTTCGTGGTGCCGTTGATGATGGCCTTTATCTGCTGGAGGTTGTTCGCTAGCAGATCCTGCCTGAACGGCCCCACAACCGGTATGCCCCCGCCCACGCTAGCCTCGAAGGCCACGTCCACCCCGGCTCTGGAGGCCGCGGCCATGATCTCCGAGCCGAACTTCGCCATCACTTCCTTGTTGGCCGTGACCACCTGTTTGCCCCGGTCTATGGAGTCCAGGAGGAGGTCGTGGGCCGGATTCTCGCCGCCCATCAGCTCCACCACGATGTCGACGTCTGGGTCCTCGAGAATGTCGGAGGGCTTGTAGGTGAGCAGCGATGCCGGTACCGGCCTTTCCTTACTGCTGTCGCGCACAAGAACACGGCGAAGCCGCACTGGACAGCCGACCCGGTTAGAAACCATTTCCGACTTCTCTATCAGGGCGGTGGCGACGGCTGAGCCGACCACGCCAAGGCCGAGAAGGCCGACGTTCACTTCCTGCTTCATTGAGGTACTCCTCGGGGTAGTGGCCGGAATTATAGCACTAGCGGCTCAGTGCGCACCCCTGGCCTCGCTGATCTTGAACCAACACTTACTTGACGGCGGTCGCTTGCCAAACGTATTATCGTGTGTCTCCACTCCACGGTCGGGTGGCTCCCGCACCCTTGGTTTCCTGCCAACTTTCCCGAGGTGCACATGGGACAACCGAGCAAGACGCTCAGCGTCGCCGTTATCGCTACCGTCCTCAACGAGGAAGCCAGCGTCGGGGAGCTGATCGGCTCCCTCGCGAATCAGACCCGCCTTCCCGACGAGGTCGTCATCTCGGACGGCGGTTCCACGGATGGTACCGTCGAGCGGATTGGGGCCGCGGCCTCCGGCCGGCTCAATGTCACCATCCTTCGCCTGCCAGGTGCCAACATCTCCGAGGGCCGGAACGCCGCCGTACTTCACTCCACCGCCGACGTCATCGCCGTCACAGATGCTGGAGTCAGCCTCAAGCCGACGTGGTTGGAGCAGCTCGTGACCCCGTTCGAGAGGCGGCGGGGCGGGCTGGATGTGGTCAGCGGCTTCTTCGAGCCCGCCCCCCGGACTCTGTTCGAGCTTGCCATGGGCGCTACAGTCCTCCCCACGAAGGAAGACGTGAACCCCGCGCGATTCCTTCCCTCCAGCCGGTCGGTCGCCTTCACGAGGGAGGCCTGGAGACAGGCGGGCGGGTACCCGGAATGGCTGGACTATTGCGAGGATGTGGTGTTCGACCTCGCCCTGCGCAAGAACGGCTGTGTGTTCGGCTGGGCGCCCGAGGCAGTTGCGCTCTTCCGGCCACGGCAGAGCCTGCGGACCTTCTGGACGCAGTACTTCCGGTATGCTCGGGGCGACGGCAAGGCGAAGCTGTGGCCGCTCAGGCACGCGGCCCGCTACGCCAGCTACGCCGGTGCGCTCGGGTTCCTGCTGGGCAGCCGGAAGCGGTGGTATCTGCTGCTCCCCCTGGCGCTGGGTGGTTTATTTCATCTTCAGAGGCCTTACCAGCGGCTGATGCCCAGACTGGACGGGCTGCATCCCACCGAGAGAGCAGAGGCGCTAGCCTGGGTGCCGGTGATACGCGTGGTGGGCGATCTGGCCAAGATGGCGGGCTACCCAGTCGGAGTCCTCTGGCGGCTTCGCCAGAAGTAGGCTCGGCCGTTTGACCATCGGCGCCCCGCGCCTCTATAATCGGTTGAGCTACACCTATATTGCGGTAAGCAAGATTTCGCCTGGAACTAGACATCTAAGTGAGACTTGCGTTAGTCGCACCCGGCTTTTGCGCTAGGTGAGGATTGAGTTAAACGAGCGAGTCTTCGCCAGCGGGGATGAGCTTGTCCAGTACGCCGAGACTCTCCGTAGTTATCGTCAACTATAATACCCGCGAGCTACTCCGGGCCTGCCTCAACTCGGTAGAACGAAGCGAGGGAGCACCGGAGCTTGAGCTGTTTGTGGTCGACAATGCCTCTGCCGATGACAGTGCAGGCATGGTCGCGTCTGAGTTCCCCTGGGCGAAGTTGATCAGGAGCTCCGCCAACCGGGGCTATGCCTACGCCAACAATCTGGGCCTCACTCGCTGCCAGGGGAAATACTACTTGCTGCTCAACCCCGATACGAAGTTGCCTCCCGGGGCTCTGCGGCAAATGGTGGATTTCATGGACGCTCACCCCGAGGCGGGCATCGCGGGGCCGAAGCTGGTGTTATTGGATGGAAGTCTCGACCTGGCCTGTCGAAGAAGCTTCCCCTCACCTGGCGTCTCGTTCTACCGCATGCTGGGTCTGAGCAGGTTATTCCCCAGGAGCCGCCGATTTGGGCGCTACAACCTCACCTACCTGGATCCAGACGAGCCGGCGGAGGTGGACTCGGTGGTAGGGGCCTTCATGATGGTGCGGGCCGAGGCCGCAAAGCAGGCCGGTTTCCTGGACGAAGCCTTCTTTATGTACGGTGAGGACCTGGACTGGGCCTTCCGCATAAAGGCCAGGGGCTGGAAGGTGCTTTACAACCCCGAAGTGGTGGTGCTCCACCACAAGGGAGCCAGCAGCCGGCGGCACACCGACCGGACTATCGTGGAGTTCTATCGGGCCATGCAGGTCTTTTACGATAAGCACTACGCGGCGGGCTCCGGGCTTGTGCCAAGGCTGCTCATCCTATCAAGCATATGGGCAAAGTGTGCCTTCTCCCTTGCTGTCAACCGCCTCCGCCCGCCCGAGGCACGGAGGGTTTCTTGAACCGATTCTTCACCACGATCTTCAGCCTGTTCCTGCTTGTCGTGGACATCTTGTTGATGGTCGGCGCCTTCACCATGTCCTACGATTTACGGCTGTATCTGGAGCCGAGGGCCAGCTTCACCATGCCGCCTCTCCAGAACTACCAGAACCTGATGATCTTGATCATCCTCGGAGTGGTGATGACAGTGTTCGCTGTCCGGCTCTACGTGCCACAACGCGGAGCCTCGCGGATAGATCTCTTCTACGCAGTGCTCCTGTCGGTGTCGGCCGGCACCCTCTTCGGCCTCGGCAGTACCACTATGCTTTTCAAGGGGCTGGATTATCCGCGCTGGGTATTGGTGTGGACCTGGGGCGCCAGCGTGCTCCTGTTGTGGATTTCCAGATTGCTGCTGTTCGGCCTGATTTCCATCCTCCGAAGCCTGGGGGTGGACCAGCAACGATTGCTGATCGTAGGTGCTGGGGAGACAGGGCGCATAGTGTACGATCGAATATCCATGTGGCCTGGGCTGGGGTACTCGGTGGTTGGCTTCCTGGAGGACGATTCTACCTTGCTGCCGCCCTTTAACATGCCTGTGCTGGGCCCCATCACCGCTCTTCCCGACGTCGTTCAGGAGTACCACGTCGACGAAGTGATCTTTGCCTCACCATCAGTCAGTCACAGGGAGATGCTCGAACTGGTGAACGCGGCTGGAAAGAAACGGCTCAACGTGAAGGTGTTCCCTGATGTTTTCCAGATCATGTCCAGTGAGGTCAGTGTAACGGAGTTAGGCGGCCTCCCGCTGGTCAGGGTGCGGGACGTGGCCCTGCGAGGATGGAACCTCACCATCAAGCGCATCATGGATCTGACGATCAGCTCCTTGACGCTGGTGCTGCTTTCACCACTGATGATGATGACGGCCCTGTTCATAAAGCTCACCTCGCCCAAAGGCCCGGTATTCTTCGCCCAGACGAGGGTGGGTATCGACGGCAGGCCGTTCGAGCTGCTGAAGTTCCGCTCTATGAGGCCCGATGCCGAGGACCAGACAGGCCCGGTTTGGGCTACCCCGGATGACCACCGGACCACGCGCCTCGGGCGATTCATGCGCCGTACTTCCTTCGACGAGCTTCCGCAGCTCATAAACGTCCTGCTGGGGGAGATGAGCCTGGTGGGACCTCGCCCCGAGCGGCCGTTTTTCGTGGAGCAGTTCCGCCAGATCATCCCTAGGTACGAGGAGCGGCACAAGGAAAAGGCAGGTATGACGGGCTGGGCACAGGTGAACGG
>JAMCTB010000182.1 GCA_023380955.1 Chloroflexota bacterium | reverse complement strand
GCGGAACGCTGCGTCGCCCAGCCTTCTGCACCCCTCCTGCCCTGATCGCGTCGCCAGCACACCCGACCAGCCCGGCGTGTGCTCTAGGAACGCACCGCGGTGTACACCCCGGCAGGACAGTCTCCGGAGCGGTTCAGGCGATGCTTCCGTGTCAACGCCGGACTGCATTTGACCCTCCACCGCCGTCTTGGAATTGACCCATCAACTTCCCGTTTACAGATGTCTGCCGTGATCGATTCGGTAGATGCGGACAGCAACCCGTGGCATGATGGTGCTGCCTGAGCGGAGGATAGGGCCACGCTGAGGAGCGACCCGAGCGCCGACTCAGGGGCCGTGGTGGAGGGTGGGACAGGTAGCCTCCTATCCCACCCATCCCCTTCCAGACACCATGGCCGGTAAAGCGATAAACCTACGTCCTCGTCGCCTCGGAACTGACTACCCACGAGTACCTTCCGCCCCTTTCTCTCCCGCCAGGGCGGCCTGGGGGATGCCGAAGAGTCCCGCTCGCCTCTTCTCTCGTAGCCGGTAGCTTTCCCCCCGAATGTTCAGCACGTGGCTGTGGTGCAGCAGCCTGTCCAGGATCGCCGTGGCTATCACGGCATCCCCCAGCACCTCTCCCCACTCGGCAAAGCCCTTGTTGGAGGTGAGGATCACGCTGCCCCTCTCGTATCTAGCCGAGATCAGGCAGAACAGGGCCGTCGCCGCCGTGCGGTCATACGGCCATACCCCGAACTCGTCGATGACTAGCACCTTGGGAGCCAGGTACACCCTCATTCGCCGCTCCAGCCGGTGCTCAGCCTGGGCCGTCCTCAGGTCCTCAAGCAGTTCGTGGGCTCTCACGAAGTAGACGCCATAGCCGGCCTCGATGGCCTTGATCCCCAGCCCCACCGCCAGGTGGGTCTTGCCCACCCCGGGAGGACCCAGCAGCAGGTTGGCAGCCTCGGCCACGAAGGAGAGCGCCGCCAACTCCCGCACCTGCCGCTCGTCTATAGAGGGCTGGAAGGAGAAGTCGAACTGCTCAAGCGTCCGGTGATAGGGCAGGTGAGCCAGGCGTGTCCTGGTCCGAAGGTAACGCTCTCGTCTCGCCGCCGACTCCACTCCCATCAGATCGGCAAGGAAGTCGGCGTAGGGCAGTTGCTTCTGGGCGGCAGCCTCCATGCGGCTCTCCAGCACCACGGCTGCTTCCGCCAGGCCCAGTTGCTCCAGGTAGGTCCGAGCCTTCTCAAGAGCGATCATCGGCCCACCGCCATGACATCGGAGTCGTAGACCTCCAGGGACCGAGCCTCCACCTCGACCGTCGGCAACTGCACGGCGAGGGCCTCCTTCGGCGGCCGATCCCTGCCTGAGGTGAGCCCTGCCCACTGCCCCGGCACCGGGAACCGCCCTCCCGGCCTACTCGCTCGGGCGTGGATAGCGATGCGCTCGGCCCCAGACCAGATCTCCACCACCTGCTCTCCCGCACTCACCTGCACCGTCTTGCCCGCCCAGCCCCACGGGACCCCGTAAGCCCCTCGCTCCCACTGGACGAAGCCGTCTCTGCCCACCTTCCGCTCCTCCCGAAGGTAGGGCTGCACTCGCTCCAGTCCGGGCAGGGCCTGCAGATGGCCCCTCTCCATCATCAGTCGATCCACCGGCCGCTCGCCCGTGGTGCCATGAACCCTCACGTTGGCCACCATATCCATCCACTCTCTCGCCTGCCGGTTCAGGTCCGCCAGGTCCACGAACCGAGCCGTCGGCCAGAAGCTGCCACGCACGTACTTGATCCCGCTTTCGACCCGGCCCTTGGTCTGTGCCCGATAGGGCTTGCACAACTGGATGGAGAAGCCCAGCCGGCGAGAGAAGTCCAGAAACTCCGGGTGGTAGATCGCCTCTCCCTGCTCGTTCCTGCCCAGGACGACCACCTTGACGTTGTCGTACAGGCACCGGCGGACGATGCCGCCAAAGTAAACGAAGGCGTTCCAGTGGCAGCGCAGGAAAGCGGCAAAGTCCGTCCGAGTGACGAACTCCACGTAGATCGCTCTCGACCAACTGAGCACCATCACGAAGGCGTAGAACTGCCTGGTTGGCCCTTCGGCGGCGACGTAGCGGAACAGGCCGAAGTCCACCTGGGCCTGCTCGCTGGGTTCCGTCTCGAAGCGAGCCGTTGCCTTGGGCTTCCGGGGCAGCCGCAGGGGTTGGACGAAGTCCTTCAGGATGGTGTAGCTGCCAGCGTATCCCCGCTTCCTGATCTCCCTCAGCAGCACCACGCAGTTGTCCACCCCCGCTGCTATCTGCTCCCGAAGGTATGCCTGGTAAGCGTCCAGCATCGATCCCCGCTGCGGCCTCCGCTTGGCCTTGGGGACCCCCTCGCTCCGAAGGTACTTCCTGACTGTGTTGCGGCTCACCCCCAGCCGCTCGGCGATCCCACGGATGGACTCCCTCTCTCCCCGCAGTTCGTACAGCTCCTTCACTTTCCCACCTCCCAACATCTCATCACGCACCTCCGCACCCCCACAATAGGGCCACTTCTGCGCGTTTTGCTTGGAGATGGGTCAATTCCAATCCGGCGTTACCGGGTCAATCTACCACCGGCGCTCACACTCGTCCGAGAGTACCACGTCCACCCCCGCCTCCTCTCCCGCTGTCCGGCAAATACATAAGGTAGCCCGCTTCCGCACCCATTCCTCAGGAAATCCAAGAATGCGCACGGGTGCAACTATGAACTCGACCCGCGCATTGGTGGACAGGGCTGCTTCTGCATCGGCGGAAGGGACGTGAATAGGGGCGTTCGAGGTGCTTACACATACACATACAAGCATACCCAAGGGGTTGCTCTTTTCGCTATCTTCTCACACCTGTCAGAATTCGGAGCGTGTCATGATTGGAATACCAGTAGTGTGGGATAGCCCCTGGTCCTGCGCGGTTGCATGGACTCGCAACCAGTCGTCCCCGCGATACTCAACCGCCATCGTCTTGTGAGATCGTGCCTCTCTGACTCAGCAATACCAATCGAGGGGTGCCTCGCCTCGCGACAAATACTACTCAGACTCCCATTAGCTTTTCTTCAGCTTTCCCTCAGGACGGGCGCGCGCGACTGGGCTAGGCTTAGTAAAACGATTGACTAATCGATTTTCTGTCTGACAGAGGTCCAAGAATGGCCCGGGTCACCATGCGCGACGTCGCCAAACGTGCGGGAGTATCCACAGCTACGGTGTCTCTTGTACTCAACAGGACCCGTTTCGTGAGCGAAGAGCTCACCCGCCGGACTACGGAGGCGATGGAGGAGCTAGACTACCGTCCTGACGCCGTTGCCCGTAGCCTTCGTCGCCAATCGACCGAGACTATTGGCGTTCTCATTCCCACGATCCTCAGCCCCTTCTACCCGGCAACTAGCACATCGCATC
>JAMCTB010000181.1 GCA_023380955.1 Chloroflexota bacterium | reverse complement strand
CTTCTACTTCGTCCAGGGATCTAGGGCGTCGCGCAGGCCGTCGGCGCAGAGGAAGATGCAGAGGACCGTGGTGAAGATGGCGAAGCCGGGGGCGGCCACCAGCCACCAGGCCGATCGTATGTAGTCGAGGGAGCCGTTGAGCATGTTGCCCCAGCTGGCAGTGGGGGGCTGGACGCCGAGGCCCAGGTAGCTGAGGCCGGATTCGGCCAGGACCGCGCCGGCCACGTCGAAGCCGGCAACCACGATTATGATCGAGGTGACGTTGGGCAAGATGTGGCGCCAGACGATGTGTAGGCCGCCGGCGCCGATGGACTGCGCCGCCTCGACGTAGGGGCGCTGCTTGACCGAGAGGACCACTCCGCGCACCTGGCGGGCGGCGCCCATCCATCCCAGGGCCCCGATGAAGGCGGCCAGCCAGAAGATGTTGGGCCGGAAGGTTACCGAGAGCAGAATGAGCAGGAAGAATCCGGGGATGTTCAGCATGGTCTGGATGATGGCGTTGGTTACGTCATCCACCAGCCCGCCGAAGAAGCCGCTGATGAGTCCCATGGCCACGCCAAGGGTGAGCGAGACGACGGCCACGGTGAAGCCGACGGTCAGGGATACCTGGCCGGCGTAGAGGACGCGGGTGAGGTTGTCGCGACCGTATTCGTCGGTGCCGAGCCAGTTGGCGGGGCCGGGGGGCTGGAAGCGGTGGGCCAGGAACTGGCGGTTGGGGTCGGTGTGCAGCACCTCCTGCGCCAGCAGGGGGGCCAGGAGGGTGAGCAGGCAAACGCCCGCGAAGACGAGCAGGGCCACCATGGTGATGGGGTCCCGGCGCAGTCGCTGCCAGGCCAGGGCCCAATAACCCCGGGCAGGCTCGGCCAGCATACGCTCCATGGGCGCTTCGGCGCCGCTCATTCGTACTTCACCCGAGGATCGACCAGGCCGTAGGCCAAATCGGCGATGAGGTTGCCGAGGATGACCAGGAACGAGAAGATCACGGCCAGGGCCATGAGCACCGGAAAGTCGCGCTGAAAGGCGGCCTGCACCGCCAGGCGGCCCATGCCGGGCCAGGAAAAGGTGTTCTCGAAGAGAACGGCGCCGGAGAAAAAGCCGGAGAGCGAGCCTCCCAGGATGGTGACGATGGGAATAAGGGCGTTGCGCAAGGCGTGCCGGGTCAGCACCGTTGGGCGCGCCAGGCCCTTGGAGTTGGCGGTGCGGATGTAGTCCTGGGCGATCACCTCCAGGATTTCGGAGCGCATGAAGCGGGCGAAGGTGACCCAGCCGCCCATAGCCCCCATGGTGGCCGGCAGGGCCAGGTGCCAGAGGCGGTCGAGGAGACTGTCCGAGCCCAGGGTGTACATGCCGCCCAGGGGGAAGATCTTGATAGTGGAAGCCGAGACGATCAGGATGATCAGGCCCAGCCACCAGTGGGGCACAGCGTTTCCCACCACCGTAAAGACGCGGATGGAGTTGTCCTGCCAGCCGCCCCGGCGCATGGCAGCGTAGATGCCGAGGGGTATGCCCAGCAAACCCAGCAGGAAAGAGGCCAGGGACAGCTGGAAGGTGGCCCAGACCCGCTCGCCGATCTTCTCGACGGCCGGCCGGCCGTCGATGAACGACCGGCCGAAGTCGAGATGGGCCACTCCCCAGATCCATTTACCGTACTGGAAGTAGATGGGCTCATTGAGCCCGAAGGACTCCTCGATGGCCCGCATGTCGGCGGGCTTCATCTTGGGGTCTTCGAAGAACATGGCCGGCCCGCCCGGCGCCATGCGCTGGATGAAGAAGGTGAGGATGGTGATCCCCAGCAAAAGGAAAAAGGATTGTATCAGGCGCCGTAGGGCGTAGCGAGCCACTGCGTTACCTCTCCCTGGGGCTTTTCAAGTCCCGTGGTCAGTACGAGGAACGACCCTCACCCTAGCCCTCTCCCTCTGGGAGAGGGGACGTTTGGCGGGCGCTTCAGGACTTTGAAAGGCCTTTATCACTCCTTGATGTACCACTGCTCCAGATTGTACCCTATTCCAAGGGCGGTTGGCTCGATGCCGGCGACGCGCTTGTTGACGCCCAGGTAGGACATGTCGGCGGTGAGGAAGATGTAAGGCTCGTCCTGGGTTATCAGCGTCTGAATGTCCTGATAGATCTTCTTGCGCTTCTGGACGTCGAACTCGCGGGCGCCCTGCTCGAAGAGCTGCTCTACCTTCTTGTTAACGTAAGCGCCGGAGTTCACGTCGGGGATGGTGGACTCGCTCCAGATCTGGTACATCCAGTGCGGCTCGATGGTGGAGCGCCAGCCCAGCACGGTCATATCCCAGTCGTAGGGCTCGGTTTTTATGGCGTTCAAGAAAGCCCCCCATTCGAGGCCCTGAACGGAGACGTCCACGCCGACGTCCTTGAACTCCTGCTGGACGATGGTGGCGATCTGCTCGCGCACCTTGCTGGAGTTGGGGCCGTAAAGGAGCTTGAGGCTCAGCGGCTGGCCGTCCCTGGTTAGAATGCCATCGCGGCCGGGGGTATAGCCGGCCTGGGCCAGGAGGTCCCTGGCTTTGGCGGGGTTGAAGTCGTACTTGGGCACGTCGGGATTGTAGACCCAGCTGGACTGGACGAAGGGCCCGTAGGTGGGCCGGGATAGGCCGTAGGTGACGTTGTCCACGATGGCCTGGCGGTCGACGGCATAGGACAGGGCGTAGCGAACGTTGGGGTCCTGCAGGGCCGGCCGGCGCATGTTGAAGCCGATGTAGCTCCAACTGGCGGCGGCGGGCCACCACTCGTAGACGTTGACGTTGGGGAGGGTCTTGGCCTCTTTGTAGTCGGCGGGGGTAAACCCGGCGTAATCCACCTCTCCGCTCTTGAGCATCTGATAGGCCACGGCCTGGCTGGGAACGATGCGGACGGTGAGGGTATCGATGTTGGGCCGGCCTTTGTAGTAGAGGTCGTTGGCCACGAAGGTCTGGTGGTCGTCCTTTTTCCACTCTTTCAACTTGTAAGGACCGGAAGCGACGCTGGGGGACATGATCTCCGGGTTCTTCTCAGTGTCGTTCCAGTCGAGCTTCTCCCAGATGTGCCTGGGCAGGGGCGTGACGGCGTCGACCATCTCCAGGGCCACCACCAGCGGCTCCCTCACGGTGACGGCGATGGTGTGCGGGTCCGGAGCGGTGTAAGAAACGATGTCCGCGAAGTTCTCGCGGTAGGGAAACTTGTTGTCGGGGTTGTTGGCTTGCTGGAAGGTCCAGGCGAAGTCGTCGGCGGTCAAGGGCTCGCCGTCGCTCCATTTCAGGTCGTCCCGCAGGGTGAAGGTGTAGGTGAGCTTGTCGTCGGAGATGGTCCAGCTCCTGGCCATGTCCGGGACTATCTCCAGGGTCCTGGGGTCCCGGGTAGTGAGGCCACCGGCGTAGACCAGGCTTTGAGCGCCGGAGGAGCCGGTGTCGGTGGTTTTGTAGACGTGAAAGCTAACCATGTCGGCCGCGCTGGCCTCGCTAAGCGTCCCGCCGCGGCGGGATTGAGGCGTGGGGGCCGCGACCGGCTTTTGCTCCTTGGGCTCGGCCTTGGTCTGCGATGGCGCCTGAGTGCCCGGCGGCGCCTCGGCCGGCTGCTGAAGACATCCCGCCAGCAACGAGGCGGCGAAGGATATGGCGACGATCAAGCGGAAAGATGAAAACATACTCCCCTCCTCGAGAGTCTCACGATGACCAACGAACGCACGAACCGCTGCCCCTCGTTTATCGCGCAGTGACATATCGATGCCCAGGTGTTTGTCAACACGGTTCTTAATCTAATTGTAACACGAATTATGTAGAATGGGGGTCGGGGAGCGGGGAGCGGGGAGCGGGGCTTTCTCATCTTATCGGCCGATCAGCCAATGGCATAATAGCAGGGATGATGTTGGCCTTGCACCAGCGCCTGGCTTCGGCGAGGTTGGTCGCGCCAGCTTGACGCAGCAGACCAATGACCAAGTTGTTCAGACTAGCCATCACTCGTCCGGCGCTACCTCGCGTCAATCGAGTGCGGTCCTCATTGAGCGTGACATCCCGACATTGATGCAGACCGTTCTCGATGCCCCAGTACGTTCGGGACAGGTAGAGCAATCGCTCCGGCGAGGCTTCCGCCGCACTCAGACTGGTCAGACCGTGGACGATTTCCTGCTCCTCCTTGCCGCTCTTGAGGTCAACGCGGCGCCGGTCC
>JAMCTB010000180.1 GCA_023380955.1 Chloroflexota bacterium | reverse complement strand
ACCCAGAGCTACCTCGCCCGGCAGGGTGAGATCACTCCGGCTATGCGGCACGTTGCCGTGGAGGAAGGGCTCGAGCCCGACCTCGTTCGAGCCGAGATCGCCGCTGGACGCCTCATCATTCCGGCCAACGTCAACCACACCTCCCTGGAGCCGATGGCTATCGGCGCTGTGGCCAGGGTCAAGATCAACGCCAACATCGGCAACTCGACGGTGAAGAGCGACACCGAGAACGAGTTGGAGAAGCTGCGCGTCTCCATCCGCTACGGTGCCGATACGGTGATGGATCTCTCCACCGGCGGCGATCTGGACGCCATCCGGACGGCCATCATCAAGGGAAGCCCCGTCCCCATCGGCACGGTCCCCATCTACCAGGCGGCTGCCTTGGTGGAGAGGGTAGAGGATCTCACTCCCGATCACTTGCTCTCGGTAATCGAGCGCCAGGCCCAGCAGGGGGTGGACTACATGACGGTCCACTGCGGCCTTCTCCGGCGCCACCTGCCGCTCGCCAGGAAGCGCCTGATCGGCATAGTCAGCCGAGGTGGAGGGCTTCTCGCCCGCTGGATGGCCCATCACCATCGGGAGAACCCCCTCTACGAGCAGTTCGACGATATCCTGGAGATCGCTCGCCGCTACGACGTTACCCTCAGCCTGGGCGACGGCCTGCGCCCGGGATGCCTGGCCGATGCCTCCGACGAGGCCCAGTTTGCCGAGCTGTCGACCCTGGGAGAGCTGACCCTGCGGGCCTGGGAGAAGGATGTCCAGGTGATGATCGAGGGACCCGGGCACGTGCCGATGAACCAGATCGAGATGAACGTTCGCAAGCAGAAAGAGCTTTGCCACGATGCTCCCTTCTACACACTGGGCCCGCTGGTCACCGACATCGCCCCAGGATACGATCACATCACCTCGGCCATCGGCGGCGCCATGATCGCCTGGTACGGGGCCGACATGCTGTGCTACGTCACTCCCAAGGAGCACCTGGGGCTCCCTGACCTGGAGGATGTGCGGATCGGCATCGTGGCCCACAAGCTGGCCGCCCATGCTGCCGACGTGGCGAGGGGAAGGGCCGGGGCCAGGGACAGGGACGATGCCATGTCGCGGGCCCGGGGAGCCTTCGATTGGAAGGCCCAGTTCTCCCTCGCCCTGGATCCCGACATGGCCCGGCAGCTGTACCGCGATGCCCACTCTGACTCCTGTGTCGAGGACGGTCGGGCCTGCTCCATGTGCGGACCCAAGTTCTGCCCCATGCGGGGTTTCCAGGAGATCGACTGGAAGGGGCAGGAGGACTAGGGAGCCGCGCGCCCAACGTCGGGATCGCTTGACAGCCACCCGGCTCCGACTTATACTGAATTCCGAGCGTTTCAGTAGGATTTCTGTTCGGGCTCGTTTGGGGCTGAGATGAAGCTTTCGACTCGCGGACACTACGGTTTGCTGGCGATGGTGGAGCTGGCCCGGCATCACGGCCGTGGTCCCCTCTCGCTGTCGGACATCGCCCAGTCGGGTGAGCTGCCGCTGTCCTACCTGGAGCAGCTGTTCGGCACCCTGCGCCAGGCCGGCCTGGTCGAGGGCACCCGCGGGGTGCGCGGCGGATACCGTCTGACCCGCGAACCCTCCAAGATCACCGTCGGCCAGGTGGTGAGGGTGCTGGAGGGTCCGATCGGGCCGGTGGAGTGCGCCGTGGAGGGGGAAGCCACCGATTGCTGCACCCGCAGCACCGGCTGCGCCACCAAGGAGATGTGGTTGCGGGTTCGGGAGAACATCCTCGAGGTCTTGGACAACACCTCACTGGCCGATTTCCAGGTTTCGTCTGTAGGGTAGATAGCTGGATCGCTTCTTATCGAAAGGAGAGACGCAGTGGCGCGTTTTATCTACGTTGACCATGCCGCGACCACGCCGGTTGACCCGGCCGTGGTCGCGGCGATGATCCCCTACTTCACCGAGAAGTTCGGCAACCCATCCAGCATCTACGCGCCCGCTCGGGAGGCTCGTAAGGCGATGGATGGAGCTCGCGACACGGTGGCTCAAGTCCTGGGGGCCAGCCCCGCCGAGATAGTCTTCACCGGCGGGGGCAGCGAGAGCGACAACCTGGCCCTGAAGGGGGCCGCCTTCGCCAACCGCCACAAGGGCAATCACATCATCACCACCCAGGTCGAGCATCACGCCATCCTGCACAGCTGCGAGTACCTGGAGAAGCGGTTCGGCTTCAGGATCACCTACCTGCCGGTGGATCGGCACGGCACGGTGGATCTGGACGCCCTGCAGAGGGCGCTGACCCCGGACACCATCCTGGTCAGCATCATGTACGCCAACAACGAGGTGGGGACGATCCAGCCGATCCAGGAGATCTCCCGCATCGTGAAGACCCAGGGGGTCCTGTTCCACACCGACGCGGTGCAGGCCGGCGGCAGCCTGGATCTCAGCGTGGACAAGCTGGGCGTGGACATGCTGAGCCTGTCCGCCCACAAGTTCTACGGGCCCAAGGGCGTGGGGGTCTTCTACGTCCGCAAGGGCACCTCCTACTGGCCGCAGCAGCAGGGCGGCGGGCAGGAGCGGGGCCGTCGTGCGGGCACCGAGAACACGGCGGGCATCGTGGGGTTTGCGACGGCGCTGAAGCTGGCCTACGACCGGCTGGACTCCTACAACGCCCACGCCAGCAGGCTGAGGGACAAGCTGATCCAGGGCATCAGCCGCATACCGGGGGCCTACCTGACCGGCCATCCCACCAACCGGCTGCCCAACAGCGCCAGCTTCGTGTTCGACTACGTTGAGGGGGAGTCGATCCTGCTCAGCCTGGACATGATGGGGATTGGGGCTTCCAGCGGGTCCGCCTGCACCTCGGCGTCGCTGGAGCCTTCCCACGTGCTGAAGGCGATGGGGGTGCCCATCGAGCGGGCCCACGGGAGCCTGCGGCTCACCACGGGCAAGGACAACACGGAGGAGGACGTCGACCGAGTCGTGGAAGTTCTCCCAGCCGTTATCGAGCGACTGAGGGCGATGTCGCCCATGGCGGGCGCGGGCGCCGGCTCACCGTCGGGCCAATAGAAGCATCGAGGAGCAGGGGCGGATGTACAGCGACCTGGTGATGGAGCATTTCAGCAACCCCAGGAACGTCGGCGAGATCGCGGATGCCGACGGCGTCGGGGTAGAGGGCAACCCCGTCTGCGGCGACGTGATGAAGATATACATCAGGGTCCAGGGCGGGCGGATCGCCGACGTGAAGTTCAAGACCTTTGGCTGCGGCGCCGCTATCGCTACCAGCAGCATGGTCACCGAGATGGTGAAGGGGAAGACGCTGGACGAGGCGATGGAGATCAGCAACAGGGCGGTGGCCGAGGCGCTGGGGGGTCTCCCGCCGGTGAAGATGCACTGCTCGAACCTGGCGGCCGATGCCCTCCACAGGGCGATAGAGGACTACAAGAGCAAGAACGGGGCGTAAGGGAATCGACCTCTTCCGGCCCTGATGATCATTTACGGCTCAATCGGGTAACGCTATCTTTCGGCCTCGCTCGCCCCTTTAGTGGCGGGCTGAGAGAACGAAGTCCACTAAAGGGACTGCGAACGAGATGGGGTGAGCCCCTTCTGGGCCGAGGTCGTGCCTCAGCCCTCGTACCCCTTCAGCGGTTTCCCATCCACCCAGATCCGCGGGCCGGTCATCAGCATGTCGTAGTGGGTGAGGGCCAGCAGGTCCCGATCGTAGTTGGACCCGATGGCCACGTGGCAGGTCCCCCCGACCTTCTCCGCCTCCAGCATGTCTGGGATCATCTCCGCCTTCGGGTTCAGTCCCAGCCCCACCTCGCCGATGCCCCAGCTGTTGCGGGCGTACTCCTCCTTGCCCATGGCCTTCGCCTGGGCCTCGCCCAACTTCAGGGATGCTTCCACCGCCTCAGCGTGGGCACTGGGCAGGATGTGGGTCACGTAGCCGTCCTTCACTTCCATGACGACCGGCTCGGTCGGCACCAAACACTTCGGACCGATGGCGATCATGCCGTCGAAGACGATCCTGCCCCGGGCCGTGCCCAACTCGGGCGAGAAGAAGATCTCACCGCAGGGCAGATTGCCGTGGGTGCCCGGCTTGCGCACGTCGCCATCGTCCACGAAGATCTTGCGGCCCCGCAGCCCGACGGTGAGGTCGGTGCCGGCCGGGGTCTCGATCCGCATCTCCGAGCTGCCCTCCACGGCTTTCTTTAGCTCGGCAGCCGTGGCCCGGATCGCGGCGTAATCGACCTCCATGCAGCGCAGGAAGGTCTCCATCTTGATGCCCGGCGAGGTGCCGGCCCGGGCTCGTTTGTCGCCTTCGGTGATCTTGTCGAAGATGCTGGTGTACTTCTGGCCATCGCGGCCAACGTAGCCGATGTGCAGTCCGTGGGGATCTTTGCCGATCTTGTCGGTGGAGATGCTGAAGATGACGTCGGGCTCGGTGGCCAGGGCCCCCAGCACGCCTGGATCGGACATGTCGGTGATAGTCCTGGCGGGCTGTCGGGCCAGGAGGGGCCTTCCGCCCATCTCCAGGGCCGCCTGAAAGTAGGCATCGCAGATCAGGCGGGAGGTCTCCTCGGGATTCCCGACTATGAGCACCCGCTCGTCCGGCTGGAGGGCAAGGGACTGCTCCAGCACCGTTCTGGCTATTCTCAGCAGCTCGGAACTCTCTACCATGATTCTCCCTCAAACAAACGCAGCGCAGCCGGCCACGGAAGGTTCGGCCGAGGGGATTGTCGCACAGCCGTAGGAGCGGCAGCAAGGGCGGGGGGATCGGCTACCGCTTTCCACCGAAGCAGTGAACGCCGCCGCCGTCGGCCACGCTCACCAAGCAGCGGTTGCAGGCGGTGCATCGGGAGGGGCGAAGGTCTCCGGCCTGGATCCGCCTAACCAGGTGGGGCTCCCGAAGAAAGGGGCGCGCCATGCTGACGAAGTCGACTTTCCCCTCGCGCAGCAGTTGATCCATCACCAGGGGGGATCGGAGTCCGCCGACCAGCAGGACCGGAACCCTGGTTGCCCGCCGAATCCTCTCCGCATAGGGGGCGAAGTAGGCCTCTTCGAACCTGACCTGGCTTCGGAGCCTGTCGGCCACGGCCACCATAAGGTTCCGAATCACCAGCCCCATCTGGGAGATGGGGCGGCTTCGAAGCATTTGCTGGATGGGGATGTCGCCTCGGCTCATGTGGAAGATCGTTTCCAGGGTGCCCCCGGTCACCTCGAGGGCATCGACCCCTCGGGAGGCCAGCTCTTCAGCCGCAATCAACGACTCCTCGGGTGACAGCCCCCCGCGGAGGAAGTCGCTCACCGTCAGCTTCACCAGGATCGGGAATTCCGGTCCCACCGCCCCTCGAACGGAGCGATATACCTCAAGAAGAAACCTCATCCGGTTGGTCAGGTTCCCTCCCCACTCGTCGTCGCGATGGTTACTGTGAGGGGAG
>JAMCTB010000179.1:3402-7019 GCA_023380955.1 Chloroflexota bacterium | reverse complement strand
TCCAGGTGGGCGGCGTTCGACGGGGTGTCCTCCGGGTGGCGACCACCCACCAGGGCAGCTTTCGGCCGGAGGATCTGGCCTTCGTCACCCTGATGGCCACCCAGGTGGGGCTGTCGGTGGAGAGGACGGAGCTGGCACGGCGCCAGCTGGAGGTCAGCCGGGAGCACGCTCGCCAGCAGGCCCGACAGGAGTTCCTTGGCGTGGTGTCCCACGAGCTGAAGACCCCTGTCGCGGTGCTGAAGGCCTACGCGGAGCTGCTGCTCCGCAAGGCGGAGATCGATCCCCAGCGCGCCACCGACCAGGAGGTGCTGGCCCGCATGCTGGAGCAGTCGGACAGGATGCTGGCCATGATCGAGCAGATCCTCGACCTCCAGAAGATCGAGGCCGGGCAGCTACCGCTGGAGATCAGCCGGTTCGACCTGGCGGAGCTGGCCAGGAAGGTGTCCGAGAGTCTCCAGCTCACCACTCAGCACCATCGCATCCTGTTCCGATCCGAGGGAGAGCTTTCGGTGTTGGCCGACCGACGCCGGATCGAGGAGGTTCTCTCCAACCTGATGGAGAATGCGGTCAAGTACTCCCCTCAGGGCGGACAGATCACGGTCACCGTCGGAACGCGGCCCGACGTCCGGCCGGGCGAGCGGGAGGCGCTGGTGTCGGTGGCCGATCGGGGGATCGGGATATCGGCACGGGATCTGCCCCACATCTTCGAACGCTTCTACCAGGGGCAGGGACGGGGCACCCTCCATCGCGGCCATGTGGGGCTGGGGCTGGGCCTCTACATCGCCCGAGAGATCGTGGATCGCCACGGCGGCAGGGTGTGGACGGAATCCGCCGAGGGCGATGGCTCGACCTTCCGCTTCACCCTGCCCCTGGTCACAGTGGCGGGCGAAGAGTAGTCACCCCGCCTCCCCGTCTCCATCACCGCTCCCAGTCGAACCGATCGCCGTTTGCGCGGTCCAGGAGACCGTGCGGTCCGTCGACCCAGGTCCTGAAGCCGTTGGTGAAAGCGGTCCAGTTGAACTCCTTCATCCACACCAGCAGTCCGCCGCTGGTCGGCAGCTGTTTCCTTGCCCTGCCTCAAAGTAGTATCATGAGCGGGAGCCATCTATCCCCTGGCGACAACCCCTGGATTGTTAGACTGCTGGCCAGCGCTTACCGCACCCCGGGAATCCGCAGCGGCGGCACGTCGGAATCCCGTCCGCCCAACTCATCTCGAAAGGAGGTGTGCGGTGTCGGCAACAGCGGATCAGGAGAAGCCATCCAGGCCCGTCCAACCCACGGGGGCGTCAATCACCGAGCAGCTTGCCGACTTTCTCACAGCCACCAAGGCCTCCGATCTGCCGGAGGGAACCGTCGAGGATGCCAAGTACTTCCTGTTGGATTGGCTCGGCTCGGCCATCGCCGGAACCCAAACCAGGGCAGGAGCTATCCTCCTCGCCCACGCCGCCGAGGAGCAGGGCCTCCACTCCTCCGTCCTCGGGCTGAGGGAGCGCAAGGGACCACGCACCGCGGCATTCACCAACGGCGCCCTCGGCCACATCACCGAGACCGACGACGTCCACCGCTCGGCGGTCCTTCATCCCGCCGTCGTCGTGATCCCGGCCGCCCTGTCCATCGCCGAGAGGCTGGGCTCCCGGGGCATCGATCTCTTGACCGCGGTGGCGCTGGGCTACGAGGTGGACATTCGCATCGGGGAGTCCGTCGGCACCTCCCACTACTACTACTGGCACAACACCTCCACCTGCGGCACCTTTGGGGCGACGGCCGCCGCCGGCTGGCTCCTGGGACTCTCCCGGCAGCAGATGGCCTGGGCCCTGGGCAACGCGGGATCCCTCTCCTCCGGGCTGTGGCAGTTCAACGAGGACGGCGCCATGGCGAAGCACCTCCACGCGGGCCACGCGGCCTCCTCGGGGGTGCTGGCCGCCGAGCTGGCCGCTCGAGACTTCACCGGCACCCGCTTCATCCTGGAGGGGAAACGGGGGCTCTACGCCGCCACTTCCACCGACGCCAAACCCCAGCTGGTCACGGCGGGGCTGGCCCACGGCATGGAGCGCTTCAAGATCTCCGAGTGCGTCATCAAGCCCTACCCCTCCTGCCGTCACACCCACGCTCCGGTGGATCTAGCCCTGGCGTTGCGTCGGAGCACCGGGTTGGCAGCCGATCGGATCGCCAGGGTCGAGATCGACAGCTACCAGGCCACCCTCGACCTGACCGATAACCCGAACCCGGGTCACGAGTACGCCGCCAAGTTCTCGGTTCACTACTGCGTCGCGGCTGCCCTGGCCCTTGGGAACCTCACCCTGGGCGATTTTGGAGCCGATAGGCTGCAGGACCCCACGATCCGGCGGCTGATGGCCAGAACCGAGGTCCGAGTGGATCCGGAGATCCAGGCCCGCTATCCCGGCGAATGGTGCTGCCGCGTCACCATCACCTCGACTTCCGGGGAGCGATTCCAACAGTTCACCTCGACCCCCAAGGGCGACCCCGAGAACCCCCTCAGCCTAGAGGAGCTGCGCGACAAGTTCCGCTCCATGGTGGTCGGGACCCACTACCATTCGCGAGCCGAGGGATTGATCGAAGGGGTGTCGCGGCTAGAAAGGATGGACAACGTCAAGCTACTCCTGGCCGAGTACTAGGGAGGGTAGCTCCAGGGCGCAGCGCCTGGCGAGGTTTGGAGGGTCCCCAAATCGTTCACTTTCCATACTAAGCATTCCAGCTTAGGAGTGAAGCATGCTGACCTACGACGTCTTAGTGGTGGGCGCCGGCCTGGCGGGAATGAGGGCTGCCGTGGAGGCGAGCCAGACGGCGCAAGTTGCAATCATATCCAAGGTGTACCCCACTCGCTCCCACAGCGGCGCCGCCCAGGGCGGCATCAACGCCCCCATCGGTGAGGACGACAGCATCCAGAGCCACATGTTCGACACCGTCAAGGGCTCCGACTACCTGGGGGATCAGGACGCCATCGAGGTGCTGATCACCGAGGCCCCCGACACCATCTACGAGTTGGAGCGGTGGGGGATGCTGTTCGACCGGCGGCCCGACGGCACGATCGCCCAGCGCCCCTTCGGTGGTGCCGGCTTCCCCCGAGGCTGCTACGCCGCCGACCTCAGCGGACACGCGGCGCTCCACACCCTCTACGAGCAGATTCTTCGGAGAAGCGTCAAGGTCTATCCGGAGTGGATGCTGCTGGAGCTGATAGTCGAGGACGGCGTCTGCTGCGGCGCGGTCGCCCTCGACTTCCAACACGACCGGATCGAGCAGATCCGGGCCAAGACCGTCGTCCTGGCCACGGGTGGCTACGGTCGCGCCTTTCGGAAGACCACCAACGACATCGTGAACAACGGCGATGGAATGGCCATCGCCTACCGAGGCGGAGCGATCCTCTCCGACATGGAGTTCGTGCAGTTCCACCCCACCACCCTCTACGGCACGAACATCCTGATCTCCGAGGGGGCGCGGGGCGAGGGCGGCTACCTGCTGAACAACCAGGGCGAGCGCTTCATGGCCAGGTACGCCACCAAGTTCATGGAGCTGGCGCCCCGAGACATGGTCTCCCGCTGCATCATGATGGAGATCAAAGAGGGGCGGGGCTTCGAGAACGAGTACGTATGGCTGGA
>JAMCTB010000179.1:0-3392 GCA_023380955.1 Chloroflexota bacterium | reverse complement strand
TCTGCGCCACCTGGGCGAGGAGCTGATCAAGGAGAGGCTGCCCCAGGTCCACGACCTGGCGCTCCGCTACAACGGGGTCGACGCCGTCGAGGAGCCCATCCCCATACAGCCGGGCCAGCACTACAGCATGGGCGGCATTCGATCCAACGTGTGGGGCGAGACCAACCTACAGAAGCTGCTGGTGGCCGGCGAGTGCGCCAACGTTAGCGTCCACGGCGCCAACCGGCTGGGAGGCAACTCCCTCCTGGAGACCCTGGTCTTCGGCAAACGTGCCGGCCGCCGGGCGGCGGAGATCGCCGCCGGAATGGATTACCCCAGGGTCGATGCCGCTCCCATGCAGGGAGTGCAGGCAAAGATCGACGCGGTCATGTCGGGCCAGGCCGGCGACAACCCCGCCCACCTGAGCCGGCGGATCAGAGACATCATGACCGACAAGGTGGGTGTCTTCAGGGAGGGAGGAGAGCTGCGGGAGGCCGTGGCGGAGTTGATGGACTTCAAGGAGCGCTACCCCAGGATCCGGCTGGATCGAGCGCCCCTGGCCTTCAACTACCAGCTCACCGACTACCTGGAGCTGGGCTTCCTGCTGGACCTGTGCGAGGCGATCGCCAAGGGCGCCCTGCGGCGCACCGAGAGTCGGGGCGCCCACTACCGCACCGACTTCCCCACGCGAGACGACGACAACTGGCTGTTCCACAGCTACGCCCGGTACTCCCCCGAGGGCTCGGTCCTCGACAACGGCCCGGTCAGCATCACCAGGTACCCACCTGCAGCAAGGGGGTACTGATGATGGGCTCAAGGCACGAGGGGGAGTCCTGGGTCCCGAGTCCTGAGTCCTGGGTTTCCACCTCCGCGACTCAGCACTCAGCACTTGATGAGCGGGGGTCACTGACATGATAGAGGTCAAGGTTACCGTAACCCGTTTCGATCCCGCCCGGGATGCGACTCCCCATCCCCAGAGCTACGCCGTGGAGGCTCGGGAGAACCAGACGATCCTGGATCTGCTGCTGGATCTGGCGGCCTACCACGACCCCACCGTGGCCTTCCGCCGCGCCTGCCGCAGCGGCATCTGCGGAACCTGCGCGGTCACCATCAACGGGGCGCCGAAGCTGGCCTGCGAGACCCTGGTGTCGGACGTCTTGAACGGGAAGGAGATGACCATCGGCCCCTTGCCCCACTTCCGGGTGCTGAAGGACCTGGTGGTGGACATCGATCGCTTCCTGGACTCCCTGCGGAACGTCGTCCCCTGGCTGGTGCTGAAGCCGGGCTATCAAGGAAGGATGACCCAGCCCGAGGTGCGCTACCTGGAGAAGTCCGGCGAGTGCATCCTGTGCGGCGTCTGCCAGGCGGACGGATCGGTAGACGAGGGTGATCCGCGGGCCGAGCTGAACCCAGCGGCCATGGTGAAGGCCTTCCGGCTGGGCCTCGATCCACGAGACGCCCTGGGGGCGGAGCGGGCCAAGCTGGTGCGGGACCTGGGGTTGCTGGACAGGGCCCTGGACCGTGCCGGCAAGCTGGGCTGCCCCAAGCAGATCGACTTCGCCGGCCAGATCGTCCCCGAGCTCAGGCACCTGTTAGAGTAGAAGGAAGCACAGAGACACGGAGTACACGGAGACGCCGAGGTCTTCTCCGTGTACTCTGTGTCTCTGTGGTCGGATCTCTTCCCGTCTCAGGACAGCGCCGCGTACTGTCCGCCGTCCACCTGGACGGCGGCGCCGGTCACGTAGCTCGCCCTCTCCGAGGCCAGAAACACCACCACGTTGGCCAGCTCCTCCGGCCGCCCCAGCCTGCCCATGGGGATCCTGTCGGCGACGCCCTTCATCTCCTCCTCCGCCGTTATCCCCTTCCGCAAGGCGTTGGCCGCGTTTATCTCGGCCACACGGTCGGTGAGGGTGTAGCCGGGGCAGACGCTGTTGATCAGGATCCCCTCCTTCGCCAGCTCGTTGGACATGGTCTTCGTCAGCCCCAGCACCCCCGGCCTCGCGGTGTTGCTCAGGATCAACCCCGGCAACGGCTGTTTGGCCGACAGGGAGACGATGTTGACGATCCTCCCCCAGTGCTCCCGAAGCATGTAGGGAACCACCTCCTTGCACAGCCGGATGGTGCTCATCAGGTTCAGGTCGATGGCCTGCTGAAACTGCTCGGGTGAAGACTGCAGGAAGGTGGTGCCCGGCGGCCCTCCGGCGTTGTTCACCAGAACGTCGATCCGCCCGAATCTGCGGATCGTCTCCTCCACCAGCCGCTTCACCTCCTCGGGCTTCGTGACGTCCGCCACGATGGCCAGCACCTCGGCGCCCGTCTCGCGGCGGATCTCCTCGGCCGTGGCGTTCAGCGTCTCTTCGCCCCGAGCGCACAGGGCGAGCCTGGCGCCCTCCCGTGCCAGCCCGAAGGCCACGGCCTTTCCCAGCCCCTTGCTGGCCGCCGCGACTATCGCCACCCTATCCTTGAGTCCTAGCTCCATCGAACCCTCCTCTACCCCTGTTCGGTCCTGGTTATGTCATCCTGTAGAGACGCGACATGTCGCGTCTCTACACTGCATGACGGTCGAGAGCCGTCCCGCGCCGGTCCACCGTAGCCAGGCTGCCGAGTGGTTGTCAATCCCCTACCCTTCGCTGCCTGCCTCTCCCTCCTGACTTCCCCCCAAGTCCGAACTGTTGCCCCTTCGCCGACATGTTCTGTTGATGCATCACGTCCCACATCGGATGCTGTATCCATCCCGCGAATAGGGTAGACTATGCATCGTCATGAACAATCAAGTCCCCCCCGCTCAACGCCTCATCGAATCTCGACTCCGCTGGGCCATCGCACTGCTGATCGTGCTGGTGGCCATCGGCGTCATCGGCTACGTGGCCATCGAGGGCTGGAACTTCCTGGACGCCCTCTTCACCACCCTCAGCACCGTGGGCTACAAGGAGGTGCACGACCTCTCCACGCCGGGCGAGATCTTCACCATACTCCTCATCGTGGTAGGCGTAGGGGGCATGCTGTACACCGCCACGGCGGTCGTGGCCTATGTGGTTGAGGTTCAATTCCCGGGGATCGTTCGGAGGAGACGCATGAACGAGAGGATAGCCGAGCTGAGAAACCATTACATCCTCTGTGGGTTCGGCAGGGTGGGCCACTTCATCGGCCAGGAGTTGGCGCGAGAGCGAGCTCGATTCGTCGTGGTCGAGGCCGACCCGGAGGTTCTGCGGGACTGCGAGGCCGTGGGGCACCCCTGTCTCCTCGGCGACGCAACAGAGGACGAGACCCTGAAGGCCGCCGGCATCGACCGGGCGCGAGGGCTGGTCGCCGCCCTGGACACCGACGAGAAGAACCTCTACGTGGTGCTCTCGGCGCGCGTGCTGCGGCCCGACATCTTCATCGTCGCCAGGGCCACCTCCGAGGACGCCAAG
>JAMCTB010000178.1 GCA_023380955.1 Chloroflexota bacterium | reverse complement strand
CACGTCGTACACCTCGTCCAGCACGTGACCCACCTGCTCCGGTTCACAGCCGGCCAGGTTGATGGAAACCACTGCGGTGCGAGCCTCGGGGTCCGGTGGTCCGTACACGGTTACACCGTCCAGGGCCGCCAGGCCATCGAGCAGATGGGCGGTCAGTTCGACCTCGTGCCGCCGGACGTTTGCTACACCCTTCTCCAGGAGGAAGGCCGCCCCCGCCGAGAGGCCGGCTATGCCTACGCCGTTCAGGGTTCCGGCCTCCAGATGCTCCGGCAGGCTCGACGGCATGGTCTCCAGCGCCGAGTCCCCGCCGGTGCCCCCCTCCAGCAACGGCTCCAACTCCACCCCGTTCCCCACGATTAGCCCGCCCGTGCCAGCGGGACCGAGCAAGCCCTTGTGGCCAGTGAAGGCGAGGAGATCAATTCCCAGCGCACCAACATCGATAGGGTAGACTCCGGCCGTCTGAGCGGCATCCACGAGAAGCGGCACGCCGTGCCGGTGCGCCACCTCGGCGAGGTCCGCCATCGGCAGCACCGTCCCTAGAACGTTGGAGGCGTGGGTTGCAACGATCAGCCGGGTGTTGGAGCGTACCGCGGTGGCCACGTCCGCCGGGTCGAGCAGCCCGGTGGGCGTGCAGTCCACGGCAGACAGCTGGACCCCCTGCCGCTCCAATTTCTTCAGCGGGCGCCAGACGGCGTTGTGCTCCACACCCGAGGTGACAACGTGGTCCCCCGGCCGGAGAAGCCCCTTGAGCGCCAGGTTGATCGCATGGGTGGCGTTCGCCGTGAAGATCACTCGCGATGGGTTCGGGGCGCCCAAGAGGCGCGCTAATCGTTGGCGAGCCTCTGCCACGACCCGCGTCGCTTCTGCCGCACCCCGATGCTCAGCCCGGCCAGGGCTGCCGGCGACGCTACGCCCGTAGTCATCCATGGCCGCGTAGACGGTCTCGGGTTTGGGAAAAGAGGTGGCGGCGTTATCCAGGTAAACGGTCACAGTTCAGCCCTCCTTCTAAAGTTGAGCCAGGGTGAAACCCGCGGGGCTCGGTGCGAGCCCAGACCCCCGAGGTCTTCGAGACCTCGGGGGTCTCGTCCCCCGCAGGTTTGGTACCCGCCTCGCTTTAGTCCGCGTAAAGATCTCCCCTGCTCCACGGAAGTCGGGCTTGTCCGCCTCTACCGGGTTTGGACAGCAGCGCCTGGTGCAAGCTCAGCCTCGCCGTCGTGAAGGCGTGCGAGGTTCCAGCCATGTAGAGACGCCACACCCGATAGGTTCTTTCATCGACCAGGCGGAGCGCGGCTTCTCTATTCGCCTCAAGCCGCCTCACCCAGTGGCGCAGGGTGAGTGCGTAATGCTCCCGAAGACTCTCCACATCCCGCACCTCGAAACCGGTCCGCTCCGCCACCCCCAGCACGTCCCCCAGCGGGATCAGCTCACCGTCCGGGAAGACATACTTGCGGATGAACGCGCCCCTCTGGAAGACATAGCGATCCAGGGGGTTGCTGGAGCCCTTGTCCTTCGCCGCCGCGGTGATGCCGTGGTTCAGGAAAAGCCCGCCCGGCCGGAGGACGCTCCAGGCGGACTGGAAGTACTCGGGGAGCTTCTTGGCCCCCACGTGCTCCACCATCCCCACGCTGACGATCTTGTCGAAGGGGCCGTGGCTCCTCAGCTCACGGTAGTCCAGCACCACGGCCTGGCAGCGATCGGACAGGCCGGCCTCCGCGATCCTCCGATTGGCAAGGTCCGCCTGGGGCTGGCTCAGCGTGATCCCCAGCGCCTGAACGCCGAAGTGCTCGGCCGCGTGCATGATGAGCCCTCCCCAACCGCAGCCGATGTCCAGCAGCCGCTCGCTCGGCTGCAGCCGCAGCTTGCGACAGATATGCTCTAGCTTGGCCTCTTGCGCGGCATCCAGATCCTCCTCGCCCGTGGGGAAGTAAGCGCAGGAGTAGACCATGCGACGGTCCAGGAATAGCTTGTAGAAGTCGTTGCCCAGGTTGTAGTGGTAGGCAATGGCTGCCTGGTCGCGCGCCTCCGAGTGCTCCGCGCCCTTGAGGCTGGCCCGTTGTCGCCCATTCTGCCTCCCCGCGTGGTGGCCATCTTCTTGAAGCTCTTCATGAGGCACCGCCAACACCCGACGGGCAACGTCCAAGAGGGTGATCGGCCCGAGAGAGAGCTCTTCGAAGACGTCGCCCAGTCGCATGGCCGCGACGACGTCCCCCTCCAGGTCAAAGTCACCATCCAGGTAGGCTTCTCCCAGGGCCAGCTCGTTAGGCGGCAGCAGCATCCGCCTCAGCGCGCCCGGCCGGTTCAAGACTAACGTGAACCGGGCCTCCTGACCCGGATCGGCGGGGACGACGGTGCCGTCCCACAGCCGCAAAGCGAAGTCGCGCTTCCCATAGGCCGCCAGAATCCGATCCAGGACTGCCAGGGTCGCGGCGGTATCGTGCAGTTTGCCACTCATCGATCTGCGGCCGACCGGCGCCTCGGACGTTAACGTTGACTGACTCATCTCCATTCTCCTTGTTTCATACCCTCAAGAGTCGGGCTTCTCAGAACCCAGCCCTAACTTGATGGTCCTGCAATCGACCGCCGGCCGTAAACGCTGTGCTCGCTCGCGTTCACGGGGACAACGCCAGCTCCTATCTGCTACTGCGCCTCCGGCAGCTGCTCCGGCCTGCACAGTTCCAGGCGGCGCAGCTGGCTGTATAGGTGAAGGGCGAGCCTCTTGGCCAGCATCAGCCCAGTGCCTGCGGGCAAACGGTTCAGGTCCACCGCCAGCAGCCTGGACGGCTCGATACAGTGGGCCAGCGCCGTCAGCCGATCCCGCTTCATCAGAAGGGTCCACCCCAGCACGTCCCCGGGGCGCTCCAAGACGATCTCCCTTTCGCCGCCACAGTGTTCCCCAGAGTGCAGGTCGAGGTGCAACGCCACCCGCCCCTCGACCAGCAGAAACAGCCGATGATCCCAGTCCGTCGTCGGGCAGAGCGCCTGCCCGGGAGCGCATTCGACCATGCGACCGACCCTCTCGATGGCCGCCATCTCGGAGTGGCCGAGTCCGGCCATCAGCGGGGACTCGGCCAGCACAGCATCAACCTCTCCCACCCCTCACCACCTCGACCACTCGATCGCGAAGAGGTGACCAACTGGTCACCTCTTCGCTGGCGTCAAATGAGCAATGCCATCGAACAGGCCAGCTTCATTGTCCATGCTGCCCTTGATCGCCGGAATCGCCCGTTTGAAGCACTCGTAGCGGACGCGCTCGCGAAGCTCCGGCTCTGGTATCTCGTCGAATGCCTGACACTGACTGCGATGGCTCCGCATCGCCTTCAGCTTTGCTCCGATCTGGCCGGCGGCATCTATTCGCACGGTCGCCAGGGCTTCGTCCGCTTCAGTACCCGCGCCTTCGCAGGTGATTGCGGTCGACCGCGACCGTGCCAGGTAGTACAGCTTTCCCACCGCCCAGGGTTGAAGCCCTGCGGCCAACTGCTCGGGGTAGGCTGTGGGGTCGGCGGCCGCTACCACCGCCTCGGTGGCCGCCCGGCCGATGGCAATGTGGTCCGGGTGGCCCGAGATGCCATCTGGCCCAAAGGTGATCACGACCTGAGGGCGCAGCCCGCGGATAGCCGCTACCACTTCGCCCACTACCGCTCGCTGAGGGCATGCATCCATGCGTCCGTCGACGCAGTCGAGAAAGCGGAGCGTTCGCACCCCAAGCACCGAGCAGGCCACCCTCAGCTCCTGTTCCCGAAGTGCACCCAGTTCCTCCTGCGTGCAGAGAGGAGGCTCGCCCACGCTGCCGTCCTCACCGCGGGTGGCGCAGACCAGGTGCACCTCAACTCCTTCCGCCGCGTATCTAGCCAGCGTCCCGCCTGCCCCGAAAGACTCGTCATCCGGGTGTGCGAAGACGGCCAACAATCTCAAATTGGATGACTCTTCCATCGGAAGCTCCTGCCTCTACCTGTCGTATCCGGAGCAGGGGATGCAGACCAGCTTTTCTCCCACGGCACGGAGGTATGCCTTCGCCACCAACTCCCCACACTGAGCACACGGCACGAAGCCCATCACCTCGGGATACCAGGAGCCGGGATACTTGAACGGCTCGCCGATGGTCAGCACGTCGCTCTCCGGCGCGTCCCAGACGAGATCCACCATCTCCATCTGCTCCTCCTCCGGAATGTCATCCGGCATGATCCCGAGGCCTCGTTTGGTCATGAAGGCCGACTCCGCGATCTGCTTCTGGAGGGTCGGCTTATAGGAGACCCGCACGGCTCGATTGGTGTCCTTCTCGATGAGCGTAACGGCCAGCTTCCCATAGGTATCCTTGCGGATGTTCCCCTTGCCGAACGTGCAGCCGGTGGTGTACTGAATCCCATCACCAAAGCACATCCCGCCGTGATCCTCCCCGGTCTCGATGATGCCATAGAGTTGTGTCCCGCCGGAGCGCTGCACCCCGAGGGTACGCAGTGCCGCCAGCCCCGCGCGAACTCCGGCGACGCTGGCCCAGCACCTGTGCCCATGAAACATCAGCGCGTTCAGGAGAAATTCCCTGTCGTCCATCTCGCTCCCTTCCCAATACGGCAAACTGATCTGCACGGCCGGTTCGAGCGTCGGCTAGAAGTCATATGCGACGACCCGTATATACCCTGCCGCGCATATACTAGTCGTCGCATATGGGGCTGTCAAGTGGGGTGGGGGGTCGAGTTTTGGATCTATTTCACACTGCCAAGGCGCTGTTCTTGGCGCCACGCGCCGGGGGGCCGCCGGCAGCACGCTACTCGCTACCGCCTCGGCGTCGGCGGATATAGGAAGCCAAGATACCGAGGAACGGATCCTCGTCCGCCGAGATGGGGTATCGCGGCGGCTCGTCGCCCGCGGGGGATGCCTGACTTCGCCGTTCCCGCCGGCTCGATCTTTCGGTGAGGGTCTCGTACGCGGACTGCACCTCTTTGAACCGTTCTGCCGCTCCTGGGTCATCCGGATTAAGATCCGGATGGTATCGCCGCGCGAGGCGCCTGTATGCGCGGCAAATCTCAGCCTTCGAAGCGCCGGGGGCAATCCCCAGGGTTTCCCAGGGGTCCAAGCCGTTCAAGGCTGTGTCCTCCCGCAACAAGTACGTGCATGAGGAAATGACATCCGCCTCAAGGGCACTGAATCACCCCATGGGCCCATAGGCAATCGCCGCATACTGGAAAGGTGTTGCCGAAGCAATCCTCCTCGTTGGATTCGGCCAGGTTGCATCCCCCGCAGTCGGAGCAGGGGGAGAAGTCGAACCGCTGAACGAGGTCCCGGAAGCGAACGAACTCGTCGCGTCTCCAGATGTCGGCGATCCTCTCCTCGCCAACGTTGCCGAGGACGAAGCGCCGAATCTCTTTCTTGCGTCCTATGACGTAGCATGGGTAGGAGTGCATCAGGGCGACGCAGGGGCTGACCCCGCCGTCCCAGGCCACAACCGCCGACCCCTCGTTCACGAAGCGGCAGTAGCCGGCCGTGCCGTCGAAGCGGGGCTGCGGCATGTTCGGCGCATTTGAGTAGTCCAACAAGGCGAGCAGAGGCTCGCAAGACTCCCTGCGAATGTCCATCCGCGGCAGCATAACCTCGGGCCACCACTTGGAGCGGTGAGATGGGGAGAAACTGCCAGCGCTCAAACCATAGAGGATTTCGTCTTTCATTTCCTCGGTGTACGGTAGGACGTTGGTCAGGACGATGAAGCTGGCACCCAGGGATGAGGCCAGACGCCGCAGATGGCGGAGTTCGTTCACGTTGCGCCTCATGACGACGAACTCGATGCCGATCTCCGGGTTGTGGCGCGGGCTGTGCCTTCGCGCTTTCCTGAGGAGGCCAACGTTGCGTTTCACCAACCCCAGATCGGCCCCTGTGCGCACCTCGGTGTATGCCTCGGGGCTGGCGCCGTCGATGGACACCACCAGACTGTCCAGACCAGCCGCCACCAGCCCTTCGGCCATCTCGCTATCCAGCAACAGGGCGTTGGTGATAACCTGCGTCTCGATCCCCAGTCCGCTGGCCATCGCCACCATGCGGACGATATCGGGGTGAAGGAGGGGCTCTCCAAATCCCCAGAAGCTGATCTTCCGCAGCGACGGGACCTCCCGCAACCCATCGATCAGGCCCTTGTACGTCGCCATGCTCATGGCGCCCAGGGGCTCGCTCCAGGAGTTGCGGACACAGGTTCGGCACGAGAGGTTGCAGCCGCTCGTGGGCTCCACGTACACCTTCGTCAGCGGAGGGTCGGCCGCGCGAAGCAGCAATCCCTCGGGGGTCTCCTTGATCAGCAGCTTCGAGCCCGGGGTCAAACCCCACCGCCGACGCTCCTCCTCCAGCAGCCGCAGCTCACCATCCGCACCCACCATAGCTATTTACCTCATTGGTCACATCGCATGATCGTTGCGATTTCCTGGTCCACCTTGACCAGGGCTTTCTCCGCCACAAACAACCGCTGCACGGTCCCCTCCACCTCGCTGCACACCTCGAAGACCCCTTTGCGAGTCTCCACCAAATAGAGGGGTTCACCCTTTCGCACCGAATCTCCTTCACGCTTCAGCCAGCTCACCAGGGTGTTGTGTTCCATCCTCGGGTGGAGGTTCGCCAACTTAACGAGCACGTTGATCCCCATCTCTGACTCCTCTCGGTTCAGGGTCGCACGCTCTTGAGTTGTATCTGCTGAATGCGCAGGCGCAGTCGCTCCAGGAATTGGAGCGCAGCATCGCGGTCCTTATCCTGCACGATGGCCTCGAGTTCCAGTACCTCTCGTGGATCCAGTGGGACGGCCAGTTTCTCCGGCTTCACGGCTTCGCCTCCAAGTCTCCCCACATTGGGGCTCTCTTCCCAAGATGACGGAGCCGGCTCCACCACGGGAAAGCCGGCTCCAGTTTCTCCCCCCGGCGCGTGTACCTCCGGCCAGCCCGCGGCCGGCGGATCAGCAGCAGCAGCCCGGCGGCATCTCGCCTGGACGCGTGTCGAAGGGTGAATCGTCCGGTTGGTACGGCTTGCCATCGTAGAGCACGGCGTTCTGGGGACAGTTAACCTGGCAGGCGCCGCAAAAAATGCAGAGGTAGTCGTCGATGGTGGCTACGCCTCCGTTGTTCTCGATAGCCTCGGCCGGGCAAACCTCGACGCAGGTGCCGCAGCCGGTACACAGTTCATGATCGACGCTGTAGGACATCAGTGACCTCCT
>JAMCTB010000177.1 GCA_023380955.1 Chloroflexota bacterium | reverse complement strand
ATGGAGTGGCTGAAAGGGCGCGGCGTCCATACGGAGCGCTACAACCTGGCCCAGCAACCTGCCGCTTTCGCAGGCAATGAGGTAGTCAGGAGCGAAATCGCTGAAAAGGGCGTGGAAGTCCTGCCACTGGTGCTGGTTGACGGCCTAGTGGTGAGTCGCGGCGAGTACCCAGCACGCGAACAGCTCGCTGAGTGGAGCGGACTCGATGGGGCAGCCCCCAGGACGCTCTACACCGAGGCTGTGGCGGAGTTGGTGGCAATCGGAGCCGCCATCGCCGCCAACTGCGAGCCCTGCTTCAAGTTCCATTTCGATAACGCGAGGAAGCTGGGGGTCTCGCATGAAGACATGCTGCTGGCGGTAAACACCGCTCAGGGCGTGAAGGATGCCCCGGCGCGTTCTGTTCTAGATCTGGCCAATCGGATGCTGGGAGCACCCGAGGTTGGCGCCAGCGGTTCTGCTGCGACGGGCTGTGCTCCGGGGTCGGGCTGCTGCTAATAATGCGCGTCGGGACACGGGAATGTCCCACGCCGTAGCCGGTTGACCAGGTGGATTTTTGGTTTGATGGAGATAGACAGATAATGGATTTTCTAAAGGATCCCACGAGGACGCTGTTTTTCGCCGGCAAGGGAGGGGTCGGCAAGACCTCGATTGCCTGCGCCGCGGCGGTGGTCCTCGCGGATATGGGCCGCCGAGTGCTGCTGGTGAGCACAGACCCGGCCTCCAATCTGGATGAGGTGCTCGGCGTGCCGCTCGCTACGGCGCCCACGGCCGTCCCATCGGTCCCAGGTCTCTTCGCGATGAACATCGACCCCGAGGCCGCGGCGAGGGAGTACCGGGATCGGGTAGTCGGGCCGTACCGAGGGCTTCTGCCGGAGGCCGCCTTGGCAAGTATGGAGGAGCAGCTATCCGGCGCGTGCACGGTGGAGATAGCCGCCTTCGACAAATTCTCTGAGCTGCTTGGGGACCCTGAGGCCACCCGCCACTTCGATCACGTGCTGTTCGACACGGCGCCAACGGGCCACACCCTGCGGCTCTTGAAGCTGCCTTCGGCCTGGACCGGCTTTATTGCGACCAACACCACAGGCACCTCCTGCCTTGGCCCGCTCGAGGGCCTCAGCTCACAACGGGCGCTCTACGAGGCGAGCATACAAACCCTCTCAGACCCCACGGCCACCACCATAGTCCTGGTGAGCCGGCCGGAGGGACCCGCGCTGACGGAGGCCGGGCGGACCTGGCGGGAGTTGGGGCAGGTGGCCGATGCCAGGTACCACCTGGTGATCAACGGGGTGTTTAAGGCCACCGATTCGGGCGACCGGCTGGCGCTGGCGTTGGAGGAGCTCGGGCGAGAGGCGCTGCGAGAGATGAACGGACCTCTGGCGCAGCTTCCCCGCAGCGAGGTGCCGCTGCTTCCCTTCGCACCCATGGGCGTGGAGCGCCTCAGGGCTCTGGCTTCCGCTTCCAACGGCACTGGGAGCCTCGCTCCGCCCTCTTCGAACGGCACGGCGCGCCCGGATGCGGCTCCCCTCAGCCGCCTCATCGACGAGATAGCGGCCTCGGGACGCGGCGTGGTGATGACCATGGGAAAGGGGGGAGTGGGGAAGACGACGGTCGCAGCCGCCATCGCCACGGAGCTAGCATCTCGTGGTTTCCGGGTGCACCTTACCACCACGGATCCGGCTGCCCACGTCGCTGCCGCGGTTGGTGACGGGATGGAGGGGCTGACCGTCAGCCGCATCGATCCCGAGGCCGTGACCCGGAAGTACACCGATGAGGTGCTGGCGACGGCGGGAAGCGGGCTCGATCATCAGGGGCTGGCGTTGCTGGAGGAGGATCTGCGCTCCCCGTGCACCGAGGAGATCGCGGTGTTCAGGGCCTTCGCGCAGGTCGTCGCCGGGGGGGAGGACGGATTTGTTGTGGTGGATACCGCGCCGACGGGCCACACCCTCCTGCTGCTGGATGCCGCCGAGGCCTACCACCGGGAGGTGTTGCGCACCATGAGCGACATGCCCGACCACGTGCGGCGCCTGCTCCCCCGGCTGCGAGACCCGGAGTTCACCCGTGTCCTGCTGGTGACGCTTCCTGAGGCAACACCGGTGCACGAAGCGGCTCGACTCCAAGAGGATCTGACGCGAGCGGGCATCGGGACTTTCGGCTGGGTCGTAAACCGGAGCCTGGCGGCCGCTGGGGCCACTGATCCCGTGTTGCACCAGCGCGGGAATCGGGAGATTCCCTTCGTGGAGGAGGTGAGGCGGCGGTACGCTTCCCGCTTCGCTCTATTGCCCTGGGAGCCCGAGCCGCCCACAGGCACGCAGAGGCTCCTCGCGTTGGCACGGGAGCGCCGCAACTGAGGGCGAGGAGAGGGTGTGAGATTCCGCGGCGGGCCTCTGGTACGCCCGAGAACCTGCCGCGCCCCGGCGATCACGGCAGACAACGCAGACTGCCGCGCTGCCTGCACCCGTGTCAGCCGGCGCAGGCCATTTGAGTTGGACCTAAGTTCGGCACCCGAACAGATTGACTCCTCCAGCACGCGAGAATATATTAGCATGCGCATATGCTTATGGCTTCTGTGCAACTGGAGGCATGCTGATGGCTGCTCGGTGTGGAGGCAGTGGAGACGGCAGCCGTTCCGTGGGGGGCGTGGCCTGGCAGGTCAGGGAACTGGAGAGTGAGGTGCTCCGCGCCCTCGGTCATCCCGTTCGTCTGGCGATCCTGGAGCTGCTGCGTGACGGGGAGCGGTGCGTCTGTGAGATTGAGCCGGAGTTGGGGCTGCGGCAGCCCAACGTCAGCCAGCACCTGGCCGCCCTGCGGGCGGCAAAGCTGGTAGCGACGCGCCGTGAAGGTTCGCGGGTGATGTACAGGGTCGCGGACTCGATCATCTTCGAGATTTTGGACCTGCTGGCGGCCGTACTCCGTCAGAGAGGCTCCGAGATGGGACACCCCCTGGCCAAGGACGCGGCAGTTCGTGCAAGCTAAGGGTCAAGAAAGGACGTTGGCATGCTGCGCGGCGAGTAGCGCACGCGTCGGCAGAGAATAGCGCGCAAGGGAGGCATTCCGATCGATGAATGTGTCGGACACTGGAGCGGAGTACCTGGAAACCTTCATGGACAAGTTCCTGTTCCGGGTGAAGCGGGGCTACAGCTATTCCGCCGACGATTTGTGGATCCGCGTTGAGGGGGAGCAGGCCCGAATAGGGGTGACGGATTTCCTGCAGCGCTTGTCCGGAGATGTGGCTTTCGTCAAGTTCGCGACTCCAGGCGACAACCTGCGGAAGGAGCAGAGTCTCGCGGAAATCGAGACCATGAAGGCTACCGTGGACATACCGGCTCCCTTTGACGGCATCCTGGCTGAGAGCAACGAGGCGCTGGACGAGCGGCCCGAGTTGCTCAACGAGGACCCCTATGGCGAGGGGTGGCTGGTCACGATGAAGCCGGCCGGTGACCCGGCGAGCCTGGGGCTGCTGGATGCCGATGCCTACTTTGCCTTGATGAAGCAGAAGCTGGCCGAGGCAGACGCGAAGAGACAGGCTCAGGGAGGCGGGAATGACTAGGCGATACGGGAAGGTAATGGTGATCCCCTGTAGCGGGATCGGCAAGGCGTTCGGCACCATCGGCCGAGAGGCCACCTTCATGGCCGTGGAAGATCTGCGGCCGGCCGTCTCCGACACCGTCTGCCTCTCCTCCCTCGTGATGGGCGACCAGGATGCAAGAGAGAGGGTGCAGGGGCTTCCCTGCGTCACCGTGGACGGCTGTCCATCGGCGTGCGCCAGGAAGAACGTGGAGCTCGCCGGAGGCGAGGTGGTGTCCGGTCTGCGGGTGGTGGATACCTACAAGGAACACAGAGAGCTGAAGTCTACGGGGATAACGGAGCTGGACGAGGCTGGCCGTCAGTTAGCCCGCTTCCTGGCGGAGCAAATCGCCCAGGAGGTCGACCAGATCAGGGAGGATCTGCGATGGTGAATCTGCCGGCGCGCAAGGTTGGGATTATCTCCTGCAGCGGCGAGGAGTTGGCCGAGGGGACGGTTTCCAGGATGGCCACACGGCTGGTCCTGGAGAAGCTGCGGCCCGGCCAGACGGTGACTCTGTGCCTGCCGCTGTTCCTGGCCGGGGGCAAGGAGGAGCGCGCCTTCGCCAAGTTCTACCCGACCATCGCGGTGGATGGCTGCGACAAGCTGTGCGCTGCCAAGGCCACCGAAGCATACAGCGCCAGGCCGGCCGCCGTGGTGGACGTGAGCAAGGTGGCCGGCCGTTTCCCCGAGCTGAAGGCCGAGTCGAGACGGCATCTGGGTGAGGGCGGGATGGAGTTGGCCCGTCGGGTGGCCGAGGAGATCGTCAGCCGGGTGGATGAGATCCTGGGCCGCCAGGCCGGACCGGGCGTGATCCGCCTGGGCGGGACCGGTGCTGGGGCAGTGGTGCACGTGGATGCGGCCACCCTCAGGCGTCGTTCCACGACCGGTGGGTGCAGCTGCGGGGTGGATGGGCTGCCCGTGAAGACCATTCGAGTGGGCGACGGCTTGGTGGGCATCGCCGGCCTCGAGCCGATCTTCGAACAGGTGATCTCCTCCTCAGGGCAGGCGGCGGACAGCGAGCTGAAGGAGGAGCTGCTCCGGGTGGTCAAGGTGTACAACTACATCGCGCCCGGTCGTGAAGCTGCTTATGCCGATGCCCTCTGGGCAGAGTTCGTTGCCTACCGCACGAATGGGAGACCAGGCCGATGACAAGCTACAAGGCCATGGCAACGTGGAAAGGGGAGCACTGGGGCCACGTGTCTTGCTCCAACGGGGCGGAGTTAGACTTCTCGGCCCCGCCGTCTCTGCACGGCCACCCAGGGGTGATGACACCGGAGGACGGTGTGGTGAGCGCGCTGAACATGTGCTTTCAGCTCATGTTTCTCTGGGCCGCCGAGCGGTTTGAACTGGGGCTGGTTTCGTACGAGTGCGAGGCCGAGGGATTCGTAGAGGAGTTCATCGATAAGACCTCTGTCTTCCAGCGATTCGTGCTGCGCCCCCGCATCGTCGTGAAGGGGAGCAGCGATAGACGCGTCCAGCAAGCGCTGAAGACTGCCTACAAGTACAGCCTGGTGGCCCAGTCGCTGAAGGGAGAGGTTCTGGTGGTTCCGGAGATAACGGTGCTGAACTGACGCCGGCCGGTGGCCCCCAGAACTGATCATGAGGGAGGATCTGGATGAAAGTCACCTTCCCCCGCGTTGGCTCATCGTGGGCGGCGCTCTTCACCATCTTCGCGAAGGCGGGGGTCGATTGCATCGTTCCCCCGCCATTCAGCAAGCGTACCCTCTCCATCGGGGTGAAATACTCGCCAGAGTGGGTGTGCCTGCCCTTCAAGCTAAACCTGGGCAACTTCGTCGAGGGGCTCGAGATGGGAGCCGATACCCTGCTCTACGTGTCAGGCCAGAACCTATGCCGCCTCGGCTACTATGCCAAGGTGTCGGAGCAGATCCTGCACGACGCCGGGTACCAGTTCGACATGATGTGCTTCGACTGGCAGGAGAAACAGGTCATCGGCTTGGCGGAGCTCCTGCGCAAGCTGCTGCCCAACCGGTCCTGGCCACAGATAGCGGGTGACATCAAGTTTGCCCTGGCCCAGCTGGCGACGCTGGACGACCTGGAGCGGATGGCCCACCACCTGCGCCCCAGGGCGGCGAAGCCCGCGGAGATAACTCGCATCTGGCGGACGGCTGCGGATCGGATGGCTCAGGCATGGAGCTATGACGATCTGAAGAGGGTGAAGGCGGAGGTCCTGAGCGAGTACCATCAGGTGCCCGCTAACCCCAACGCCGATCCCCTGCGGGTTGGGCTGCTGGGGGAGTTCTTCACGGTGGTCGAGCCCTTCTGCAACATGGACATAGAGGACCTGCTGGGGAAACTGGGAGTCGAGGTCATGCGCCACGCCTTCTTCGGGAGTTGGGCTAAGACCTGGCTCATTCTCGAGTTGGTCGGCCTGAGCCACGGGAAGAAGGTGAAGCGGGCAGCAGCCCCTTACCTCAGCCGCGACGTCAGCGGCGACGCGGTCCAGACGGTAGGAGAGACTATTCTGCATCAGAAGGAGGGCTTCGATGGCATTATTCACCTGATGCCCTTCACCTGCATGCCTGAAATCATGGCACAGAACGTCATGCCTGGGGTAACCAGAAACCACGACATCCCGGTGCTGCCCATCACCCTGGACGAGCAGATGGGGAGGGCCGGCTTCGTCACCAGGATTGAGGCCTTCGTGGATCTGATGGAGAGGCGTCGGAGGCTCAGGGCTCGGCATTCTTGACAGTTGTTTTTATGCGTCATAGGATATATGCGAATTCGCGTATTTATCAACCTGGCCAGGTGACAAGGAGGTCACTGATGTCCTACAGCGTCGATCATGAACTGTGTACCGGCTGCGGCACCTGCGTCGAGGTTTGCCCGGCCGAGGCTATCGAGAACAACGGAGGCGTAGCCACCATCGACGACTACCTCT
>JAMCTB010000176.1 GCA_023380955.1 Chloroflexota bacterium | reverse complement strand
CTGGATGGGTAGCTCCGGCAAGGGCGAAGGCCGGCCACTGCCGAAGGCGTCGTAGAGGACGGCCATCTCCTTGACCAGCAAGCCGATGGACCAGCCGTCGGAGACGATGTGATGCATGGTCAGGAGCACGACGTGTACCTCATCCTCCAGATGTAGGAGTGAGGCCCTGAGCAAAGGTCCATTGGCGAGGTCAAAAGGCAGCCGGGCTTCCTCAATCGCCAGACGCGCGGCCTCGGCCTCGCGCTCGGCTTGAGGCAAGCTCGTCAGGTCGATCTCGCTCAGATGAAGGTCTATGGGCGGGTGGATGACCTGATGCGGCTTGCCCTCGACGTTGGCGAAGCTGGTGCGCAAGGCCTCGTGGCGGAGGACGATCTCGTCGAGGCTCCTGGAGAGGGCCGGGACGTCCAGTGAACCCTCCAGGCGCACGGCAGCCGGGATATTGTTGAAGACGTTGTCCGGCTCCAGCTGGTCCAGGAACCAGAGCCGCTGCTGAGAGAAGGAAAGAGGGAGGGGGTCCTGTCTCGAGACAGGTTGGATAGGTGAGGCAGGCGGGCTCGAAGCCTTTCCCATTGCCTCGGCGACGACCACTGCCATCTGAGCCACCGTGGGCGACTCGAAGAGGGAGCGCAAGGGCAGCTCGACGTGGAAGGCATCGCGCAGGCGGGAGATGACCCTACTGGCGCTCGAGTCCCAGCAGATCGCACCAGATGCCCGCCAGGATCTCTTCCAGAAGGCTCCGAGGTCCCACGAAGTCCGCGTCCGCTCCCCCACGCCCCCTCTCGGGCGCCGGCAACGCCTTGCGGTCTATCTTCCCGTTGGGCGTCAGCGGCAAGGCCTCCAGGACCACGAAGACCCAGGGCACCATGTAATCCGGCAGCTTCTCCCGGAGATAGCTGCGCAACGCGATAGTGGTAATCTCTGAGCCCTCGTGGGGGGCAACGTAGGCGACCAGGGCCTTCTCCCCTGTCTCATCCTCCCGGGCGACGACCACCGCCTCTCGCACCGCGGGATGCCGACTCAGCGCCACCTCGATCTCCCCCAGCTCGATGCGAAAGCCGTGTATCTTCACCTGGTGATCGATGCGCCCCAGAAACTCTATGTTCCCGTCGGGCAGGTAGCGAGCCAAATCTCCCGTGCGGTACAGACGCGACCGCGGGTCATCCCGGAAGGGGTTTGGGACAAACCTCTCGCCGGTCAGATCCGGCCGGTTGAGATAGCCCCGAGCCAGGCCCTCACCCCCTATATATAGCTCGCCGGGCACGCCGATGGGAACGGGCTGGCCGTGGGCATCCAGCAGGTAGATCCGGGTGTTGGCGATGGGACGCCCGATGCTCGGCTCGCACCTCGCTTCCCTCGGAACCGGCGCGAACGTGGAGTAGGTGGTGTCCTCCGAGGGACCATAGAGGTTGAAGACCCGGCGGACGGCGGTTTGCCGGTAGATGCCCTGCACCAGCAGCCCCGGCAGGGGCTCTCCCGCCAGGTTTACCACTCGCACTGACCCCGGGACCCCATCCATACGCAGAAGCTCGGCCATAGCCGAAGGAACGGTGTTGACCAGGGTCACCTCCTCGGCGGCGGGGAGGACCGGCAGGTGCGTGGCGTTCTCGGCCAGGATCACCTTGCCCCCCACGCTCAAGGGCAGATAGAGCTCGAAGATGGACAGGTCGAAGCAGATCGAGGTCGAGGCCAGAACCCCCGCCAGGTCCTCTCGGTCAAACGTGTTGGCCGCCCAGTGGAGAAGAACGCCGGCGCTGCCATGCTCGATGGCCACCCCTTTAGGTATGCCGGTGGAGCCGGAGGTGTAGATCACGTAGGCCAGGTTGCGGGGGCTGACCGTGCTGGTCGCAGGCTCGGGGCTCTGGCAGGCGATCATCCCCTGCTCGGCGTCGACGCGCAGGACGCGCCCGGGGAAGTCGGGGAGTCGATCCAGCAGGTGCCGCTGGGTCAACAGGACTCCCACCCGGGCGTCCTGGAGCATGAAGGCCAGGCGCTCCCTGGGGTAGGCAGGGTCCAGGGGCACGTAGGCCCCTCCCGCCTGCAGTATCCCCAGCAGCGCCACCACCAGGTCCACGGACCTGTCCATGCAGACCCCCACCGTCACCTCGGGGCCAACCGCCATACCCTGGAGATAGCGAGCCATCCGGTTGGCTCGAACGCTCAGCTCCTGGTAGCTCAAGCGCTCTTCGGCACAAACCAAGGCGATGGCCTGGGGCGTGCGCCACACCTGATCCTGGAACAACTGGTGAAGGCACCGGTCCTGAGGGTAGCTGGCCTCGGTGTCGTTCCACTCCACCAGCAGCCGGTTCCGCTCCGACGGGCCCAATAATGGCAGGTGGGAAATACGCTGGTCCGGATCGGCCACTATGGCTTCGAGAAGCACCTGGAAGTGCCCCGCCATTCCTTCGACGGTCCCGGCATCGAACAGGTCGGTGTTATACTCGATGTTGGCCCTCAGCGCGTCCGGCCGCTCCTCAATCGTCAACATCAGATCGAACTTCGCCGTCTGGCTATCCACCTCCAGCGGACTCAAGGTCAGTCCCTGGAAGTTCAAGGCCTCCACCTCGGGCCTGTTCAGCACGAACATGACCTGGAAGAGCGGGTTGTGGCTCAGGGCACGCTGGGGCTGCAGGGCCTCCACCAGCATCTCGAAGGGCAGGTCCTGGTGGGCGTAGGCCCCTAGAGCGACCGCGCGGACCCGCTGCACCAGCTCGCGGAAGGAGGGATCCCCGGAGAGGTCCGTCCTGAGCACCAGGGTGTTGGCGAAAAAGCCGATGAGACCTTCGATCTCGCCCCGGCCGCGATTGGCGATGGGCGAGCCGACGCAGATGTCATCCTGGCCGGAGTACCGGTACAACAGCGTCTGGAAAGCCCCCAGCATGGTCATGAACAGGGTGACCCCCTCGCGCCGGGAAGGCCAGGTGCGCTCCCCGGTAGGAGTGCCGCACGGGTCGGGGCCTATCGGCGGGCAGCTCCAGCAGCGGAGGGGCGCCCGCCAGGTGTTGCGTCCAGTAGGAAAGCTGAGTTTCCAGGACCTCGCCCCGGAGCCATTGTCGTTGCCAGTGGGCAAAGTCGGCGTACTGCACGGACAAGTCGGGCAGAGGAGAGGGCTTGCCCTCGGAGAAGGCGGCATAAAGGGTTGCGATCTCTCTGATCAGCACCCCCAGGGACCAGCCGTCCGAGACGATGTGATGCATAGTGAGGAGCACGATGTGCTCCTGTTCGTCCAGGTGCAGTAAGGTCGCGCGCACCAGCGGCCCCTTACTGAGATCGAAGGGTTTTCGGCCTTCCTGGATCTCCAGACGCCGGGCCTCGCGCTCGCGTTCGGGCTCGGGCAAAGCTCGCAGGTCGATTTCCTCCAGAGGCAGGCGCATTTCCGGGTGGATCACCAGGAATGGCCGGCCATCCACCGTCGAGAAGCTGGAGCGCAGGGTTTCGTGCCGGCGCACGACCTCGGCGAGACTCAGGGCCAGGGCCGAGACGTCGAGCGCCCCTTCGAGACGTA
>JAMCTB010000175.1 GCA_023380955.1 Chloroflexota bacterium | reverse complement strand
TTGATAGGTCAGCGTAGCCGGCGCGGAAAGGGAGAACTGGTCGGGGAAATCCACGGCCAGTTGGTAGCCCGCGCCGTCGCTGAAGGCGCCGTAGGTGAAGTACTGCGCCACCAGGGGCGGCACCGCATCGCCCGTCCTCTGGTAAGCCATGTCCAGGAAGGCGCGGGGGTAAGCCACCTTGTTGGCGTAGGTGGCCACGTAATCGCGCAGCAGCCCCAGGAAGGCATCCCGACCCATCAGCCCTTGAAGCTTATCCAGGAAGATGGCGCCCTTGCGATAGACGTTGTCGAAGTACGGCACGTCGTCCGGGTAGTCGTAGATGCTGGTGTTGACCGGACGGTCCCCGCCCTCCGCGGCCCGGGCCCGATACTGGGCAACCACCCGCCGCTGCCATAGTGAGTCGGCCACGTTAGGGTACTGGTCGCGATAGAAAAGGATGTCGGCGTAGGTGGCCATCGCCTCGTCCAGCCAGGGGTCGTGCACCTGGTCGTCCCCCACCAGCGAGTAGAACCACTGGTGGGCCACCTCGTGGGCAAGAATGTACTCGGAGTAGCTACCCGGGCCGCCGCCGTCGTCCCCTACACTGTCGTACGCCATGATCATGCCGGGGTACTCCTGCAGCGTCGGGACGAAATCCTGGCCGCGGGTCTCCGCGATGCTGAGGGTGGGGTACGGGTACGGAGCGAGGTTCGCGGAGAACCAGCGCAGCGTTTTCTCGGCGGTGTTCAGGTAGCCCTCCAGGCGGGAAGGGTTCAACCCGTAGGCCGCCACCTTGATGCCATCCACGTCCCGGGTCCGCACCTGGTAGCGATCGGAGACGGCCATGGCGAAATCCCGCACGCTGTCGGCGTGAAACGTCTGGGTCTGGCCGTCCTGGCCGACCATCGGTCCCGAGGCTGAGATCGTCACCGGCGTATCCGCCGTCACCGCCACGTCGAAGTCGGCCACCTCGGTGAAGAAGGCGTCCCCCACGTCCACGTACTGGTGCCGATCCCAGCCGTCCTGGTACACGGCCAGGACGGGGAACCAGTTGCCCAGCGCCAGGATGCCCTGGCCCCGCCCGAAGCGCCCTCCCGAGGGCGGCACCACGATCCGATAGCGCAGCTCCACATCCGTGAAGGCGTTGGCGGCGAGGGGCGTGCCCAGGTTGAGGGTGAGCACCGTGCCGTCCAGGGAGGCGGCCACCGGCTCCCCGCCCACGGAGGCCGACTTGAGGGAGAAGGCGTCGTAGAAGGCCGGCGTCACCTGGAACACCAGGTCCGGCAGGTCCACGCCCGTATTGTTGCGGAGCGTGGTCCTCTGGACGACGTCCAGGGTCGCCTGGCCGAAGTTGAGCGACACCTGCAGATCGTAGTGGGGACGGGTCGGGCCTGCCATGGCAACGGAGGGCGCCGCCGCGGCCAGAAACAGGGCGAAAAGAGCCGGGAGCAGGGAGCGACAGAGCGGTAATCGGGTCGACATGGCGTCTCCTTGAGCGAAGCTGCGCCCGCGTGGGAACCGCCGGATTCTAGCAGAAAAGCTGCGGCGTTTGGATGTTGAGGCTAGTCGCGGGCCGTGCGGCCTCCCTTGGCGGCCAATTGGCCCGGGTGGGCTAGGCCGTCTGGATCTCCGCAGTCACGTACTTCTGGCGAGGATGATTGGGCTGGCCGGGATAGAGATAGGCCAGGCGACCTGAGGCAACCAATAACCGCAATATCTCTCGAACGTGGGCCTTATTCCTGCCCAGCAGCCTGGTGAGTTCATTGAGAGACAAAGGTATTCGACCACACAGACGGACGACGATATCGTCACGAGTGGCTGGATCCAGGCGGGACTTTTCCCTCACCGTCCTGGAGATTTCCGTGAGTTCCGCCCACATACCCTCAGAGTTCGACACACTACCCTCAGAGCTAGCGGCCTTACCCTCAGACCTCCGCTCGCTACCCGCAGAGTTCCGGTCGATACCCTCAGACCTCGTCTCGACGTCGGCCATGAGTGAAGCTTGATCTTCTGCTGCCGTCGATGCCGCTCGACCTTCGATGACAAAAAGCGGCCCGAAGCGACCTCCTGGGCCAAGTTCATACCGGGCTCCACGACCCCACCCAATCATCTGAAGGAGACCTCGATCCCTGAGAGACCCAAGGAGTTTCGTCACATCTGTCGGGTGCTGCCCCGTCAGGCTGCGCAGCCCCAGATTATCCACATAGCCCTCGTGCTTCGCCATAACGAGGGCAAGCTGCTCGGCCTCTGCCCAATCTGCCCCAAGGGAGCGAAGCCAGACCCGGTCTTCATCCGACAAGAGGTGAGCGTGGCGAAGGTGGAGCGTGAACTCGTATCTCTCGGTGCCCACCTCGATCTCCGGCAGCCGAAACCCCAACTCGCGCCAGGCCTTGAGTATCCTCGGCATTCCGGTACCTGCCTCTTCGGCAAGGCCAAGGTACCGAAACATACGCACCAATTGTGGATTACGCGGGTCGGAGCGATCTCCGGTGAACAGGTCGATCTCCGAGACGAGCGAACTGCCAGGGTTCCGAAACAAATAGCCTTCAGGAGACCGCTTTATGAGCGAGGCTTGAGTCTCCGCATAATCCGCATGCACGAGGAGGTTGACGAGGGCCTCGCGGAGGGCGACGTGGACCGGTCCTTCATCTATTCGAGTGCTACCCTCCAATCGGAAGGGCACCGGGATTGGCCTCCCACAGCACCCGGTCCTCCCACCTGGCATCCGATTCCTCGTTGCCTGAGACCAGACGATAGTCGATCAAGTGCCGCGTCCGCCACTCGCGCAGGGCCTCCGCTGTCCCCAACATCAGCAGACCGGCGACCGTGAGGCCTTCGTCGCCCGTATCCCTATCCCTCCGGTGGCAGCCTATGGCCTGAAGGAATCTTCGATCGTCGTAGCCGCTCCATGGAGAGCCTGGATCCCGCGTCTGAAACCGTCGCCGGTACCGTGCAAGAGAGTCGTAGTCGATGTCGTCCCAGCCGAACCCCTTAAGCACCGCCGAGTCGGCCGCCACATCGGACGCATCCCTCATCATCCGGTCAACTTCCGGCTTTGTGCAGTGGTAGTCCCCCGAGTGTCTCCGGACATACGTACCTTCGTAAGGATTCCCGTCTATGTATACCGGACGATCCTTCCTGGGCGCCGCAGGCACCCGCACTACGATCACCTGCTTATCCCCGAGATTCTCAATAGAGACGTCGTTCGCTCCACACGTCGGATGGCTGATCTTCTTCGGATTCCTCAGCAGGTCGTGGATGTTCTTCAGCATTGCCTGGGCGTTGACGAGGCCTGTTACCACCAGGGAACCCTCGTGCTCATCGACTCCAAGAATGATCCAACCGCCACTGGTGTTGGCGAATGCGCTGACCGTCGTCCACAGATTCTTAGGAAGCCCGCCCCGAGCCGACTTCAACTCCAGCTCAAGGGACTCTCGTCCCTCAAGACGCTCCATGAAGGTAGCCAACAAGGTGGGTATCGTCTTGTCAGCCATGGTAGTGCTCATCCCTTCGGGGAGAGTGCAGGGGCATCGGGTTCAGCATAGCACAGATGCGGAGAACAAACAGGGGCTGAACTTCTGCCAGCCCCTAGGGGTCTCTGGGTTGGAGGTCTACCCCTTTGAAACTACCTCAACAACCCCGCCACCACCAGCCCGGCCCCCGAGATGCCGCTCGCCGCGGCCCCCACCAGCAGCCACCGCAGGGCCGACTCGGCGGAGGCGATCAGCTCCTCCTGGGATTTCAGGGAGACGATCAGCTTCTTCCCCTTTTCCCGCGGCCGCTCCATGGCCAACTGCCCCGAAGCGTCCCGCGCCTCCCCCACCACGTGGACCCGCTGATCCACCGGCAGCAGCCTCTCCGTAAAACGGTACCCAAGAGTGCGGGAGCCCGACACAACGCCGCGGGCATGCTTCTCAACGTCGAGGCCGAAGCCCCGCGGCAGCAGGTCATCCAAACCGCCGTTCGGTGACGGCTCGAACCTCTCCACCGTCTTGACCAGGTCCATCTCGGCGTGGTCGGGGTTCACCAGGATCCGTCCCGTGGCATCCTCCAGGCAGAAGGGAACCCGCTGCGAGTTGGTGGCCACCCTCTCGGAGGACCTCCTGGCCCCGCGAACCTTGAGCCGGTTGCGGCGCCGGACCTTCAGCCGTACCTCCTCATACTCGCGAACGACGCTCATCTCGTAGTAGACGCACGGCTGCCGCGCCACCTCCGAGGTCAGCGGCGAGTCGCACTTCACCACCCCGTTCACCTGGGCGATCCGGCTGAAGCTGCCGGCCTCGCCGAGACGTTCGGCGACGTACCCGGCCGCGTCTGACAATCCCTGCGCGCTGCAGCTCTCCGCGGTTCTGATCTGGAAGAGTCTGCCGTCCTGAGATCGCCGAAAGAGAAGCAGTACGCCGCATAGAATAAGGAGACCGATGCCGACGATCATGAAGGCCATATCCACCTCCCGTCAGGGGGATTCACGTCAAGGGGTTGCAGAGGGGGCAGCCCGTGAGCCGCCCCCTCTCATGTTGTGCCGACCAGGATCACGCGATGGTTTGCTGCTGGCCGGCTTCGCTGGCCACACCGTCTGTATTGCTGAGGGTTCCTTCTAACTTCGGAAATAGCAGAGCGAAGACTACGCCCCCGGCACGGTCTCCTCGGGCTTCTTCACCTTGGCCTTTAACTCCAGGAGCTGCTGGTCCACGTCGCTGTTCTTCTCCAGCGCCGCGAACTTGTCCTCCAGGGTGTCGCTGTCCAGCTCTGCGGAGGCCTTGGCCATGGCCTCCTTCTCCTCGACCTTGTCCTCCATCCGCTCGAAGCCGTCGAAGGCGCCGCCCTTGCCGATGCCGGCCATGGTGTCGTGGATCTTCTGCTCGGCCTCGGCCCGCCGGCTGCGCGCGATCAGCAGGTCCTTCTTCCGGTCCGCCTCCTCGATCTTGGCCTCCAGCTTCTCCAGGGCGCTCTTCAGCACCTCCACCTGCTGCTTCTGGTCGTCGTATTGGGCCTTGAAGCCGTCCGCCACGCTCTGGAAGCTGTTCCGCCTCTGCAGCGCCTCCTTGGCCAGGTCGTCCTCGCCCTTGGTCACGGCCAGCTCGGCCTTCTTCTGCCAGTCGGTGGCCTGCTCCTGGTTCTGGAGAT
>JAMCTB010000174.1 GCA_023380955.1 Chloroflexota bacterium | reverse complement strand
AACGATCGACTTCATAGTCCTATCTTCTCCTAGCGCTTTGCGAAACTACCCTCGAAGGCTCCAGGCGCGGCGTGGAGCCCCCACAGATTAGTCCATAGGTGGAGGGCAAGGCAAGGGAGGGATGTTATAATGGATCGCGGTTTCACCGCCTTGAAACGGAGGTAGCATGAACGATCAGCAGCTCTACACTCAGGTGATCGAGCTGGAGGGGCACATCATCGACTCCATGATCCTCCCTCAGATAATGGACGAGGTCATCGACAGAGGGGGGGACTTCGACGTCCAGGAGATCCGGGTGGGGCGCCGGAAGACGGAGCCCAGCTACGCCCGGCTGGAGATAAGAGCCAAGTCGCCGGAGCTGCTGGACCTGCTGGTGCGGCACGCCCGCCGGGTGGGCGCCACGGTTCCCTCGGTGGAGGTGGTGCACACCGAGCCGGCCCCCGCCGATGGGGTGTTGCCCGAGGGCTTCTACTCCACCACCAACCTGGAGACCCTGGTCCAGCTGAACGGCGGGTGGGTGCCGGTGGCGAACCCCGAGATGGACCTGGGCATCGTCATAGACTGGGATGCCCGATCCGCCCGCAACTGCGCCATCGCCGACGTGAAGAAGGGGGAGCAGGTGGTGGTGGGCCACCAGGGGATCCGGGTGATACCGCTGGAGCGGAGCAGGGAGGAGCAGGAGGTGTTCAGCTTCATGGGGAGCGCCGTCTCCAGCGAGAAGCCGAAGGCCAACCTGATCCGCGAGATCGCCGCGGCGATGAGGGCGATCAAGGCTCGAGGCGGGAAGACCCTGGTGGTGGCCGGACCGGCCATCGCCCACACCGGCTCGGCGCCCTTGATGGTCAAGCTGATCGAGGCGGGTTACGTCAACTACCTATTCGCGGGCAACGCCCTGGCCACCCACGACATCGAGGGGGCCTTCTTCGGGACCTCCCTGGGCGTCTCCCTCACCGAAGGAACCCCCATGGAGGGGGGCCACCAGCACCACCTGCGGGCCATCAACCGGATCCGCCAGGCGGGCAGCATCCGAACGGCGGTGGAGCAGGGGATCTTGACCAAGGGGATCATGTACAGCTGCCTGAAGCATGGGGTGGAGTTCGTGCTGGCGGGCTCCATCCGAGACGACGGTCCCCTGCCGGACGTCATCACCGACGTCATCGAGGCCCAGCGGAAGATGAGGGAGGTGATCCAGCGGGGCGTCGATCTGACGCTGATGATCTCCACGATGCTCCACTCCATCGCGGTGGGCAACCTGCTGCCGGCCAACGTGACCACGGTCTGCGTGGACATCAACCCGGCCGTCGTCACCAAGCTCTCGGACAGGGGCAGCTTCCAGGCGATAGGTCTGGTAGCCGATGCCGAGGGCTTCATGAGGCACCTGGTGGCAGAGCTGGGGCTGTAGATAGCACAAAGGAACTCCGGGGAACTCGAGGGAACTCCAAAGCCGAGTTCCCCACAGCTCCTCTGAGTTCCTCTTGGAACTCCTTGGCTTCCGCTATCCCCGCGTCAACGGTTTGCCCGCACCCGATCGAAGCAGGTGCTGCAGTACACGGGTTTGTCGCCCCGAGGAAGGAAGGGGACGAGGGTCTGAGCCCCGCACTCGGCGCAAACGGCAGGGTGCATCTCGCGAGCAGCGCGAGCGCCGTCCTTACCACCACCGGGTCCATCCTGGCCCATCCGTTGAGTCTTCCGCAGAGCGCGACACTCGGGGCATCGGGCAGGTTCGTTCAGCAGACCTTTGAGCTGATAGAACTCCTGCTCGCCCGCCGTGAACACGAAGTCTCGTCCGCACTCACGACACCGGAGAGTCTTGTCTACAAAGCTCACCCCCTGGTAACCTCCTTTACCTCTTTGTCGGACGGTAATGCAGGCACGAGCTGGTGCAGACGTTCCTCGTCGGACTACCACAGTCGGAGTGCGGACCACGCAGAGCTCAGCCGAGGGCTATTGCTACCGCCATCTGGAATATACATCATCGAAGAACAGGGTGCAATAGCTGATAGCCCTAATTGTCTGATCATTCGGTATCGTAGAAGGTGCACTCCCTATGCTCCGGTGAGCCACACACCTCGGAGACGTAGGTGCCGTGGAGCTGGATCCCACGCCGCCGCTGGCAGCGAAACATCGGCTTCCCGTCACCGTCGCTGCGCAGCCCGGCGCCGTCTTTGAGGCTGTAGAGGAAGGGACAGTAGGTCGAGGGGCGCTCGACGGCGGGCGGCCGGGTCCGCGCTCCCCTCTCCTTCGTTGGGACCTCGACGTAGACCGAGACGGGCCCGCCGAACTTCGCCGCGGCAACGGGGCATTGGGAGCAGTCCAGATCCCCATGGCAGCAGGGCTTGCGCCCCGGGGGGAAGTACTCGGCGGCCCACAGGTCCCAGCAGTTGCGCTTCACGAAGTGAGCCGCACACTTCTTGCGCCGCCCCTCAGAGCACTCGACTTCGATGTCCCAGCAGTGGATCCGACGCTCGTCCCGGCTGCCCTCCTCCACGGCATCGCCCAAGGCGGCCAATCGGTCCTGGCGACGTTCCAGTCGTCGACGTTCCGGTCTTACGATCTTTTCGGCCATTGACCACCTCCAAGGGAGCTATCAGCCGTCAGCTATCAGCTATCAGCCGTCAGCCGTCAGCTATCAGCTATCAGCCGTCAGCCGTCAGCTATCAGCGGTCAGCAAGTAGCCCATAGCTGGAAAACGATGGAATAGGCCGGCGATCCGCGCCGCCTGCGCACCGCGACGCGACTCCGGGGTCATGGACGTCGGGCACCGGACCAACTGCTAATCGTCGGCGGCTGAGCGTCGAAAGAAGCTGAAAGCTGATAGTTGACGGCTGACAGCTAGTCTCAGCAGCCGCAGCGGCAATCTCCACCGCATTCGCTGCCACGACTGCACGGCCCTCTCCTCGGCCGCCGGGATCCTTCCCCCGTAGGTTTCCTCGGCGTAGGAACCGGCCACCGCCCGCACTTCCGGTTCCAGTCCCGGCGAGGCAGCGCTCAGCGTCTGCGCGTACTCGTCGGGGGTGTAGGAGGGTCGAAGCCGCCAGCCCAGGAGTCCGGCGATCCAGTACATTTGAAGGTATGCGCGACCGCTGAGGCTCAGGCGAGAGAGCATCAGCTTCCGAGCCAGCCAGAGGGCCAGCAGGACGATCCCCAGAGACAGGGGCACGGCCAGCCAGAGCTTCCAGTTGGCGCCGGTCTCCGTCTGCCCCGCCCCGACGGTGGAGGCATCCGCCCCGAGATCGAAGTCATCGCCGTAAAGGGGCTTGTCTCGGTTGCCCAGGTCGGGATCGGAGATGGTCATGCCTGGGTCCTCGGCCGTCGGGTCGGTGGAGCTCGATTCCTCCAGAACGACCTGCGGCCTCTCGGGCACCGGCTGACTGGGGGTGGGCTCGAAGCGGACCCAGCCGTAACCCGGGAAGAACAGCTCCGGCCAGGAGTGGGCGTTCTCCTGCCTGACCTCGTAGAGCCCGGCTCGTTCGTTGAGTATGCCCGTATTGTAACCGCTCACCACCCGGGATGGTATGCCGATGGCCCTCGCCATGACCGCCATGGCGGAGGCGAAGTAGTCGCAGTAACCCTCCTTGGAGGTGAAGAGGAACCAGTCCACGGCATCCCGATCGGGTGGGGGTGTCTCCACCTTGACCTCGTAGCGAAGGCCACGCAGGTACTCCTGAATGGCCAGGGCGGCGCCGTAAGGACTGCCCGCATCCCCGGCCAACCGGCGAGCCAGGGCGGTCGCCCGCCGGGCGGAGGACCGAGGCAGCTCCAGGTATCGGGAGGTCCAATCGGGGTAGTCCTTGCCGGCCTGACGCAGCTGATCGGCGGTGGCCACCGATACGGACGAGATGACGGCGTACTGCTGGCCCGGCCGCATCGGGATGGTGGAGCGCAGGGCCGCCAACTGCTCCAGGCTGTCGAAATGATCCGCGTACACCGGAAGGCTCAGCTTCACCGGCGAGGTGGCGGCGAAGACGTTGCTCGTTCTACCCGCCACCAGCTTGACGCGCTGCTCCACGTCCACCCGCCCACGATAGACACTGGTGGAAGCCAGCTGCTGGTCGTTGGCCTCGAGCCGCGAGCTCCGATCCGCGGTGCTGATCCACCCATGGCCGTTGTACTGGTCGTAGGCCTGGGCAGCCCAGTACTCCGGGAGCGGCGAGGAAACCACCATGACGGGGTCGGTGCCCAACTCTATGGCACCCTTGAGGGCCATGGTCTTGGCGAAGCGGTTCCCCTCCACCTTACCCCCAGCACTCCCGATAGAGGCGAAGAGCCGATCGAACTCCACCTGAAGCCCCTGCCAAGGGCCGGTGGCCCTGTACCAGTTCTCCGCCACCGCCGCGTTGACGTTGCCGATGGGAAGAGCCCAAGCGACCACCAGCAGGCCGGCCGACAGGAGGGCGCTGCCCCACAGGCTGTTCCAGGTAAGGCTGCGGTGGTACTCGGCCTCGGCCTGGGCCCAATCCCTCTCCTTCTGGAAGAGGGTGATCCGTATCAACAGGAGCAGGGAGGCCATCAGAACGACGAGCAGGTTGGTTTCCGGGTTGGGCGCCCCGTAGGAGAGATCTAACAGAAGAGCCGATGCACAGGCCACGATGGGCAGCAGGACGTTGTGTCTTCGGAAGGCGAGCCAGGCGCAGAGGTAGCCCAGCAGCCAGGCCACCAGGGACATCAACAGGGCGAAGAGCATGTTGTCGTTGCCCATGCCGCCGCCGAAGACCAGCTGCAGCCACGCCGAAATCCGCCCGAACAGCCAACCGAACCGCTCCTCCCAGTCGCCCCGCGGACCCATGGCGGCGAAGTAGAAGCCTATACCTACCAAGCCCACCTCCGCCGCAAAGAGGTGGGCAACCGGCCCTCGCACCGGCAACTTGGCCAGGACAAACCCCAGCAGGATGGCGAAGAAGGCGAGCCAGGGGGCGATCCAGAGACCATCTACCCAGGCTGCATCGGCCAAAGAAACGGCGGGGCCAAGGACGACGACCATCAGCAGTAGGAGGGCCAGCCATCCCTCGCGCGGACCGAGGATCAGCCGCAGCATGAGCTACTCGCTCCTATCTTCAACAACGAGGCGCCGCCGATTCTGTTACAGGTTCGGAGTGATGCGACTTGTCGCAGCCTCGTCGCAGCCGCCTCTCCCTCTGGGAGACTTGACGGTAGCGAGCGTGCCGTCAAGGCCCGAAGGGTGGGTGAGGGCTGAGACGTTGCCAGACAGACAGCCCTCACCCCGACCCTCTCCCAGAGGGAGAGGGAGACTTCTTACCCCGACCCTCTCCCAGAGGGAGAGGGAGACTTCTCACCCCGACCCTCTCCCAGAGGGAGAGGGAGACTTCTCACCCCAACCGTCTCCCAGAGGGAGAGGGGGTGTTGTGGTGGCCTCCCGCCGGGTGGGCCAGCGCCTGAGCCAGATCGTCTCCTCGCTTCACCAGGAAGGTGGGTACACCGCCGGCGGCCAGGGAGCTGACCAGCAGCAGGGACGACTGCTTGGCCCCAAAGGTGCTCGCCTCCAGCAGGACGGCCAGCACCGAGACCCCCCTTGCTGCCAGCAGACGGCAGGCGGCCAGCCAGCGCTCGTCGGTGGAGGGGGTGACGATCACCGCCGTGGCACCCCGGCGGAAGCGCACCTCCTCCGATAGCACCACCCGCTCCAGTGGGATA
>JAMCTB010000173.1 GCA_023380955.1 Chloroflexota bacterium | reverse complement strand
GCTCACCGTCAGCTTCACCAGGATCGGGAATTCCGGTCCCACCGCCCCTCGAACGGAGCGATATACCTCAAGAAGAAACCTCATCCGGTTGGTCAGGTTCCCTCCCCACTCGTCGTCGCGATGGTTGCTGTGAGGGGAGAGGAACTGGTTGATCAGGTAGCCGTTGGCCGCCAGGATCTGAACGCCGTCGAAACCGGCGGCCTTCGCCCGTGCCGCCGCATCACCGAAGGACGCCACGATGCTCTCTATCTCGGTTGCCGCCATCGCCCTGGGGCGGATGCGCACCACGCGGCTGGGTATCGCGGAGGGTGCCAGGAGGGTGCCATCGGTCGCCAGGGGCTCCCCCTGGCGACCGCAGTGGTAGATCTGGAGGGCTATCCTGGAGCCCCGTTGGTGGACGGCCTCGGTGAGCCGGGAGAGGCCCGGCAGGAGGGAATCGTCGTGCACGCCCACGACGCCCCGGTACGAGCGGCCGCTGGGGTGGACGTAGGCTCCACCTGTGATGATGAGACCGACGTTCCCGTCGGCGAGGCGAGAGTAAAGAGCAACCAGACGGCGGGTGACGCGACCCTCTGCGTCGGCCATGCACTCGGCGGTGGCCGACCGAACGAAGCTGTTGTTGAGCTGTAGGGTACCGAGGGTCGCGGGGGCGAACAGGCCAGGCATGGTGACTAGTTCTCCGGTGCCCCGGCGTCTATCCATCGAGAAACAGTTTCGATCTCCTTTGCCATCAGGCGGGTGCCGTCGTGGGGCATGGCCCCGTGTCTGACCACCGAGATCATCGCGCTGAGAGAGGAGTCACCCGGGATCACCACTGTGCCCACGGTGTCGCCGGCCATCATCCGTTGGTAGCTATCCAGCCGTAGCCCCTTGTCCGCTCGTTGGGCACCGTGGCATTGGACGCAGGCGCGGTGCAGGATCGGCGCCACGTCCCTGATGTAGCTGGGGGGCTCGCTGTCCCGCCCGACCGCCGGGCTGCTGCCCGACGACACAGCCCCTTCCCCCATCAGGGACGGCAGGGCTGCCGCCAGCACCACGGCGGCGATGACCAGGACTGCCGCAGCCGCGAGGCCTCTATGGGTGATGCGGGTATCGAGCCGCAACTGGCGAAAGTGTTGCATCTACTGCACTAGTTGGCTACCGACATCAGGTAGGCAACGATGGCCTTGATCTGATCGTCCTTGAGAGGTCCTCCTTTGGCCGTTCCGAAGGGAGGCATGCCACCATTGCCCTCAGCGGTAGTCTGAGCCAGCCCTGCTGCCCCGAGCCCATCCAGGTACGCCTTGGACTTGAGATTCGCCGAGGGGATGCTGCTCCCATCGGCCCCGTGGCACATGGCGCACGTCTGAGCGAAGAGGGTCTTGCCCTCGGCTGTGCTCGCCTGGGCAGCTGCTTTGGTCGCCGTGGGTGGAGCAGGGGGTGCGGTCTGGGCAGCGGCCGTCGCCACGGGCAGGTTGGCCGCCGCTGCGGGAGCGGGGGCCGATGCAGCCACGGGCCGCCTGCCGATGGTCTCCCTCGCCGGTGTGGCCTGGGGAATACCGCCCGCGTGACACTTGGTGCAGGAGTCGGTGCGGGGATGGCAGCTGTAGCAGCTTTCCATCCTGGGCCGGTTTGTCTTGGGCACCTCCAGGTCGTGGGCCACGTTGGCGTGGCAGCTGACGCAGCCGGCCCCCCGCTGGATGTGGGCCTGGTGGTTGATGATGATGGTCCGCACGTTGAACTTGAAACCTTGCTGGTCGGTGCGCTCGGACATCGCGGAATGGCACCGCAGGCAGTTGATGGTTATCCGCTCGGGTTCCGCCAGGAAGCCTTTGACGTAGCCTTCGAAAACGACTTGGCCGGGCTTCGCGTGACAATCCACGCAACTCACCTTGTCGAAGCTGGGATGAACCTCAGAAGGCACGCTGCGATCCGGAGTGTCGCCCGTGCCGTGGCAGCTCAGGCAGAAGGCCGGGCTGGAGGTGGTGTAGTGGGCAAGGACGATGCCGGGTATCCCCACCGCCGGTATGGCCGCCACCACCAGCACCACCAGCCAGAGCCCCAGGGGCCACGAGGGCAGCCGGTGCCTTCGGGGCGGATACAGTCCAGGTATCTCGAGATTGTCGGGTAACCGTGACCGTTCGGGAAGCTTCATCACCCCACCTCTATCCCATCGCCTCGACCCTGACCCTGGTGTCCGCCATCACCAGTCCTCGGCCGGGTCCCCCGTCCTGGCCCGAGAGCAGGGCGCTGACGTTCACGCCGCGGCCCTGCTTGGTCCACCAGATGTACGGAGTCATCGGATCCTCACTTTGGAAAGCCTCGGCCCGGGCTATGCGTCCCACCCCTTCGTGGCCAAATCCGTTGGCAAGGGCCACGACTTGGGGATGAATCCCCTGGGTGATTCGGACCTTCACCTGGATGGTGCTCACGCTGGAGATCACCTTCACCTGCTGCCCCTGCTTGATACCGCGCTGCTGGGCGGTCACTGGGTTGATCAGCAGCGCGTTGTCGTGGTCTATCTCCGACAGCCACCAGCAGTTGGCGGAGTAATCCCCGAAGTGAACGTTGGGGCGGTAGCCTATCAAGGTAAGCTCTCCCGAGCTCGAGCTACCGGAGGAGGTCGAGACCCCGGCGGTCTGGCCGTCGCCGGCGGCCGTTTCCGCTGCGATGGCCCCGAACTCTAACTTGCCCGAGGGGGTGGAGAAGCTCTCGCCCTGGGCGTAGTATCGGGGCGAGGCGGCGGGGTCATACCAGACACCCTGCTCCCGGAGCAGGGAGAGCCCGCCGGCCGCGGAGAGGCCCGGCAGCTTCGCCAGGACGGCGTTGAGGTAGCTCTGCACCGTGGGGAAGGGGAAATAGCGCGAACCGTTCTCCCCCAGCCTGGTTCCCAGGGTCAACAGTATGTCGTCCACGCTCAGGGATTCGCCTCTTGGGCGCACTATCGGCTGCCGGAGGGCGACGTAGGGCACCAACTCGTGGGCAGGGGGCGACTCCAGCCCCCAGCTTTCCAGGTAGGTGGATGCCGGCAGCACCAGATCGGCCAGCGCCGACGTCTCGGTCAAATTGGTGTCGATGGCGACCAGGTAGGCGACTCGCTTCTCGTCCAGAAGGGCGTCCCTGAAGGCCTGAGAGTTGGGCCAGGAGTATGCAGGGTTGGCCAGGCAGGTCAGGTATAGCCCCGAGGATCCTTTACCCTGGAGCAACGCCTCCACCCGCTGGATCGCTTCGGCACTGTCGGGCAGCGGCGGCGGCATCGGGTCCGGTTCCGAGAGCTCGTAGGTCGGCGCCGGACAGTACCCGCCCGAGACTCCGACGCTTCCCACCAGGGCGTTGAGAAGGATCACCGCCCGTTGCGTGTCGACGGCCCCCTTCTGTTGGCCCAGGCCACCGCCGGCAAAGGCCACAGCCGGTCGAGTGTGGGCGAACTCGGTGGCGACGCGGCGGAGATCGTCGGCGCGGATCCCGGAGGCCCTCTCCGCCGCCTCGGGGGTGTAGGGGGCCAGCTGCTTGGCCAGCTGCTCCGTGGAGAGATCGGTCCAGCGGGAGAGGAACTGCCGGTTGTGGAGGTTCTGCTGAACCACCACGTTGGCCATGGCCAGGGCCACCAGACCGTCGGTCCCGGGCATGATGGGGTACCACTCGTCGCTGCGCCCCGCCGTTAGGGACAGCCGCGGGTCGAAGGTGATCAGCTTGGCTCCACTCATCCTGGCATCGACCAGCCTTTGGACGAAAGGCAGGTACATCGCATGGGTTTCGTAGGGATTGGAGCCGAAGTTGAGAAGGTGTCGGGTGTGGGCCAGGTCGACTACTTCGGAGCGGGTTCCCAGGGTCAGCCGGTTTGCGGTCTCCCGGCTGGCCTCACGGAGACGGACCTCGTCGATCAGACTCTTCGAGCCCGCGGCGGCGACGAAACGGTTGGCCAGCAGACTGGACACCTCCGTGCCCGCGTGGAAGATCAGGGATTCGGGGTCTCGAGTCTGGAGTTCCCGGAGCCACTCCTGAAGGGTATCGTACGCCTGCTCCCACGACAGCCTGACCCACTTCCCCTCGCCTCGGCGGCCTGCCCTGGCCATGGGGAAGAACACGCGATCCGGATCGTACAGCCGGTTAATCCCGGCGTGTCCTCTGGCGCACAGCCGCCCCTGACTGTTGGGATCGCGGGGATTACCCTCGATCTTGACCAGCCTATCCTCTTCCACGAACCCGAGGATCCCGCAGCGGGCGGCACAGTGCGCGCAGTTGCTCGGGACGGCGCGGCGCAGGGCGCCGGTGGTGCGAGACACCGAGCGGCCACCTCGCACGAATTCCTCGGCCATCACGCCCTTGGCGACCAGCAGGTCGGCTGTGGCCATGCCGGCCGCCACCACCCCCAGCTTGAGTAGTTGCCGTCTGGTGAGCCTAGCTGAGCGGAGCATACTGACCCCCGATGACCACGACGTAGCGCATCGCCAGGATCCCAGCCATCACCAGCACTGAGGCGGCCACCGCGGCCGGAAGAGGCCTGTGGCGCTGCGGAATGCCCTGCACCAGCAGGGGGATGAAGGATGCAGCCATCACGGGCAGGCCCAGCGGCAGCATGGGAACCGCTCCGACGTAGACCAGCGTCGCCCCCAGGATCGGCGGTGCGAACGCGGTGGCGAAGCGGGCCAGCAGGGCGGTGGGGGCGGTCAGCAGCAGAAGCGGCACCAGGGAACCCGACAGGATCTCGACGCCGAGGAAGTACTGGCTGAAGGCGCCGCGGAGGATCGTTGTGGCTGCCTCCGCCGCCTCGCTATCCGAAGTGAGGAGCACCAGGACGTCGGAGAACACCAGGAAGAGATCGAGCAGAATGGCTCCCACCAGGATCCTGCCCAGGTCCCTGATCAAGGTGGGATCGGGCCGCCGCTGCTTGGACAGGAAGCCCACCACCGTCACCACCAGGATCATGAGGGCGATGCCCGACACCATGGCGGAGACCAGGAAGAGCACGGGCATCAGGGCCGTGTTCCACAGGGCCCTGGCTTTCGCCAACGCCATGATGAATCCGGTGTAGCCGTGAACCGACACGGCCAGCGGGATCCCGATCAAGCCGAACAGCTTGGTCATCCTATCGTCGCCCTTGAACATGAAGAAGGCGTAGATGAGGCAGTTCACCGGGTACAGGGTCAACAGGAAGGAGCCGTAGGTGATAGGGGAAGTGGGGTTGAGATAGGGAAACAGGTGCCAGAAGCGCCAGGGTTGGCCCAGGTCGGCTATCAGGTTAATGGGGGCCAACACCAGCAGGACGGTGGCCAGCACCACCCCGATCTTCCCCAGCGGCTTGAATCTCTTGATGCCAAAGCCGTATGCCAGGGTGGAGAGGATGAAGGAGCCCGCGCTGAGGCCGGTCATGTAGAAGTACACGGCGATCAGCGGCCCCAGGGGCGCCTCGTGGGCGACGTTATAGACGATGGTCATCTCGTCGTTCATGCCCGGACCTCCTCGCTAGCACCCGTGGCCCGGATGAGAGCCTCGTCGGCTCCGATGTAGAACAGGTGCGGCTGCGTGTTCTTCTCGGGTTTCAGCACAGCCACGGCATTGCGCGCCAGCAGCTTCGCGACCTCGCTGTTGGGGTCGTTCAGGTTGCCAAAGGTCATCGCCCTGGTCGGACAGCTGTTGACGCAGGCGGGCTCGAGGCCCACGTCCACCCGGTGGTAGCACCAGGAGCACTTCTGCACGATCTTCTTTATGGGGTGCAGGTAGCGCACGTCGTAGGGGCACGAGGCGATGCAGTACTTGCAGCCGATGCAGCGGTGGGGATCCACCATGACGATGCCGTCCTCCCGCTGATACGTCGCCTGGGTTGGACAGTTTCGAATGCAGATGGGGTTCTCGCAGTTGTTGCACAGCGTCGGCAGAAAGGACACGCTGGCGTTGGGATAGCGCCCCTTCTCCCCCTGCTTGACCCAGGAGCGCCAAACCCCTGGGGGAACGGAGTTCTCGCTCTTGCACGCTACCGAGCAGGCATGGCAGCCGATGCAGCGCCGGACGTCTATCACCATGGCGTACCTGAGCTTGCTCATGGCTCATCACTCATTGCTGGGCACTGGCCCCGTCTCCCAGGGCAGCGGCGGCCACGCTGGTGACGGCGCCGAGGGCTGCGCGGATACCATCGACCCTCAGAATGTCCAAGGGGAGGGGGATGATGGTGCTGTTGTGCTCTCCGGCGATCTCGGTGAGGGTCTGGAGATATCGCAGCTGCAGCGCCCCGGGCTCCAACGCGATGATGTGGGCGGCGTCGGCCAGGGTGGTGGCTGCCTGAAACTCCCCCTGGGCGTGGATGATCTTGGCCCTCTTCTCTCGCTCTGCCTCCGCCTGCTTCGCCATGGCGCGCTGCATCGATTCCGGAAGCTGGACGTCTTTGACTTCCACCAGAGTCACTTTCACGCCCCAGGGCTCCGTCTGCTCGTCGATGATGCGCTGCAACCGGTGGTTGATCTCCTCTCGATGGGAGAGCAGCTCATCCAGCTCCGACTGGCCCAGGACGCTCCGCAGCGTCGTCTGGGCGATCTGGGAGGTCGCACGGATGTAGTCCAGCACCCGGACGACGGCGTCCTCCGGGTTGACCACCTTGAAGTACACCACCGCGTCGACCTTTATGGTGACGTTATCCTTGGTGATCACCTCCTGGGGCTCCACCACCATGGTGACCACCCGCATGTCCACTCGGACCATTCGCTCGATCAGTGGAAGGATGAGGTTGAAGCCGGGGTTGCGGATGCCCATGAACCTTCCGAACCGGAAGATGACGCCGTGCTCGTACTGCTGCACTATGCGGATTGCCAGGTAGCAGAGCACCAGGATCAAGATGCCAGACAGGGTCCCAGCGAAGATTTCCAAGGCGTAACCTCCTTTCACCAACAGCCCCGACGGTTTGACCGACCGGGTCAACCCCGAGGTAAGATCGCGCCCCTCTCCAACAGAGGGGCTGGAATCCTCTCCCGAACCGGGGAGAGGCCGGGGAGATCGGGGGATTTCACAGGGGCGATGATAGGTCAGAGGCCGTTACAGGGCCGTTAACGGGCCAGAGGCAGGTTGTTACAGTCGTGTGACAGTCAGTGGGGGGAGGGCATGAGGTAGCCGATGCCCGGCTTCGTGACGATGTATCGGGGAGCCGAGGGATCCTCCTCGATCTTTCGGCGGAGCCGGCGGATGTAGACGCGGAGGACGTCGGGTTCGTCGGCGTATTCGGCGCCCCAGGCCAGCCGCAACAGCTCCTCCTGCACCAGCACACGGCCGGCGTTGGAAGCCAGGTGGAAGAGTAGCCGATACTCCGTGGGGCTGAGAGAGACTTCGCGGCCTAGTATCGACACCCGATGTTGGGCGAAGTCGACGGTAAGCTCTCCGAGGGCGAACGGAGGCTGCAGGTTTGGCTGCCGCCTCAGGCCGCTGCGGCGGAGCTGGGCCCGTATTCTGGCCAGCAGCTCCTCGGCGTCGAACGGTTTGGTGAGATAGTCGTCGGCGCCAAGGTCCAATCCTCGCACCTTGTCCGTCTGCTGGCGGCGGGCGGTCACCATGATGATGGGCACGGTGGAGAACTCGCGGATCTGGCGACACACTTCGTACCCGTCCAGGTCGGGGAGCATCAGGTCGAGGACGATGAGGTCGGGGTCCTCCGCCTCGGCCCTCTGGACGGCCGAGACGCCGCTGTCCGCGGCGACGACTCTATAGCCCAGGGATTCCAGGTTGGCTCGCAGCAATCGGACGTAGCGCGGCTCGTCATCGACCACCAGGACGGTTTGGCGGGTCATACGATCCCTCTAACCCAACACCCCGGCCCCCTTCCCCGCGAGGGAAGGGGGAGCCGAAGGAGCACGAAGGTTGGTTTCCCCCACCGGTAGGGAGAATCGGACGGTGGTGCCGCTTCCAGGACTGCTCTCCAGCCAGATGCTTCCCCCGTGGGCCTCCACTATTCCCTGGCAGATGTAGAGTCCCAGCCCCACGCCCCTGCGGCTCACGGAGGGGGCGGCCGTGGCGCGATAGAAGCGCTCGAAGACCCTGCTCTGCTCGTCGAGGGGTATCCCGATCCCCTGGTCGGCCACGCTCACCACCATCGATCCGAGCTGTACGGCCGCGGACACGGTCACGGTTCCCCCTTCAGGGGAGTACTTCACCGCGTTATCCAGCAGGTTGTGCAGCACCTGCTCGATCCGCCGAGGATCTGCGTCGACCGTGGGGAGCTTTGCCGGCAGCCGTAGGAGAAGCCGATGCTCCGGCGACTTGGACCCCACCCTCTGCACGGCTCGCCGCACCAACGTCGCCAGGGAAATCGGCTGTCTTTCCATGGGGAGGGCTCCGGCCTCGAGGCGGGACACGTCCAGGAGATCGTCGATCAGGGCGCTCAGGGAGTCGCTTTCCTCGCTGATGATCTGCAGGAACTCCCGGCTGGTCTTCTCGTCGAAGTCGGCGTCGGGGCGCAAGAGGGTGGTGGCGTACCCTTTGATGAAACCGAGCGGGCTTTGCAGCTCGTGGGTGATGGTGGAGATGAACATCGACTTCAGCCTGTCCGCCTCCCGCAGAGCCGTGGCCTGCTCCGCCTCTCGCGCCAACCGGGCCCGCTCGATCGCGATGGCCGCCTGGTCTGCCAGGGCCTTCACCAGGGGGAGATCGGCCCGAACGCCCCCGTCCTCGGAGAGGCTGGCCCGAAGGAGCAGGGCGCCGAGGGAGCGATCTTGGGTGAGCAGAGGGACGCAGGTCAGAGGCCTGCGGTCCTGGATGGAGGCTGCTCCCCCCTGCCGCGGCGATGGCCCCTGTTTTGATCGCTCTTTCGGGGGGCGTGGTCCCTTGTCAGCGGTACAGTGGACGGGGCGGCGCGAGTGAAAGGCAATGGAGGCCACCTCCAGGTAGCGGAGGCTCAGGTCGCCCGGTGGATCGCCCTCCCAGGCGCGCAGCACCAACTGCCCGCGGACCGGATCCTGTAGATAGAGATAGGCCGCATCCACCGGCTCCAGCACCTCCGCCACTTTTCGAACCACGGCGCGCATCATCCCATCCAGATCCGCCGACGAGGCGATGGTCTTGGACAGCTCGAAGAGGCAGGATAGCTCCGCCGTTCGTTGCTGGACCCGCAGCTCCAGCTCCCGATGCCAGCGGTCCAGCTCCTCTCGGGACTGCTGGAGACGGATCCGCATTGTCTCGAAGGTGCGGGCGAGCCTGCCTACCTCGTCCTCACCGGCGGTCAGCGGTGGTCCATACAGGTCGCCGCCGGCAATGCGCTCCGCCGCCAGGGTGAGGGATCGAACCGGGATGAGGACGCTGCGCAGCACGACGGCGCCGGTGGCCAGGGCCCCCAGGAGCGACAGCAGCCCCAGTACCACCAGACGGGTGGCCAGGTCACGCCCGACGGCCAACGCCTCCGTCTCGTCCTGCTCCACCGAGACGCCCCAGGGCACGTGGGCCAGGGGCGCAAATGCCACGATCTCCCGATAGGGCTCGACGCTGTCCTCGGCCCTATGGGAAACCACCGTGGCGCTCTTCTGCCGGATGAGGGAGAAGAGAAGGTCGTAGTGGCGGCTTCGGTGCAGAACGAAGACGGGTTCGGTGCTGGCCAGTACCGTACCGTTCCCGTCCAGGATCTGGGTGTGCCCGGTGCGGCCGGGTTTGAGGCCGAGGATCAGGCTGGCTAGACTGGCCCGGGCGATGTCCGCGGAGGCACCCAGCACCCCAACGGTCCGTCCGGCCTTGTCGATAACGGGGACCGCCAGGGCCACCTCCGGTTTCCTGGTCACCGGATCCAGGATTGCGCCCGATACCTCAGCCCTTCCCCCCTCCAGGACCCGCTGAATGTGTAGGTAGTCGAAGACGTTGGCACCTTCCAGGGTGGAGGGGGCAGGCTCGGCCATCAGCACGGTCCCGTTTCGGTCGACCAGATACACCTGTTGAGCGAAGACGGGGAGGTGAGCTCGGACCGCCGCCAGGGCGGCCCGCCTCGGCTCGCTGTTGCCCTGGTAGAGATCGGCGATGTCGCCTCGGGCGGCCGACTGAAGGTAGTCCAGGGCTTCCTTGAGCTGGAAGTCGATGTGATCGGCGGTGATCTGAGCCATCATCAGCCGTTCTTGGAACACCGCCTGGGTACTCTCTCGAACGGCTTCGAGGGCGAGGAAGCCGAAGAGGCTGAAGCTCACAAACAGCCCTGCCACGACGATGATGGCCACTTTGCGTTGCAGGGTATGGCCGCCGGTGGGAGCACCAGGTTGCATCTTCGGCCCCTCGGTGCGAACGTGAGCGGTCGATGCCGCCATCATAGGCCGAATGATTAACCTGGTCAAGCATCAAGATGCTTAGAGAGGGTCGGGTCCACGGTGCCCGAGGAGCCTTCCGAGGTCGTGTTGGCCTAGTACATCGCCACATTGGTTGTGACAGGTGTCATCCTGAGCGATAGCGAAGGATCTCCTCTCGCCACGGGGAGATGCTTCGCTGCGCTCAGCATGACAGTACATATCACCTTCTCTGTGGTCGTGTACTAGTCCAGGGCGGCGAACAGCTCGGTGAAGTAGATGGTTCCGTCGCCCGTGACCGCGGCCCCGATCCCCACCTTGTTGAAGGAGGGATCCAGCTCGTTCTGGGCGTGGGTGGGGCTGTTCATGAAGCCCTGGTGAGCCACCCCGGGGCTGTCGGCGGGCGACGCGTTGTTGCGGGCGGGGTCTCTGCTGGATGGGCGTCGACGTCCGGTGCCAGAGGTGGCGGGTTCGGACGTTAACCCTGGTCGCCAGGGCCAGGATCGCTCCCTCTGTGGTAGGGAACCGAGGTTCTGGTTGCCCTCCATGATCCTGTCCAGAAGATCGCTCCCTCTGTGGTAGGGAACCGAACTGTGATGGATTGTACGAAGTGGGGGTGTGAGTGGCAATAGCCGATTAGTCCTAGTACAATCTCCCCAATATTGACGAAAGTAGCGGGGTACGCTCGTGGAACAGACAAGCAAAGGACGGATACTGACAGGCGATAGGCCTACCGGGAGGCTGCACCTGGGCCATTACGTGGGGACCCTGCGGAATCGGGTGCGGCTCCAGGACGAGTTCGACTGCTTCTTCCTCATCGCCGACTACCACGTGCTCACCACCCGCCAGCAGGATCTCCAAGAGGTAGAGCAGAACATTCGCGACGTGCTGCTGGACAACCTGAGCGTGGGTATCGATCCGGAGAGGAGCACCATCCTCTTGCAGTCGCTGATGCCTCAGACCCCGGAGCTCCACCTCCTCTTCTCCATGCTGGTGTCGGTGCCCAGGCTGCAGAGGGTTCCGACCCTGAAGGACGTCATGCGGGACCTGAAGCTGGAGACGGCCTCCTACGGGCTGCTGGGCTATCCGGTACTCCAGGCCGCAGACATCCTGGTGGTGAAGGGCAATCTGGTGCCGGTGGGGAAGGATCAGGCCTCCCACATCGAGGTGACCCGGGAGGTGGCGCGGCGGTTCAACGAGCTGTACGGGCCGGTGTTCCCGGAGCCTGAGGCCTTGATCGGAGAGGTGCCGACTCTGGTGGGGACCGACGGTAAGGCCAAGATGAGCAAGAGTCTGGGGAACGCCATCTACCTGGCTGACGACGCCAAGACGGTGGAGAAGAAGGTGATGGGGATGTACACCGACCCCACTCGCATCCACGCCACCGATCCCGGCCACGTGGCGGGGAACCCGGTCTTCATCTACCACGACGTCTTCAATCCCGACAAGGATGAGATCAACGATCTCAAGAAGCGGTACCGCACCGGGAAGGTCGGCGACGTGGAGGTGAAGAGGAAGCTGGCTCGAGCCCTCAACAACTTCCTGGAGCCGATCCGGGAAAGGCGGACCTACTACGAGCAGCGGCCGGGGCTGGTGGACGAGATTATCCAGGAGGGTAGCAAGCGGGGCCGGGCCATAGCGGCCGAGACGCTGGCCCAGGCCAGGGAGGCCATGGGCATCAACTACTTCCGGAGGTAGGCTCGTCGTCGGGAGCGCGGGCGTCCTGCCCACCGCCAGGCCATGCTGGGAAGCTGAGGAAGTATGGCGCGTAGGATATAATGGGTCTAATTGCTCTGGGAGGTTACTGTTGCAGATCACCAGACGGGCGGACTACGCCGTTCGCACCATGATCGAGGTGGCCAAGGCCGAGGAAGGCGCGACGGCCCTTACCCACGAGGTGGCCGCCAGGCAGGAGATTCCGGCCCCCTTCCTGGCGAAGATCGTGCTGGCCCTGAGCCGAGGAGGGCTGCTGCGCTCCTACAGGGGGTCGGGCGGTGGCATCGCCCTGGCCAGGCCGGCGGATCAGATCACCCTGCTGCAGGTGGTGGAGGCGGTGGACGGCCCGATCGCCGTGAGCAGCTGCGTTCTCTGGCCGGAGGACTGCGCCCGGTCCGGCCGTTGTCCCGTGCATGAGATTTGGTGCGAGGCTAGATCGCTGCTTGTGAACCGGCTGAAGAGCACTACTTTGGCCGAACTGGTGGAACGCTCATTGTCTTGACACTGGTTAAGAAAGTGGTTATTATCATATTGTGGTCACCTGTCTCCTGGAGCGACAATCCTCGTGTTAATACAGGAAAGTGAGGTTTAGCGCTTTTTGGACAGCACCATTTTAATACTGCTTAGTAGCCTTGTGACGCTGCTGGTTGGCGCGCTGGTGGGCTACTTCGTCCGGCAGTACTTGGTGGGCGCAGACCTGAAGCTGGCACAGACTAGTGCTGAGAAGCTTTTGGCCGAGGCCAACGCCAAGAAGAACGAACTGCTTCTGGATGCCAAGGACGAGGCTCTCAAGCTCCGGCAGGCTGCGGAGATGGAGCACCGCGAACGGCGGAGCGATCTGCAGCGGCAGGAAAGGCGGATCCAGCAGAAGGACGAGAACCTGGATCGCCGTCTTGAGAGCGTCGAGCGGCGGGAAAAGACCCTGTCCAACAGAGAGAGGGAGTTGGAGACGCTGCGATCCGAGATCGAAGAGGTGAAGGTCCAGCAGTTCCGAGAACTGGAGCGGATCTCCGGTTTGACTCGAGATGTTGCCAGGACCGAGATCCTCAAGGCCGTCGAGGAAGAGGTAAAGATGGATATGGCTCGACGGGTGCGCGACATAGAGGCCCAGGCCAAGGAGGAAGCCGACCGAAAGGCCCGGCAGATCATCACCATGGCCGTTCAGCGGTGCGCGACCGATCTAGTGGCGGAGACCACGGTGTCGGTCGTTCCTCTGCCCAACGACGAGATGAAGGGTCGGATCATCGGGCGGGAGGGCCGCAACATTCGGGCTCTGGAAAGCGCGACCGGGGTTGACCTCATCATCGACGATACGCCGGACGCGGTTACCCTGTCCGGTTTCGATCCGGTTCGTCGCGAGATCGCTCGTCTGGCGCTTACCAAGCTGGTCACGGATGGACGGATCCATCCGGCGAGGATCGAGGAGGTCGTCCACAAGACCAGGCTGGAAGTGGAGACGGCGATTCGCGAGTGGGGCGAGGAGGCGGCGCTGGAGGCTGGAGTGCACGGGCTGCATCCGGAGGTCATCAAGCTGCTGGGCAGGATGAACTACCGGACTAGCTACGGCCAGAACATCCGGCTGCACTCCGTTGAAGTGTCCCATCTGGCCGCGATGCTGGCCGCCGAGATCGGCGCCGACATCAACCTGGCCAAGCGAGCCGGGCTGCTCCACGACCTGGGCAAGGCGGTGGATCACGAATTCGAGGGTCCCCATGCCTTGATCGGGGCGGAGCTGGCCAAGCGGTATGGGGAATCCCCCAAGGTGATTCACGCCGTCGCGGCGCACCATGCCGACGAGACGGAGCCTCAAACCCTGGAGGCCGTCATCGTCCAGGCTTCCGACGCCATTTCGGGCGCGAGGCCTGGGGCCAGGCGGGAGACCCTGGAACACTACATCAAGCGGCTCGAGGCCCTGGAAAACGTGGCCAATTCCTTCGATGGTGTGGAGAAGTCTTTTGCCATCCAGGCCGGACGAGAAGTTCGCATCATCGTCAAGCCCGAAGAGATCGACGATCTGGGTGCCGTGAGGTTGGCTCGCGACATCGTGAAGAGGATCGAGGAGACGTTGCAGTACCCGGGCCAGGTCAAAGTGACCGTGGTGCGGGAAACCAGGGCAGTTGACTACGCCAAGTAAAGAGCCTAGCTTAAAGGCCGGATGCCTCAGGTATCCGGCCTTTTCTGATTTGTCGGGGTATGCAGGTTGCAGAGTGGGGTACGAGGAGGTAGCTTCCCATTGCCTGAACGACGTTCCAAGATCGATCTTCACATGCACACCACGGCCTCCGACGGGGCGCTCACCCCGGCCGAGCTGGTCGGGGAGGCCAAGGGCCAGGGGTTGGAGTGCATCGCGGTCACGGACCACGACTCGACCGACGGCATAGAGGAGGCGGTGGCCGAGGGCGAGAGGCTGGGGGTGCACGTCATCCCCGGCATCGAGATGAGCACCGACATACCCCGGGCGGAGGTTCACATCCTCGGGTACTACCTGCGGTACCATGACGCCGAATTCCAGACAACCCTCCAGCAGCTTCGGGAGGGCCGCCGCGACCGGGCCGAGAAGATGGTCGCCAAGCTGGCGGGCATGGGGGTGATCATCCCCTGGGAGAGGGTCCAGGAAGTGGCCGGCCAGGGCTCCGTGGGTAGGCCCCACATAGCCCAGGTGATGGTGGAGACGGGATACGTGTCCTCCATGGTGGAGGCATTCACCGACTACATCGGCCGCAACGCTCCGGCCTACGTGGAGCGGTACAAGTTGACCCCGGTGGAGGCGGTCGGATTGATTCGCAAGGTCCAGGGGCTGCCGGTGCTGGCTCATCCCGGCGAGGTGCTGACCCTGGATACCCTGCTGCCGGAGCTGATATCGGCCGGACTGGTGGGGCTGGAGTGCTACTACGGGGACTACAGTCCGGAGACGGTGGAGGGGCTGCTGGCCCTGGCCGACGAGCACGGCCTGGTGCCGACCGGGGGGACCGATTTCCACCGAATCGAGGGGTTCGGTCACGGCCCGCACCACCCGGGCGACACCTGGGTGCCGTGGGAGTCGGTGCGGCGGTTGAAGGCGCTGGCGGTTCACCTGCAGGGGGAGCGGAGAGTGGATACCGCGCGGTGATGCAACGGTTGTAGTAACGACTTCAGTCGTTGGAGCCTGTTGTGAGAGAAAAGGACGAACGACTGAAGTCGTTACTACGGGTGGTGCGGCTACGAGGACCTGCGCTCCGTGCGGGCAAGGGCGACGAGGATCACCGCCATCACGGCGACCACGGCGACGAAGGCGTAGATCTTCTGGACGGGGGTGAAGCGGGCAGCGGCAACGCCGAAGACGGCGCACAGCAGGTAGAAGGTCAGGACGATCTGCCTCTGGGATAGACCCGCCCGGTGAAGTCTCTGCGGGAGGTGTGCCTGGTCCCCGCCCTTCATCGGGGAGCGGCCGGCCGCCAGCCTGCGGGTTATCACCCAGGCCACGTCGGCCACCGGGACCCCCAGCACCAGCAGGGCCGTGGCCACCTTCGCCCCGCCCATGATGGACATGGTTGCCAGGGCGTAGCCGATCAGCAGCGCCCCCGAGCTACCCATAAAGACGCGCGCCGGATGGAAGTTGTGGGGCAGGAAGCCCAGACAGGCGCCGGCCAGGGCCAGGGGAAGGATGGCGATGTCGTACTGGCCGAAGTCGAAGACGCCCCGGGCGAACAGCACCAGGGCGGCGATGGTGGCCACGCCCCCCGCCAGACCGTCCATAACGTCCACCAGGTTGATGGTGTTGATCATCCCAACGATCCACAGCAGGGTGAAGGGGATCACCAGCCAGACGGGGAGCTGGATGACTCTCCCGAAGGGGGTGGCGATGCTGTCCACCACCACGCCGAAGGCGATCGGGATGGCGGCGATGGCGAACTGCCCCAGCAGTTGGGGCATGGGATCCAGCCTCCGCCTGTCGTCCATGAAAGCCAGGGGAAGGACCGCCGCGGCCCCCAGCAGGACCCCCAGCAACCTCCAGCTTTCTTGGGAGGAACGGGGGATCAGGTAGGCCCCGACGAGGGCAGCCGCCAGGAAGCCGAAGAAGATGGCATAGCCGCCGGTGCGGGGGACGATCCTCTTCTGTACCTCGCCCGGGCGGGGCTTATCCTCGATGCCCGACCAATGGCCGAATGCTTTGGCACCAAAGGTGAGCAGGAAGGCCACCACCCAGGCGACGGCGAGGACGATGACCAGGGCTACTTCTCTTGACATAAGCGTGACTGAACCTCATGTGCCATTTGGGGGACGAGGCTCCTGCCGAGCCGATCAGGCTGGTCAGAGCAACAGTGCCAACATAGGGAGGGGCCCTGTGCCCCCTCCGCGTGAGCGAGCGATCGCAGGAACGGGCGGCAGGGCAGAGCGCCCTGCCCTACGTTTCCAAGACAATCGCTCGCTACTGTAGCGACTGGGCCAGCTCCAGGGCCTGGCCCCGCAACCTAGCCGGCCGGCCCGCGGAGGCCAGCTCCAGCAGGCCATCGATCAGGCCTGAGAGCTCCCCGTAGGAGGGCAGGTCGGTCCGGGAGGAGACCACCTGGACGATGCCCGGATAGGGAGTGGCCTCAGCCCGCTCGAAGTCGCTCAGCAGGATCTCGTGCATCCTCTCCCCCGGCCGGGTCCCGATGTACTGGATGGGACACTCGCCGCCGGCGGGTGACAGCAGTCGGTAGAGGTGGTGGGCCATCTCAGCCAGGTTGATGGCCGGCCCCGCATCGGGCATGAAGACCACGCCGCTCTTCGGGGCGGAGGCCGTCTGCACTAGCAGCCTGGTCGCCTCTGCCATGGTGATCCAGTAGCGGGTCATGCCGGCATCCGTCAGGGTGAGGGGCTTTCCGGCGGCTATCTGGGCCGACAGGGTCTCGATGACGCTGCCCCGGGTCCCGACGATGTTGACGAACCTCACGATCGAGAGCCCCATGGGGAACTCCCGGTCCGCCGCCTGGACCAGCCTCTCCGCTATCCTCTTGGTGCTCCCGTAGACGCTGGGCGGGTTGACCGCCTTGTCGCTGGATGGGTAGAGGAAGCGGCCAACCCCGAACTCGGCGGAGACCTCGATCAGGGCCCGGGTGCCGGCGAGGTTGACCTCCACCGTCTGGTCCGGGTTCTCCTCTCCTAGCGGCACGTGCTTGTAGGCGGCCAGGTGGAACACCACCTCCGGCCGGTTCTCGCTAAAGATCCTCTCCAGCTTCCGGCGGTCCCGCACGTCGGCCAGGATCCACCGGGCGGGGGCTGCCAGCCGCTGGGCGCTCTCCTGCCGCAGCCGGAAGAGGCTGTGCTCGTGGTGGTCGATCAGCAGCAGCGACGCGGGGCGGAGGCCGGCCAGCAGCTGGACCAGGGGTCCACCAACCGATCCGGCGGCGCCCGTCACGGCCACGCGGCGGCCGGCGATCAGCTCCTCGGCACCCACCAACCCCATGGGCGGCGAGGGGCGGCCCAGCAGCTCCTCCTGGGAGAAGCGCGACAGAGGATCGGTCATCGGCTGGCCTCCCGGAAGAGGGCGCAGCAGAGGGGTATCTCCGGCACCCTGTCCAGGGCCGCCTTCAGTCTACGCTGGGCCTCCCGCATCCAGACGGCCCGGTCGGGGTCGGGCTCTATGGTCTCCGTGACCAGGTACCGGACCGAGCGAGCCAGCCGGACGGCGAGGGCGTCCAGGTCCAGGTCGCCGACGCCGTAGGGCAGTCCCTCCTCCAGCAGCCCTCGGGCGTTGGAGACGTGGACCTCGAAGAGGTAGGGCTCGACGGCCTTCAGGTAGTCCTCCATCTCGTGGCTATCGTCGAGGCTGGAGAGGTAGGCCACCAGCGGGGCCAGCTCCGGATCCACGCCGGCTGGGTCCATCCCCAGTCCATTCAGAAACAACCCGGCGTGGGAGAGATCCACGGTGGCCCCGAGGCCGGGGAATCTGGTCGCAAGGTAGACCAGGTCCTGGGCGCTCATGCCTACGGGGGTGACCATGCAGGCGCCCTGTCGCTGCCGGGCCACAGGAGGGATGTTCTCCAGGAGCGGGACCAGCCCCCGCTCCTGGGCCAACCGGACGTAGTGGCCCACAAGGGGCAGGCTGGCCTCCAGCTTGGACCGCCGCAGCGCGTCGCTGAGGGGGGCGTCCAGCTTCATGGGGGTGATGGCGTGGATCAGCACCGCCTCGGCCCCGATGCCCTGGGCGAGGCAGGCTATGCGCCGCAGGCACTCGCGATTGGCCTCGCCGTTCACGCTGAGGTCGAAGAAGGATCCGTCCAGCGAGCGGAGGGGTCCCTCCACCACGTAGGCGAATTGGGGGTGGGGCCGGAGATCCACCAGCCGGCGGGCCAACCGATCCAGCTCGCCCGGGTCCTTCAGATCCTCGGCATCCAGATAGAGCTCCAGGCCGTCGGGGAGCGGCTCCGCCAACCGATCGGCCAGCTGGGCCTCCGTGGGGCGGCCCTTCAACAGCAGCTTAGCCATGGGCGCGGTACCAGGCAACGTATCTTTCTAACCCTTCTTTGAGATCGACTTGAGGCGAGTATCCCAGCTCGCCGCGAGCCCTGGAGATGTCGGCCACCAGGTAGCCGAAGCCGGCGGAGCTTTCCACCCGGATCCGAGAGCGCGAGTGGGTGACCCGGCAGGACATCTCGGCCAGCTCCTCCATGGACGTACCGACCCCCGTGGCCACATTGTAACAACTCCCGGCGGGTGCCGGCTTCTCCAGGGCGAGCAGGATCCCCTGGACCACGTCGGAGACGTAGGTGAGGTCGCGGCTCTGGTTGGTGTGAGCCACCAGCGGCTCGCCCCTCAGCGCCTTCCCGACGAAGATCCCCGCCACCCCGCTGGCTCCGCCCGAGATCACCAGTCCCGGGCCGTAGACGGAGAAGAAGCGGAGGGTGACGGTGTGGACCCCGTAGAGGCGAGCGTACATCTCTATCCACCGCTCGCCGCACAGCTTGCTATATCCGTAGGGGTCCTGGGGCTCTATCAGCCCGTCCTCGGGGATCGGCTCCCGAACGGGACGGTAGATCCGCTGCGAAGAGGCGAAAACGATCCTGCCCCCGCCCAGACGGGCGCCCTCCAGCATCGTCAGGGTACCCAGGGCGTTGATCCGGTTGTACAGGAGCGGGTCCTGGTAGGAGGCGGAGGCGTTGGAGAGGGCTGCCAGGTGGACGATGGCGTCGACCCTGGAGGCCAGATGGAGGGCCTGGTCGCCGTCCACCTCCAGGCCGTGGTGCTCCACGCCGGGCAGACCGCTGGGACGCCTGGACAGGGTGATGGCCTGGTGCCCACGGTCCAGCAGGGCCTTCACCAGGTGGGTGCCGATGAAGCCGGTGCCTCCAGTGACTAGGACCTTCATTGATGGTCACCTCCCTCTCCCTCTGGCACGTTCACGGGGTGAGGGCTGTGGGTGGGGTGCAGGGCAGGGCCCTGTGCCCTGCCGCCGGGGCCCGCATCACGAACGCCGGGCGGCGGGGGACAGGCCCCCGCCCTACGTTCACCGGGGTCGGGACCGGCCACGAAGTGGTCCAGGACCTGCCCGAGCCCCTCATCCAGGGATATCTTCGGCGCGAACCCGTCCTTGGCCAGGGTCGAAGCGAAGGAGCACTCCGCGGTGGATGGTCGCTGCTCCGGCAGGCTCAGCTGGACCTCCAGACCCCGCCGGGCGGCCAGCCGCTGCACCAGGATCGCCACCTGGGCGACCGAGGCCGTTTCCCCCACCAGGTTCACCGGGGTGTAGCCCTCTCGCTGCCATCGCGCCAGGGCCATCAGTCCCCGGCAGGCGTCGTCCACGTGGATCATGCTGGTGGGGTGAAAGGCCGTGGCATCCACCCGCAGCGGCTCGCCCAGGGCGGCCTGCCGGCAGAACTTGTTGGGGGCCGTCATGAAGCGAGGGTCGGTCTTCATCACCGGGCTGACGCCGTAGACCAGCGCCAGGCGGGCGGAGACACAGCGGAGTCCACGGGTGTGGGCGAACATCTCCATAAGCTTCTCGACGTAGGCCTTGGAGAGGTGGGCGATGTCCAGGATCGGGCCGTAGGGGGTCGATTCCTCGATCTTACCCACCCCCCGCCGGCCGTACACCTGGATGGATCCGCCGAAGATGAAGGTGGAGACGCCGGCCTCGCAGGCCCGCTCCAGCACCACCCGGGGGCCGATCAGATTGCTCTCCTCGGAGTAGCGGATCGGCGCGGCCGAGGGGTGGGCGCTGGCCTGCGCGGCAAGGTGGTAGACGGTGTCGATGGGAACGCCGGAGGCGAAAGCCTTCCGGACCGCTGCCTCCTCGGCCACGTCCCCCTCCCTGAAGAGGAAGCCGGGGCGCTCGGCCAGGCGATGGAGGACCGAGGGATCGGTGGAGAAGAGGTTGTCCATCCCGACGACGGTCTCTCCGGCGTCGAGGAGCATCTCGACCAACCGTGCGCCGATGTACCCGATGCCTGTGACGAGGGAAGCCAATCCATCGCTCCTGTGCCCGATGAGGGCAGGCGAGAATGATAGCATTACGGCAGCGCGCCGAACAACTTTGGAGCGGCTGACTTGGAGTGCTGCGGCTTGCCGCAGCACTCCAAATGGCTGCTATAATGTCGCCGCCTGTCTCGCCCCTGCCTTCACTTCTTCCTTATGGGGTCATCGCCGATATGCGCTCCTACTACATCCTGGGGATGCGGGTGGACGACGTCACCTTCCCCGAAGCCCTCGAGCTGATAGAAGGCTACATCCGGTCGGGAGGATGCCACCGGGTGGTGACGCCGAATCCGGAGTTTGCCATGTCCGCCCACCGGGACGCGGAGTTCCGGGAGGTGGTGAACGGGTCCTCCATGGCGATCCCGGATGGGATCGGGCTGATGCTGGCGGCGCGGCTGGCTGGGCGCCGGTTCCGGGAGCACGTCCGGGGGACCGATCTGGTGCACCGAACGGCGGCCCTCTGCGCACGAAAGGGGTATCGAATGTTCCTGCTGGGTGCCGCGCCGGGGGTGGCCGAGGCCGCGGCGGCCCGCCTGGTGGCCGACAACCCGGGGCTGCAGATCGCCGGAACCTACGACGGGGCCCACCGGCCCGAGCACGACGCGGAGACCCGGGCCGCGATAGGGCGGGCGGGTAGGGTAGACGTGATCCTGGTGGCCTACGGTGCGCCCAATCAGGAGAAGTGGCTGGCTCGCAACCAGGCGAAGCTGGGCATCCCCTGCGGCGTCGGGGTGGGGGGAGTGTTCAACTTCCTGTCCGGGCGCAGCAAGCGGGCTCCCCTCTGGATCCGGCGGCTGGAGTTGGAGTGGCTCTACCGGTTGGCCACGGAGCCGTGGCGGTGGCGACGGCAGCTGTCACTTCCGGCCTTTGGGGCGGCGGTAGTGTGGGAGATGATGATGGGCCGGCGGCCGGTGGTGGACGTGCGCTCATGGTGCCGGCTGCTCGATCTCCTCTTCGATCAGCGAGGCGATGATCTCGGCCGGGCGGACGGAGGCGTCGAAGCCGAAGGAGGGCGCGTACAGCCAGGCGTTCCGAGGGTTGTTCACCCGGCCCACCACCCGGGGAATGCCGAACTCCCGCTTGCCCAGCAGCCCGATGACCAGGTTGTCCTCGTCGTCCCCCGTGGCAGCCGCCAGCGCCTGCATGTCCTTGGCCCCGGCCTCCCTCAGCACCGTTGGGTCGTTGCCGTCCCCCTGGATCACTCGCACCCGGCTCTTGGCAAGCTGGAGAGTGAGCTCCTGGACCCGCTCGGGCCGCTTCTCGATCATTACCACCTGATGTCCCTTGGCGGCCAGATCCTCGGCCAAATAGGCGCCTATCCTCCCGCCACCCACCACAAGTACCTGCATATCGACCTCCCGACGCCCGTCAGCGCGTATGCCACACGCCCCTACCCGCCATGTGCCGCTCCCTCAAGGGTGGATGATCTCCTCCAGCTTGGTGAGGGAACCGGCCTCCACGGCCACGTACACCAGGTCCGCTTCGGCCAGTTGGGTGCCGGCCGTGGGAATAAAGGCCCGGCCGCCCCGCACGATGGAGACCACGTTGAAGCGGGAGGGGCTGATCATCTGGCCCGCCGTGTAGCCGGCCAGCCGCGGCGGAACCCGGAACTGTATCAGCTCCACCTCGCCGCTGCCGAAGGTGAAGCTGCTGCCGAGGTCCGGGGTGACCAGCATCTCTCGGATCTCGTTGGCCCCCCAGATGGTCGGCGAGATGGTGGGGATCCCGAGGCGACGGTAGATCTCGGCCCGCTGAGGGTCCGCGATGCGGGCGACGATCTTCGGCACCCGAAAGACGTTGCGGGCGATCATGGCCGCGACGATGTTGGTGTTGTCGCCGCTGGTCACCGAGGCAAAGCCGTCCGCCCGCTCGATGCCCGCCTGGATCAGGATATCCCGATCGAAGCCTATCCCTTCGATGGTCTTCCCTCGGAAGGCCTTGCCCAACCGAAGGAAGGCGTTGGGATTGTTGTCGATCACGGCTACCTCGTGTTCGTGAACCGACAGGTCGGTGGCCAGGTCGGCTCCGACGCGCCCGCATCCCACTATCACCACTCTCACGTCACGCCTCCCTCCGTCGAGCCCGGCGCCGGGCTACCAGTTTTCGAAGCTCGTCGGCGCCGAAGATCAAAGGTGGCCAGATCAGCAGGAACAGCCCCTCCAACCCCAGCGGCGCCGTGTTGAAGACCGGCTGGAGAGGGGGCAGGTACACCACTATAACAAAGATGGCTATCGCCACCAGGACACCGACGTTCATCAGCCGGTTGGAGAAGAGCCCGATGCTGAACACCGAGACCCGGCTGGTTCGGGCGGTGAAGGCGTTGCCTATTTGCGCGGCCACGATGCCGCCGTAGGTCATGGTGGTGGCCGTGGCGTAGATCCGGCCGGAATCGGGCAGCGGCTGTCCCGGGACCCACGGCGACAACACCCACAT
>JAMCTB010000172.1 GCA_023380955.1 Chloroflexota bacterium | reverse complement strand
GCTTGGCGCTCATCATCAGTCAGGGTAACAACATACTTCTTTACCATAACTCAAGGATACAACATCCTTGAACATGTATCAAACTACCGATGACGGACCACTAGGGCTATTTCGTGCGGGTCGCCTTGAAGTATTGTGGCTCGTGCAACCCGAAGGTTGACCTCGAGAGGGCGGGCGCCGCGGTCCTGGCCTGGGTCGAAAGGCGCGGTCACACGCTGGCATCCCCGGAGGAAGAAGGGCTTGACCTGCTCGTGCTTTTGAGCGGATGCGAGCGGCGCTGCGCCGCGGGAAGGAATCGCCGACAGGCCCGGCGCACAGCGAGAAGAGGTTTCGTTGCCTGAGGCGGCGTGCGCCCCCACGGCCCTTGACCGCCGGCCGACGTCTTCCCAGCGGTCAGGCTGCGCGCAAGGTGCTCACTCGACATAAAGAGGCCGGGCAGAAGACCCTTGCATCGCCTGCCCGGCCTCGTCCTCGACCCACGCCAGGGCTTGGCCTGGCATGTGTCGGCTTGCCTACGGCAACGGCACAGGCAACCCGGGAGGGGGATACAAGTCGCCGGTCAGGGCCAGAGCGTACCCCACAGTCTGGCCGGAGTTGTTGAAGACCTCGATGAAGTAGGTGCGGCCCTCTCCGCCGCTGTGCCTCCAGTACTTGACGCCGCCGGGCTGCCCGGACCGGGTGCCGGCGCCGACGACCATCTGCTGGCATCCGCTGCCTGGAGTGATGTTGCAGACGTTCGTCCACACATTGAAAGCGACGAAGTTCTGATTAAGCATTGGGTCTTCAACAGTCGCGGGCGCAAAGTCCAGCACAAGGCCCTCATCGAGATTACTGCCGGTGTAGAAGAAGGTGTACCACACGTGCTGAGTGGCGATGGTGCCGGTCATCACCCCGGTGATGGGAATGGCGTTGTCCATGCTGGTGCCGGTGCCTGTGGGCAAGGGCGCTGGAGGAGGCGCTGGCGGTGCGGGAGGAACGGGTGCCGGCACCGGGGCCGCTGGGGCGGACGGGGCGATCTGCAGCGTTGGCGGGGGAAAAGTAGCGCCGGTGAAGGCGATAGCGTAGCTGATTGTGGCTGGAGCATTGTTGAACACCCTGACGTAGTAGGTCCGGGCTACATTGGAGCCACCAGCCCAGTACTTCACGCCCATCGGCTGGTTGCTTATTGTGCCTCTTCCGATCTGGGTCAAGATAAGGTCCAGTCCCACCTTCTCGTAGTCCCAGACATCGAAGCTGACCATTGGGTTTTTGTCGGGGGCAGTGTCGATGTCCGACGGGGAGTAGTTGAGGGTCACTCCCAGCGGCGAACTGGTCCCCGAATCGAAGAACGTGTACCAGAAATCCGCGCCTGTGGCGAGCGTACCTGACTGAGTTCCAACCAGGGGGACGGCGTCTCCTGGCCCGGTCCCCCCTGGTGGTGCCGCAAAGACCGGCGATACCGCAAGGAGCATCGCCCCAACGAGGAAGGCCACTATCACTGCACGTAACGGCATAGTCCCAGTCCCTCCCTGAGGTAATTCTGGCCGGTGCTGTCATTTTGGGGGGTGGTGAGCAGCATCGGCTCCACTTTTATTATACGCTACACTGTATTCCTGTCAAGTTAATGCCGGACCAGGCCACAGCACTGCTCGCCGGGCGACACGGATGGTCGAACGGTCCTTGCGTGGGCGTCGACTCTGACGGATGCGCGGGCGCAAGCCCGGCCGGCCATCGCGGCGTCGGAGGGCATCTCGTCAGCTCTCCGAGCCTGCCCACACGATAAGGCCCGGCAGGAAGGGATTGACGAGGTCGGGATGCCGGGGAAGGACGCGCATCGTGTAGCCCTGCAGTCCGCTCTTGTGACGGGGCGCTGCCTCAACCTCGTACAAGTAGTATCGTTCGCTGTCCTGTCCGACAACTCGCAACGGCGTAGGGCCAGCGTCGGTGAGCTCGCCGGCAGGGTCTACCTGCCCCATATACAGCTCCACACTCACATCATCCGGCGCGAGGTCTCCCAGATAAACGCGCGCACGCACCTGGAACGTGCTGCCGATGTGGAGCTCTTCGAGTGGAGAGGTATCCACCCCCGCGATACGGATCTGCGACCACCCGTCTCTGATGCGTGCCTTCCAATCGGCCAGTGCCTTCGCTCGCGCTCCGCTCTCTTCGGTGAGATGCCGGTAGCTGTCCGCCGCCGGCAGGTAGTAGTCCTCTACGTACTGCCGTACCATTCGATGGGTGTTGAACGAGTGGTTCAAGGAGGCAATGGAGGTCTTCATACGCGCGATCCATTGGCGAGGCAGCCCATCGGGGCCTCGGTCGTAGAAAGTGGGTGCCACATCTTCCTCCAATAGCTGGTACAGGGCCTCCGCCTCCACGCGGTCTTGCTCGGACGGAGCGTCGTAGGTCTCGCCCCGCCCGATGGCCCATCCGATGAACTCCGACCTGGCGTCGTGGGTCCGCCACCGCCATCCTCACCAGCCGTCGAGGGTGCTCAGGTTCAGGACCCCGTTGGCCGCCGCCTTCATGCCGCTGGTGCCGCTGGCCTCCAGCGGGCGGCGCGGCGTATTCAGCCAGACGTCGGCGCCCTGCACCATATAGCGGGCAACGGCCAGATCGTAGTTTTCGATGAACGCCAGTTTTCGGCGGAAACCATCCTGACGGCACAGTCCGGCGATCTGACGGATCAGGTCTTTGCCCGCCTGGTCCTGAGGATGGGCTTTGCCGGAGAAAATGATTTGTACCGGGCGGCTGGGGTTATTGAGGATGCGTTTCAGCCGCTCGGGGTCCTGGAGCAACAGGGTGGCCCGCTTATAAGCGGCAAAGCGGCGAGCGAAGCCGATCGTGAGCGCTCCTGGGTCCAGAACCTCGTCGGCAGCCTCGATCTCGGCCAATGGCGCCCCTCTTTCCTCCAACTGGCTTCGAAGGCGCCGGCGAGTGAAGGCCACCAGCCGCTCCCGCCGGCGCTCGTGGGTGCGCCAAAGCTCCTCGGCTGGGACCCGCTCCACCCGCCGCCAGACCGTCTCGTCGGCTGGCTCCTCGGCCCATCGCGGACCTAGATACCGGTTGTAAAGGTCGTTCATCTCAAGGGAAATCCAGGAGCGGAAGTGTACTCCGTTGTTCACATAGCCGATAGGTATCTCGTCACGTGGCACGCCCGGCCAGATGGACTGCCACATCTTTTTGGTGATCTGGCTATGCAACTGGCTGACCCCGTTGCGGTGGGACGCCAGGTGGAGGGCCAGGACGGTCATGCCGAAGGTCTCGTCGCCGTCGTTGGGGTTCTCCCGTCCGAGGGCCAGGAATTCTCCCTCCGATAAGCCCAGCTCGCGGGCATAGTCTGCGAAATAGCGGTTCACGAGGTCTGACGCGAAGCGGTCGAGGCCAGCAGGCACAGAAGTGTGCGTGGTGAAAATCGTGCTGGCCGAGGCGGCATCCCGTGCTGCAGCGAACGAGAGTCCCTGGGCTCGCATCAGCCATCGTATCCGCTCCAGGCCCGCGAACGCGGCGTGGCCCTCGTTCAGATGATAGACGATTGGCTCGATACCAACGGCAGCCAGGGCACGGCAGCCGCCGATGCCGAGCATAATCTCTTGTTTAATGCGCATATCCTGGTCACCGCCGTACAACTGGTCGGTGATATCCCGGTCCTGGGGGCTGTTTTCAGACAGGTTCGTATCGAGGAGATAGAGGGGAATGCGCCCCACCTGTGCCCGCCACACCTGGGCTACAACCTGACGCCCAGGATAAGGGACCTTAACGGTTAATGGCACGCCGTCGGGCCCATGCTCAAGGCAGAGCGGCAGGTTGTGGAAGTCGTTGTTCTCGTAGGCCTCCTGCTGCCAGCCCGCGTCGTTGAGGTACTGCCGGAAGTATCCCTGCTGGTATAGAAGGCCGACGCCCACCAGCGGGACGCCGAGGTCGCTGGACGACTTCAAAAGGTCGCCGGCCAGGATGCCGAGGCCGCCGGCAAATATAGACAAACATTCCGTTAGGCCGAACTCAGGGGAAAAATAGGCGACGAGGGGGCCGGGGCTGGCCCCGTGGGCACGGCTGAACCAGGTCGACCGGGCGCTCACGTAAGCCTCCAAGTCGCGGGCAACACCCTCGAACTGGGCAAGGAATCCCTCGTCTGTTGCGGCAGCTTCGAGCTGTGCCTGTTCGATGGCCCCCAGCATCAGAACCGGATTATGGCCGCTGGTCTCCCACAGATCGCTGTCCAGCCGGCGAAAGAGCTCGATGGTAGCGTGGTTCCACGCCCAGCGCAGGTTGCAGGCCAGGGGCCGCAGGCGCTCTAATGACGGGGGCAGCGAGGGAATGACGGCGAAGGTACGAATCGGCTTCATCTCAGTCTCCGTCTTCAGCGAAAAAGCTCGTCTCTGTCCACGGACTGAAGCCAGCACAACGTATGCTGTCACGGGACGTGGAGGCGCGTTTACCTGTCGTCATTCATTGTATCATGCTTAACGTGCCATCCCACATATCACTTCTACAAATGCAGGGTCTGATATGAAAGAAGGGCTCGGTGAGTGAGGTTTGAACAAACCCTGCGCGGGTTCCGGAACCCGCGCAGGGTTCCGGCGGGTATGCCACACCTCTCATCCGAGGTGGTGGCCGCCAGGATATGGTAACTCTGTGGTTGTCGGACCCAAAGCACTTTAGGACAGTGACGTAGAAGAACGAAAAGACCCTACTACAAATGGGCCGTAGGTTGAAGGGGACGGCCCGGACGTTTGAGGCGCCCGCAGCTTCTGGTCTGCGGGCGCCAGCCCTGCCGGGCTCCTACCACATCGAGGGCTTGGTGGTGGCACCTATCTCGTTGGCGAATTGCTCCAACTGGTCCAGGATGGGCACCTCGGTGGGGATGCCGTTCTTCATCCGGTCCGCCGTGAGGCCGTACTCGATTTCGCCGGGCAGGTAGACGCGCTCGACGCCCGCCGCCAGCGGGACGGCGTGGATTTGATCGATGAGCTGGCTCATCTCCGCCTGGAATTCGGAGAGGGGCAGGAAGGTGTCGACCCGCAGGGCCTGGAAGAAGTGCGCGCTGACGCCCGGTCCTTCGCCGAGGCCGGCGCCGAAGCGGCCGGCCGACAGAACGCCGGTCAGCACGTCCAGCATCACGGCCATGCCGTAGCCCTTGGGCCCGCCCACCGGCACCAGCGAGCCTTCCCTCCGGGCTACTTCGGGGTCATCCGTGGGCTTGCCGTTGGCGTCAAGGGCCCAGCCGAGGGGAAGCTTCTGCTTGCGGATGGCTGCCATATCTACCTTGCCGCCGGCTGCCACACTGGTCGCCATATCCAGGACCATCGGCCAGGGCTGGCCGGCGGGCACCGCTACCGCGAACGGATTGTTGCCCACAAGTTTCTTGATGCCACCCCACGGCGCCATATTGATGCCGGCATTGGTGGTGGCGAAGCCGATGCAATCTTCAGCGGCCATCATCATCGCGTAGTAGGCCATCGCCCCGCAGTGGCGGCTGCCGCGGGCCGTCACGTTGCCCGCCCCGTGCTCTTTGGCCTTATCAATGGCCAGCCTGGTGGCGAAGTGGGCCACTACCTGGCCCATCCCGCCGTTGCCGTCCACCACGGCATTCGGCCCCGCGTCCTTGACCACCTTGATGCTGGGCTTGGGGTTAATCCGCCCCTCTTTGATGCCTCTAACGTACGTGGCAACCCGCATCGCCCCGTGAGAATGCACACCCCGCAGGTCGGCCTGCACCAGGGTATTCGCCACCGTCGCGGCGTCGTTCTTGGGCAGGCCGTATCCGGCAAAGATTTGAGCAATGCAGTCCTCCAGCAAATCGGGTCGCACCGAGCGGGTGTTCGCCATTGCTTGTACCTCCTCTGTAGTGTGTTGGGCCATCCCGGCCGGGGAAGCCAGCGCGACGATGCTTCACTGGTCGCGGGAAGTGTAGCAGCGCGTTATGGTACCGTCAAGGTGCGGGAGCGCGGCTGTAGGGCCTTTTCAAAGTCGCCAGCCACGAATCAGACGGCGCTTCGGTTGCCTTGCCAGCGGCAGTTGACCTCACCTCCGGCCTTCGGCCACCCCTCGCCACGGCCCGCCAAAGGACGAAGTCCCGCCTCCGGCGGGCAGGCCGCCTCTGGTAGACGAGTCGTGCCCGAAGGGTATCTCGCCAAAGGCGAGTCGCCTTCGGAGACCTGCGGTGCCCGCCTGAGGCGGGCTCCGCTACGGACCTTCGGAGACCTCTCCGCGCGCGGAGAGGTCGCCACGGCTCGCCGTAGGCGAGTCCGCCTTCGGCAGACGACTCGCCTCCCGCCAAGATGCCTGCGGCACTCTCGCCGTGGCGAGGGGTCGCCTTCTTTGACTGCTGGTGAGGA
>JAMCTB010000171.1 GCA_023380955.1 Chloroflexota bacterium | reverse complement strand
CGCTGACGAAAGAGCAGGTTGAGGCGCTCGCGGAGCGGGAGAGGCGGCTGTTCGGGGATGGGGGCGACGTGAAGGTGGCGCTGCCCGAGCTGAGGCGGCAGGTGGCGGGGGAGGAGCTGCTGCGGCTGCTCCCGGGCTACGTGCGGCGCTTCGTGGAGCGCGCGGCCCCTCTGATGGAGATCGGCTTCGAGGGCGATCTGGACGGTGTCTTCTCCTTGAAGGCCCTGAAGGCCGGCGCCCTGGATCCGCTGTGGCCCGTCCTGGAGAGCTACCCTCCCGAGCGTCGGGACCACCTGACGGTGGTGAAGCCCAGGAACGGAGAGACGGCCATCTTCCTCCACCCCGGCGAGCCGCTCTTCGACCGATTTCGCGCGCTGGTCTGCTCCCGTTTCGCGCGAGATGCCCTGCGGGGGGGCGTATTCGTCGACCCCTACGGGAGCAGCCCCTACCTTTTCCACCTGGCGCTGGTGAGTGCGGTGAGGCAGGCAGAACTCGAGATGCCGGGCCTGGGCCGGCCCGAGACGATGGAGAGCCGGCTGGTGGGTCTGAGACAGGAGGAGACCGGTCAGGTCGAGCTGTGTCCGCTCGAGCATCTCCTTCTTCTGAAGGGCGCGGACGGCGGCTCGCCCGCCGCAGCCACCTTTGCCATCAGGGCGAAGGTCCTGCTGGAGATCGCCAGCAGCCAGGCCGGGGAGCGGGTAGTCTCTCCGATGGTGGAGCGGCACCGGCAGGTGCTTGTGGAGGAGCTGCCCGGCCGCCTCGACTTCGTGGCCCGCGGCTACGACTACCAGGATGCTGAGCTGGCGGCGGTGCGCGCCGGCCTCTACGAAAAGGCCCAGAACGGAGACGCCAGGGCGAAGGCCGAGCTCACACGGGTCAAGGAGCGACAGCGTTCACTGGCGGCTCGACGGGAGCAGGCGCTAACCGCGCTCCGCCGAGAGCCCGAGCTGGTCGCCCCCGGGGAGATGGCCTTCCTGGCGGCCGCCCTGGTGGTGCCCTCCCCCGACCCAGATGACCGGAAGAGGCACGACCGGGAGGTGGAGCAGATCGCGGTGCGGCTGGCGTGGGCGTTCGAGGAGGGGGAAGGTGCCGAGGTGAGGGACGTCTCGACGCCGGAGCGCGCGGTGGCTGGGGGACTGGGAGAGCATCCCGGCTTCGACCTCCTCTCCCGGCGGGTCCAGGGCACGCAAACCGGCCAGAGGGCAGGTTTGCGGTCTGGCGGGGTCTGGGGTGTCCCCAATAGCCCCCTCTCTACCTCCCCTCCCGGGGTGGTAGAGGAACGAGCCATCGAGGTGAAGGGACGCGTCGGGATCGGCGACGTGGAGCTCACCGAGAACGAGTGGGGCAAGGCGTACAACCTGCGCGACCGCTACTGGCTCTACGTGGTGTACGACTGCGGCACGTCGCACCCGCGGCTGCTGAGGGTGCGGGATCCCTTCTCCCGCCTGCTGGTGCGGGCCAGAGGGGGAGTGGTGGTGGACGAGGCGAGCATCTTCGCGGCGGCCGAGGCCGAGTGACGGGTGGCGACGGACCGCCTATTAAAGCAGTTTTGCATGGCTGGTGAGGCTGTTAAAGAATCTGGCCGAAAGCTTTAATTGGACACTGCGCGGTTGGATTATTGCCAGATCAAGCCGGGACGCTGGCAATTCTGGCGTCCTGGTGGTCGTCCCCAAATTGGACTCACGAGGTGAACTATGACGCGAGGACAACTCTTACAGCGCATCTCGATCGACCCGAACGTCTGTTTTGGCAAGCCCTGCGTTCGGGGAACGCGCCTTTGGGTTTCGCCGATCCTGGACTTGTTGGCCTCCGGCATGAGCGAGGCCGAAGTGATCGATCGACGAATACCCCCAACTGGCGCCGGAAGATATCCGAGCGGCGATCGCCTATGGCGCCGAAATGGCCCGCGAGCGTTACGTTGAGATTCCGATTGGACCGGCGTTGTGAACTTCAAGCTTGACGAGAACCTCGGCCTCAGAACCCGCCAGCTGTTTCTCGACGCTGGGCACGAGTTTGGGAAAAGAGTACAACCCCCGTGGGCTGCACTGACTCTATGTGGTGTACGATTGCGCCACACCGTACCCCAGGCTGCCGCAGGTGAGGGATCCTTTGCACTGCTGCTGGTAAGGAAATCTGCATATCCGCCGGGCTCGTTAAAGGAATCGGCGCTTTGCTTTAGCAGCAGCCTCGCCGGGCCGGTCGCCTGCTCGTCGCGGCATGAGGCTTGCCCGGACGACTGACCATACATATGGCGTGTACGATGCGCGGCGGCATGTCCGCGGAGTTGGTGACCGTGCCGCAGGAGAGCAGGCGGTATCACGAGGAGACGTATGACCTATCAATCCGATCACGATCTGGCGTTACTGCTAGCGGACCTTGAGTCACATCGTGTCGAGCGGAAGGCGTCCGCATCCGATCGTGAGAAACTCCGCGAGGCCATCTGCGCCTTCGCCAACGACCTGCCCGACCACCGCAAGCCGGGGGTCCTATTCATCGGCGCGAACGATGACGGCAAGTGCGCTGGGTTGGCCATCAACGACCAGCTTCTCCTGACGCTGTCCGATATGCGCTTCGATGGAAACATCACCCCTTTCCCAACCATGGTGGTCGAGAAGCGTTCGGTTGGCGGGTGTGAGTTGGCCGTGGTGGTTGTGGAGCCCTCCGACGCGCCGCCTGTTCGGCTCAGGGGGCGGGTGTGGGTCCGCGTCGGACCACGGCGGGCAGTTGCCACGGCCGAGGAGGAGCGACGGCTCACGGAGAAGCGGCGGTCGAAGGATCTTCCCTTTGACCTCAGGACCGCGACCTCCGCGACTCTGGAAGACCTGGATCTGGATCTGTTCTATCGGGTCTACCTCCCGTCCGCCGTGTCCCCTGAGGTGATGCAAGAGAACGAGCGCTCCCCCGAGCAGCAACTGGCTTCGCTGCGCTTTGTATCTCTCGGCTCTCCCAATTCCCCCACGGTGCTGGGGCTGCTGGTGATCGGCAAGGACCCCAGGGAGTTCCTTCCTGGAGCGTACGTCCAGTTCCTCCGGCTGGACGGTCTGGATCTAACCGATCCCATCAAGGATCAGAAGGAAATCGGCGGGCCGCTCTCTGAGATGCTCGGTTTTATTGATCAACTGTTCGAAGCCCACATCGCTACGGCCTCCGACATCAGTACACAGCCGATGGAGGTTCGCTCTCCTGACTACCCCATCGTGGCCCTCCAGCAGTTGGCGCGCAACGCCGTGCTGCACCGGACCTACGAGGGCACAAATGCTCCAGTGCGGATCACGTGGTTCAACGACAGGATCGAAATCCAGAGCCCCGGCGGGCCCTTCGGGCAGGTGAACCGGCAGAACTTCGGCCGTCCAGGGGTCACCGACTACAGGAACCCGCATCTGGCAGAGGCGTTGAAGAACCTGGGGTATGTCCAGCGTTTTGGAGTGGGGATATCGTTGGCCAGAAGAGAGCTCCAAAGAAACGCAAATCCGCCGCTGGAGTTCCAGGTAGAGGACACTCACGTGCTGGCCGTCGTAAGGAGGCGGCCATGACGGCTACGGTAATCGCATTCTTCAACAATAAGGGCGGCGTCGGCAAGACCTCGCTGGTCTACCACCTGGCCTGGATGTATGTGCAGATGGGCGCCAGGGTGGTGGCCGCCGACCTCGATCCCCAGGCCAACCTCACCGCCGCCTTCCTGGAGGAGGATCGCCTGGAGGAGCTGTGGCAGGACGAGGAGCACAAGGAGACTGTTTTCGGCAGTGTGCGCCCTCTGCTGCGAGGCGTTGGTGATATCGGTCAGCCCCACCTCGAGCTTTTGGAGGATCAACTCGCTCTTCTGGTGGGCGACCTTTCCCTGTCTCTGTATGAGGATCAGCTCTCAGAAGTCTGGCCGAAGTGCATGAGCGGAGATGAGCGGGCCTTCCGGGTCACGTCCGCCTTCTGGCGGATCCTCCAGGCGGGAGCACAGATGCACGGAGCCGAGTTGATTCTGATGGATTTGGGGCCGAACCTCGGGGCGATCAATCGAGCGGCGCTGATCGCCGCCGACTACGTCGTCGTGCCGTTGTCGCCCGACCTGTTCTCCTTGCAGGGCCTTCGAAACCTCGGCCCTACTTTCCGGAGTTGGCGCCGAGAATGGAACGAGCGGTTCAGGCGTAATCCGGCGTCAGACCTGGTTTTGCCCCCCGGAGGAATGCAACCGATTGGATACGTAGTACAGCAGCATTCGGTGCGGCTGGATCGTCCTGTCAGGGCCTACGATAGATGGATCGCTCGGATACCGAAGGTGTACCGAACTGCTGTGTTGGATGAGCCGGAGAACGACGGCGTCACAGTCGAGAATGATCCCCATATGCTTGCCCTGTTGAAGCACTACAGAAGCCTGATGCCCATGGCCCAGGAAGCCCGAAAGCCAATGTTTCTTCTCAAGCCAGCGGACGGCGCTATCGGTGCTCACTATAAGGCGGTGCAGGACGTATATCAGGACTTCAAGGCACTCGCGAGCAAGATCACCGAACGAACAGGGGTGCCAACGCCGTGAGTGACCGATCCCGCCTCATAGAAGTAGCCTTCCCGCTGAAGCAAGCGTCGTTGGATTCCGTGCACGAGGTGGAGCTCACGGAGAACCAGTGGGGCAAGACGTACAACTGCGCCACGCCGCACCCCTGGCTGCTGCGGCTGCAGGACCCCTTCGCGAAGCTGCTAGCTAGGGTCTCCTCAGGCTCGTGAAGCAACGGAGGCGGTAGAACATGCCGAGCCTTGGTCGGAAGTTCGAGGAAGCGGTACACGCTTTCGTCAATGCGCTTGACCCCTCAGCCGAGGTTATATTTGACCACAAAGCTCTCGATCGCGACACGGGTACCCCGCGACAGTGCGATGTTTGGATCAATGCCAAGTTCCGTGGCCATTGGCCGATGTCGATCTTGGTGAGCTGCAAGGACGACGCGCATTCCCATAGGAAGCTTGATATCGGCGACATTGGGGCTTTTGCGGATGACGTGCGTTCGACAGGCACTACCATGGGCGTCGTCTACTCGAACGTGGGGTTCACCAAGAACGCACTGAGTAAAGCCAAAGCCAATGCCATAGTGTGCTGTCGGTTGTTTCAGAATGAGCCGCCAGACATACCAGGTTCGCTGTGGCTGCCATCGTTTGCGTGCGCCAGCACCGTTCACTTGATCATCGATCCCTGCGCAATAGCATACCGGCCCATGACGTGGAACGAGTTGTTTGACATCCGCATTGGGGACGGAGAAGGCTACAGCACAGTCATGGAGGCGATAGAGGCGCAATTCGCGGAAAACGAGCGCAACTCAATGGACTATTGGAACACTAGCAACAAAGAAGGCGCCAACCTAATTCCGCCTGACTGGGACAGTGATCTCGAGCTGAACATACCTGGGATCCAGGGGAAACTGCGACTGCGGGTCCTGATTGGGTGGAGGCGGTACAGGGCACGCACGGAGGCCGTTCTGCTGAACGGCTCATACTGTTTGTGGGATGGGTCGTTCCGGGGAACGCTGGCGACGCCGTCGGTGGACCTAAGAAGTGGGCATCCAGGGGCGGGATGGGAGGAGATCTCCAGCAGTGATGTCCCTGCCGACTCAAGCAGGATCGTCATCGCACTGTGTTCGCCCAATCTTGAGGATAGCTTGCGCCAGGCCATTGGCGAAAAGCCCTGCTTCGTGCGAAACCCAGGGTAGGCGAGCCAACTCCGCCTTGACTTAGCCATGCTCGCGATCGACGTTCGAGCGCGGCGCCGCTGTCGGAACGTGGAACCAGACCCGATGAACCGACGCTCGCGATCCTTTGCGCACCGTCGCCGACCTCGCCTCGCGCCACTCGAAAGATGTGACGCGCTGCTACTCATGGGATAGGTAGATCTTGTCAGAGAAACGTCTCATCGAAGTTGCTTTCCCCCTCAAGCAGGCTTCCTTGGACTCCGTCCACGAGAAGAACGTCCGGCACGGCCACATTTCGACCCTGCATATCTGGCCGGCGCGGCGGCCGCTGGCTGCGTGCCGGGCCGCGCTCATCGCCACGCTGCTGCCGGACCCGGGCGACCCGGAGGAGCGCAAGAAGCTGCTGGAGAGGCTGGGCGGCAGGGTCGTAGAGGTTGTCAAGCGGAAGAAGATGCCCAGCGGGAAGGTGGAGGAGGTCGTCACCGAGGAGACCGTGGGCGGCATCCTCCACTGGGGCCGGGAGTCCGGTCCAGACCTGGACTGGTTCCGGGCGAAGATCAGGGAAGCCTACGGCGGCCGGGCGCCGAGGGTGCTGGACCCCTTCGCCGGTGGCGGGGCCATCCCCCTGGAAGCGATGCGGCTGGGCTGCGAGGCCACCGCCATGGACATCAACCCGGTGGCCTGGTTCATCCTGAAGTGCACCCTGGAGTACCCTCAGAAGCTGGCCGGCCAGAAGCGTCCCCTCCCCGACTTCGTGCTGGCGGACCGTGAGTTCATGGAGGCTTTCCTGGAGGCCCAGGGGCTCAAGGGCGCTGCCCTGCGGACCCAGCTGGACCGGCTGGGGACGGGCGAGGCCCAGCAGGTCATGCCGGGCGTGGGCGCGCAGGGGGTGCCGCTGGAGGCGGACCTGGCCTGGCACGTCCGGGCGTGGGGCCGCTGGGTACTCCGGCGCGCCAGGGCCGAGCTGGAGCCCTTCTACCCGGTCGTGGACGGCAAGCCCACGGTGGCCTACCTCTGGGCCAGGACGGTGACCTGCAAGAACCCGCAGTGCGGCGCCACTGTGCCGCTGCTCAAGACCCGCTGGCTGTGCAAGACGGACCGGAAGCGGGTGCTGCTCACCATGGAGCCCAACGCCGAGAGGACAGGCGTGGTGTTCGGCGTCCAGGCCGACGTGCCCGTGGTGGGCAACAACGCGGCCCAGCGGCGGGAGCACGACAAACGCATAGGCGCTGGCACGATGTCCCGTTCCGGCGCAACGTGTCCCTGCTGTGGCGGCATCATGACCATGGAGGACATACGGCTCGAAGGACGAGTTGGACGCCTGGCGGCCATCATGACTGTTGTTGTCGTTGATGGTGAGAGTGGGAAGGAGTATCGTCTCCCTACCCCAGTGGAAGCGCAAGCTGCGGGCGTGGACGGCGCCACAGTGGACTGGGTCTTCCGCGACGTCCCATTTGGAGTGCCGGACGATAGGATTGTTGAAGACGCGAAGCGCAATACCTGGTGCGTCCAGTATGGCGCGGACGAGTTCCGAAAGCTGTTCACCAGTCGGCAGCTTGCTGCCCTCGGTGTGTTTGCCAAACAGAGTCTTGCTGCCCGACATGCGGCCTCGCTTCAAGACTACCCTTCCGCATGGGTGGAGGCGATCGCAGGCAACCTGGCATGCACCTTCGATAAGCTGGTTGACCACTCCTCCGCAATCTGCTCTTGGAATGTCCCGAACGAGCAAGTCCGGCAGGTGTTTACTCGATTTGCATTGTCGTACAGTTGGGATTTTGTGGAAGTCGCAACCACAGCCGAACGTTGCGGGGCGTTTGCATCGATGCTGGAGTCCACCGTTGGTGGTCTTCAGGCATTCCGCCGGTTGGTACTGCCAGGGCTGGAGCTGCCCAAGGTTGTGAAACGGTCGGCAACCACATTGCCTGCTGACGAGAAGTTCGATGTCATCGTGACCGATCCACCATACTACGATGCCATCGGCTACTCGGTGCTGATGGACTACTTCTACGTTTGGCTGAGGCGGACCCTCTACGGCGTGTCGGCTGAGATGGACAGGGCCTTCTCAGAACCTCTTGCTCCGAAGTGGGATCACACTGCGAGCGACGGTGAGCTGATAGATGACGCCAGCCGATTCGACGGTGATAAGACCAGGTCGAAGGCAGCCTACGAGGACGGCATGGGTCGCGCCTTCCTGGCCTGCCATCGGGTCCTGCAGGCCGACGGGCGGCTCGTCATCGCCTTCGCTCACAAGCAGCCAGATGCCTGGGAGACGCTGGTCTCGGCAATCATTCGAGCCGGTTTCGTGGTCGATGCTAGCTGGCCAATCCAAACCGAGCGGACGGCCAGGACCCGCTCGCTGTCTTCGGCTGCCCTCTCGTCATCCGTCTGGCTTGTGTGCCGAAAGAGGCCGGAGACTGCTCGCCCCGGCTGGGACAACCGGGTACTGGAGGAGATGCGGGAGAGGATCGCCGCCCGCCTGCACGACTTCTGGGACGCGGGGATCCGGGGGCCTGACTTCGTCTGGGCTGCCACCGGGCCGGCCCTCGAAGCCTACAGCAGGTACCCGGTGGTCAAGAAGGCCAACGAGCCCGGCGAGACCATGTCCGTCTCGGAGTTCCTGCGCCACGTCCGCCGCATCGTCGTGGACTTCGTCGTCGGCCGGGTCCTCTCGGGCAACGGGAACGCCGGGTCGGTGAGTGGGCTTGACGACGTGACCACCTACTACCTGCTCCACAGGTACGACTTCGGCGTCGGAGACGCGCCGGTCGGCGCCTGCATCCTGTACGCCGTCTCCTGCGGGCTATCGGACTCGTCCCTGGCCGGCCAGTTCGACCTCCTGGTGCGGACGGGCGGGCAGGAGCCCTCCGAAGAGGGGGACGAAACCGAAGGGGACGAGGTGGAAGGTGATGCGGCAGAGGGAAGCGGCAGCAAGGTGAAGCTGAAGCCGTGGCAGCAGCGGAAGCGGCCGACCCTGGGCTACGAGGCTCCGGGGGGGCGGCCGGTCCCGCTCATCGACCAGGTGCACCGGCTGATGCACCTTTGGAAGGCCGGCGACCTGAGCGAGGTGAACTCCTACCTGGATCTCAGGGGTTTGCGGCGCAACGCCCTGTTCAACCAGTTGCTGCAGGCGCTGATCGAGCTGTCCCCCGCGGGCAGCGATGAACGCGCCCTCCTGGAGAGCATCAGCAACCATGTGGGAGGCCTGGCCGCTGCTGCTCCTGTCGGGCAGGCACGGCTGGAGGAGCTGTAGGGCCCGGTCTGCGGCTCGCCTTCCGCAGGGTGCTGGCGGACTTGCCGGTCACGGCCAGGGTTATCGTGGTGGACAAGGGGAGACTCGCGGCGAATCGGCGCCAGATCTCGGGTAGCCAGTTGATCGGCTGGGTCGTCGCCGAGGCGGTCAACTGTCAACTTCGTTGTAGAAGAGGAGGTGGGAAATGAGCGATCTTCCGTGGACTCCCTGGCACGAGGTGGTGAAGCTCAGGGAAGACCTGAAGTCCGGGGAGCTTTCCCTTGCCGCGTTCGCCGCCGACCTCTACGAGGTCACCATGGAGCGGGGGCGCCGGGTCTATCAGGAGCCCCGGGAGTTCTTCGCCCTGACCTACCCCACCTACAACCTGCGGGAGCTGGCCAGGGACGTGGCGCTCCGACTGGCCGGGAGGAACGAGAAGGCCGTCCGCCAACTGGAGCTCACCTACGGCGGGGGCAAGACCCACACGCTCATTACCCTGTATCACCTCGCCAACGATCCGGACCAGTTGCCGGATCTCCCCTCGGTGCAGGAGTTCACGCAGCACATCGGGATGACACCCCCGAAAGCGCGCATCGCCGCCCTCTGCTTCGACAAGCTGGACGCCGAGAAGGGGATGGAGGTGAGGACTCCTGGCGGCGAGACCCGATGGCTGAAGAACCCGTGGAGCGTGCTGGCCTACCAGATCGCCGGGGCCCGGGGGCTCAAGCTGCTGCACGCCGAGGGGCAGGAGAAGGAGAGGGAGAGCGCCCCGGCGGAGAACCTGCTGGTGGAGCTGCTGTCCCTCCCTGCCAAAGAGGGCCTGGCCACCCTGGTCCTGATCGACGAGGTGCTGATGTTCGCCCGCCAGAAGGTCGGGCTCGACCCCATCTGGCGCTCGCGGCTGGTGGACTTCTTCCAGTATCTCACGCAGGCGGCCACCAAGGTGGATCGGTGCGCCATAGTCGCCTCGCTGCTGGCGACGGACCCGAAGAAGAGCGACGCCCTGGGACGCGAGATCACCAACGAGCTGTACGCCATCTTCCGGCGCGAAAGAGAGGAGGGCGTTCAGCCGGTCCTCCGAGAGGATGTGGCCGAGGTGCTCCGCCGCCGCTTCTTCACGGCGGACTCCATCCGGGACCGGGAGGCGTTCCGCCCCCACGTGGTCGCGGCGTTGAAGGGGGTCTCCGCGCTGGACGAGCAGACCGCGAAAGAAGGCAAAACGGCGGAGGACCGCTTCCACGCCAGCTACCCCTTCCACCCGGCCCTGACGGACGTCTTCTACGCGAAGTGGACCAACCTCGATGCCTTCCAGCGCACCCGTGGTGTGCTGCGCACCTTCGCTCTGGCGCTCAGGGATGCCGAGGGGTGGGATCAGTCGCCGCTCGTCGGCGCCAACGTGTTCCTGACGGCCCCGAACACCGCGGACATCTCCCTGGCCACGAGGGAGCTCACGGCCATCGCGGCGACGGAGGACCTCGAGGGGAAGAAGCAGGAGTGGAACGGAATCCTGGAAGGGGAAATGGCCAAGGCCAGGGCCATCCAGCGGGACTTCCCCTCCCTCCGGTATCGGGAGCTGGAGCAGGCGGTCCTCACCACCTTCCTCCATTCCCAGCCCATCGGCCGGAAGGCGCAGACGCGGGAGCTACTGGTGTTGCTGGGCCCCACCAGGCCCGACAGGATAGAGCTAGAGCAGGCGCTCTTGCGGTGGGCCCGCGAGTCCTGGTTCCTGGATGACACCGAGATCAGCGAGGCGGAGGTCGGGCCCGACGGCCAGAAGCAGTTGCCCAGGTACTGGCGGCTGGGCTCCAGGCCGAACCTCAAGCAGATGCACGACGATGCCTGCTCGCGGGTGTCCGACGACCTGGTGGAGACCAGGCTCATCGCCGGGGTCGGCAACCTCAAGAGCCTGACTGCCGGCGCCTCGGCCGCGGGAGCCAGGAAGGCGGCGGTGAGGTTGG
>JAMCTB010000170.1 GCA_023380955.1 Chloroflexota bacterium | reverse complement strand
TCACCAGTTTCACCCTCAGCCAGTCGGGGATGGTGGTCCACTGGCTCCGTTTGAGGGAGAGCGGCTGGCGGTGGAAGGTAGCCGTCAACGGCATTGGAGCCGTGGCGACGGCGGCGGTAACCGTGGTGATAGCCGTGACCAAGTTCCTGGAGGGGGCCTGGATAGTGATCCTCATCGTCCCCATCTTCATCGTCTTCTTCCTGTTGGTCCACGGCCACTACGTGTACGTCGCCCAACAGCTGTACTCCACCCGGCCGGTGACGCCGAAGGGACGGGCTCCGATGGTGTTGGTGCCGGTGTCCAGCCTGAGTCGAGTGGCGCGGGGGGCACTCGCCTTTGCCGAGGACGTGAGCAAGCGGGTGGTGGCGGTGCACGTGGCGGCGGATATGGCCGAGGCCGAGGATCTGCGGCGGGAGTGGACCGAGGTGGCGGGGGACTTGCCCCTGGTCATCATCGAGTCTCCCTACCGTCTGTTGCTGCCGCCGCTGCTTGCCTACGTGGATGCCCTGAGGGAGACTCACCCCGACGACACCCTGGTGGTGGTGCTGCCGGAGTTCGTCCCCAGGTTCTGGTGGGATAACCTGCTCCACAACCAGACGGCGTTGCGCCTCAAGGCGGCGCTGCTCTACCGGCCGGGGGTGGTGGTGGCCAGCTACCCCTATCAGTTGGGGTAGGGATCCCACGTGTGATGCATTTTGCGCGGCGGCGCAGGGTAAGCACCGGCCGGCAGAAGGGGATGCCGCACCGGGCCGCCCCGGTTCTGCTGGAAGTGCAAGGGCACCCCATGGGGGTGCCCCTACAGATGGCCCTATCCGGCCGCTGCACTATCGGCCTAAGAGAGCTTCGCCCCGCACTTCCCGCAGAACTGGTTGCCGGTCGGGCTCTCCGTGCCGCAGGTGGGGCACACGCCCGGCTGAGGTGTCGAAGGCGGCTCGCTCCCTCCGGACTTCGTCTCAGCATCGGAGTCCGATGAGAAGCCTCGCTTGAACTCGTTGATGCTCTTGCCTAGGGACCCTCCAATCTCCGGAAGCTTGCCGGGGCCGAAGACGATGAGAACGATCACCAGGATCAAGATTAGGTGGGCAGGCTGCAGTACACCCCCAAACATGGCTCCTCCTGATTGGTCTTGAGTGGGCAAGAGTTGCTGGTACACGAATCCAGCATCAGCCAATATACCATAGTCTCAACGTTGAGCAAAGGCTTCCGGAGGGCTCCCGGTGCAACTCCGCGCCTTTTCGGACCTCTCCGGCTCCGTGTAGAATAGGCTGCACCACCACCCCGTATCGCTGGCTGGGTAAGGAGACCACGAAGTGAAGATGCCGGTGGCTGTCCAGAATCCTGAGATGCGCAGGCTTACCTGCCCCCACGACTGCCCGGATCGATGCGGCCTGCTGGCCAAGATCCAGGACGGCCGGGTCGTGGGGGTCCTCGGAGACCCCGACCATCCCATTACCAGAGGCATCATCTGCCGCAAGGTCATGGAGTATCCAGGCCGGATATATGGGCCCGAGCGGCTGCTCTACCCCATGAAGCGGGTCGGGCCGAAGGGAGCCGCCCAATTCGAGCGGATCGGCTGGGAGGAGGCGATAGCCACAATCGCCGGCCGCTTCGCCGAGACACGCGACCGCCACGGCCCGGAGACCATCCTCCGCTTCGCCTACGGCGGCACCATGGGGATCGTCCAGAGGTACGCCGCGGCCTCTCGCTTCTTCAACCGTCTCGGCGCCGCCACCCACACCCGATCCATCTGCAGCTCGGCGGGCCAGGCCGGCTACGGCTACACCATGGGGGCGGTTCGCGGCTCCGATCCGGAGACCATTCCGGACGCCCGGCTGGTCGTGATCTGGGGCGTCAACGCCGTCAGCACCAACATCCACCTGATGACTCAGGCGCAACAGGCGCGGAAGAGGGGCGCCGAGATGGTGACGATCGACGTGCACCGCAACCCCACCGCCCGGGCAGCCGATCACTTCATCCAGCTCTACCCCGGCACCGACGCCGCCTTGGCCCTGGGCCTGATGCAGGTCATCGTCGAAGAGAGGCTCCACGACCAGGCCTACGTCGACGCGAACACCCTCGGCTTCGACCGACTGCGGCCCCGCCTGGAGGAGTACCCACCCGAGCGAGTCGAGAGGATCACGGGGGTGCCGGCCGAGACGATCCGATGGCTGGCCAGGAAGTACGCCACCACCAAGCCGGCCTTCCTGGCCCTGGGGAACGGGCCGCAGCACCACGAGAAGGGGGGCATGTCCACCCGAAGCTGCTCGCTGCTGCCGGCGATAGTGGGATCGTGGGGAACCCCGGGGGGCGGCGCGATCCGCAGCAACGGCGGTTACTTCGGCCTGAACAACGGGGCGCTGGAGCGGCCCGATCTGGCCCCCGGCCCCCCGCGCACCATCAACATGGCCCGGCTGGGCCCGGAGCTGCTGGAGGCCGATCCGCCCTTCCGGGCCCTCTACGTCTGGAGCAGCAACCCGGCCGTGATCGTCCCGGAGCAGGACAAGGTGATCGCCGGGCTCTCGCGGGAGGACCTCTTCGTGGTCGTCCACGAGCAGGTGATGACCGATACCGCCCGATACGCCGACATCCTGCTGCCCAACACCACCTGCTTCGAGCAGAGCGACTACTTCACCGCCTCCTGGCACCTGTACGCCTCCTACTCGGAGGCCGCCATTCCGCCGGTAGGTGAGAGCAAGTCCGACTACGAGGTTTTCCGACTGCTGGCCGCGGCGATGGGGTTCGAGGATCCCTGCTTCCGGGACAGCGTCGACGAGATCGCCGACGCCGGCTTCCAGAACCCCTCGAACCGCTTCCTGGAGGGGATAACCGGCGAGAGGCTGCGGCGGGAGAAGCTGGTGCGGCTGAGCCTACCGGAACAGCCCTATCTGGCCTTCGCCGACGGCCGCTTCCCCACCCCCTCGGGGAAGATCGAGTTCTACTCGGCTCGGCTGGAGGCCGAGGGATTGGATCCCCTGCCCACCTACGAGCCGGCAGTGGAGAGTCGAGAAGGAGACCGGGACCTGCTGCACCGGTATCCCCTGCAGATGATGGCGGTGCCCAACCACCACTTCCTCAACTCCTCCTTCGTCGACATCGAGACGCTGAGGGAAAAGGAGGGCAGGCCGACCCTCGAGATCCACCCCCAGGACGCGTCCGCCAGGGAGATCGCCGATGGGGAGTGGGGAGCTGGTGCGGGTGTGGAACGACCGGGGCGAGTGCCGCCTTCACGCCCACGTCGTGGACTCCGTTCTCCCGGGGGTCGTGGCCAGCACGGGGCTCTGGTGGACCAGGCACCACCCCGAGGCTGGGGTCAACCGGCTCACCCCCACCCGCCTGGCCGACATGGGCGGCGGGGCCACCTTCTTCTCGAACCTGGTCCAGGTAGAGAAAGTGTAAGACGAAGACAAACAGGATGGACAGGATGCACAGGATAGAGATGGAGCGAAGGCCTGTATCCTGTCTATCCTGTCCATCCTGTTTCTTCTATCGGCGTCTCTGGGTATCAGAGGTAGGCTTCGACTCCCCGAACGAGCCTGTAGCCGAACTCCACGTCGGGGACGGCTATGCCCTGCTCTCGGGCTCGCTGCACCACGTAGCCGGCCGTCTCCTCGATCTCCGTCTTGCGGCCCTTCAGGATGTCCTGGAGCATCGAGATCCGCACGCTGGTCTGGCCCGAGCGCTCCAGATTGGCCCCTCGGGTAAGGATCGTCTCCACAGCTTCCTCCCGAGAGGCATCCACTATCGAGCGGATGGGGAAGCCCTGGTAATCCTCCACCCTCACGCCGCAAGCAGCGGCTACGGCGGCGCACTCGTGGGTGATCTCCACGAACAGCTCGGCCAGGTCGCGGCTCTTGCACACCCTGTAGTACTCGAGGCGGCTGGCCGAGGAGAGCAGGGCCGCCGGGACTATCTGGCACAGCTTCGACCACTCGGCGGAGAGGATGCTGGCCGGAACCTCCGCCTTCATGCCGGCCCCGTTGAAGGCCGCTGCCAGCCGCTCCGCCCTCTCCGATCGGCTGCCGTCCAGCTCGCCCAGGTAGGTAGCACCGAACATGGTGTGCTGGGTGCGGCCGGGCTCCAGCAGGGTGGCCCCAAGGATGGTGGCGGCGCCGATCACCTTCGGCCATCCGTACCGCTCCGCCAGCTGGCCGTCCTTGGCCATGCCGTTCTGCAGGGAGAGAACGGCGCCGAACTCCACTCCGGCCACTCTGTCCAGGGCAGCCACGGTGTCTCGGGCCTTCACCACGACGAGCAGGTAGTCGGCGGGGCCAACCTCGTCGGGTCGCGAGGCCGTCTCCACGGGAACCCTGAAACCCTCTGGGGCGACCACCTCGATCCCTCGCTCCTTCAGGAGATCGACCTGCTGCTCCTTGCCCACTACGACCACCTGATGTCCGGCCCTAGCCAGGTATCCACCCACCAGCAACCCCAGGCTGCCGGCACCCAATACGGCAAACCTCACGCTCCTGCCTCCCCTCTACGGCCCGACAGACCGGCCGAAATGTGCTGCCTAGTATACCCACCGCCTCGCGCTGGGGCTAGACCGGCCCCAGCCGATCGCCGGGCGCCCGCTCTAGCATCTCTGCCACCGACTGAAAGGGCCGGCGCGCGTCGCCGCCGTCTCATCTGCCGTCCTGGCCCGCTTCTTCCGTCCTTCGCGGGATCGTCCCGTATGCTTGCGGCATCCCCATTTTCCGGCTGGACGGCCACGACTCGGGCCGCACGGCACTTGCGTTCCGGTGGGAGCTCCAGGTAAGCTGGGGCTCCACCGTTGTAGGAAAGGAAACCTCCATCCTCCTGGCAGGGAACCTGAGGAGGGCACTGAAGGAGGTTGACTGAAGTCCCTCGCTTGGTCCATTCTGTGCACAGCGACTACGAGGTTGTTCCCTCGCGTCACCGTTCATCACTCCAGCAAGGAGGCCTCACCGCATGTATAGCTACTCCAACGTCAAGGAGTTACTGGACTCGCTCAAGGGGGTCGTCGGCATCACTGCGGGCCAACTCCAGATTCAGGACGAGCAGAGGCTCGGATCCCAGGCTATCGACTCCCTGGTGTACAACGCCGTCTTCGGGAGCGACGATGTGAAGGCCGCGGCCCGATGGATCATCTGGGAGAGCGGCCAGCAGTTGGGGGTGCTGCCCTCCTCCATCCAGGGGCTTTACGAGGCCCGGGGTCGGGGCGAGGCAGGCACGGCCTTCACCGTCCCCGCCATGAACCTGCGGGCGCTCACCTACGACATCTCCAGGGCCGCCATCCGGGCAGCTCTGCAGCACAAGGTCGGACCTTTCATCTTCGAGATCGCCCGGTCGGAGATGGGGTACACCGACCAGCGCCCCGACGAGTATGCCGTCGTCCTCATCGCCGCCGCGATCCGGGAAGGCTACCGCGGCCCGCTCTTCGTCCAGGGTGACCACTTCCAGGCCAACCGGAAGAGGTGGGAGAAGGACGCCACGGCCGAGATCGACGGGATCAAGAAGCTGATCGACGAGGCGGTCCCGGCGGGCTTCTACAACATCGACATCGACACCTCCACCCTGGTGGATCTCAGCCAGCCCACCGTGGACGCCCAGCAGCACAACAACTTCGCCAACGCCGCCGATCTGACCGCCTACATCCGCTCCCGCGAACCCCATGGGGTCACCGTTTCCGTGGGCGGTGAGATCGGAGAGGTGGGAGGAAAGAACAGCACCCCCGAGGAGCTCAACGCCTACATGAAGGGCTACCGCGAGCAGCTCCACAGCAAGGGCGCCGGCCTGACGGGGATCAGCAAGATCAGCATCCAGACGGGGACGGAGCACGGTGGCGTGGTGCTGCCCGACGGCCGGATCGCAGACGTGGCGCTGGATTTCGGCGTCCTGAAGAGCCTGTCGCAGATTGCCCGCGGCCAGTACGGTCTGGGGGGAGCGGTGCAGCACGGGGCCTCCACCCTGCCCGATGAAGCTTTCCACAAGTTCGTGGAGTCGGAGTGCTGCGAGGTCCACCTGGCCACGGCCTTCCAGAACATGCTGTACGAGAGCCGGAACTTTCCGGATCAGCTGCGGCAGCAGATGTACGACTACCTCCACCGCGAGTTGGCGGACCAGAAGAAGGAGGGGCAGACCGAGGAGCAGTTCATCTACAAGACTCGCAAGAACGCCTTAGGCCCCTTCAAGAGGCAGCTGTGGGATCTGCCGCAGGGGACCAGGGACACCCTGGGCGAGGAGTTGCAGCAGAAGTTCGCCTTCTACTACAGGCAGTTGGCGGTGACCAACACGCGAGAGCTGGTGGATCGGTGGATCAAGCCGGTGCGGGTGAGCCGACCGGTGCCCGAGTCTCTGAAGTAGGCAGTC
>JAMCTB010000169.1:899-6411 GCA_023380955.1 Chloroflexota bacterium | reverse complement strand
GTGGCGGGGGCCCTCACGGAAACGGATTATCGGGCGAAGCTGGCTTCGGCGGGGTTCGATGGAATCGACCTGGAGGTGCTGAAGGGCTACGACCTGGAGGATGTGCCGGAGAAGATGCGGTGCTGCCTGCCGAAGGATGTCTCGCTGCCGGAGGGCACCAGGATCATCTCCGCCTTCATCAGGGCGGGGAAGCCGGGGGAGGGTGGCGGAAAGGGGACGGAGGGCGCCGAGCACGGCCGGGCGGGCGAGACGCCCGCGCTCCCAGGGGAGGCCAACCGGGCGGGCGAGACGCCCGCGCTCCCAGGGGAGAGCCGGGCCGGCGGGACGCCGGCGCTCCCAGGGAAGGTAAAGAGCTATTTCAAGGGGGTCGCCACCCGGTGGGACGGGATGCGCCAATCCTACTTCACCGAGGAGGTGCGCGAGGCCGCCATTGCCCGGGCGAACCTGGCCGCCGGATCGGTGGTGGCGGACGTGGGAACCGGAACCGGTTTCATGCTGGCCGGTCTCGCCCCCCTGGTGAAGAAGGCCCACGGTTTCGATAACTCGCCGGAGATGCTGGAGATCGCGAAGAAAAACCTCGCGGGAGCCGCGAACGTGGAGCTCCAGGTGTCGGAGGGCGACCGGTTGCCGCTCCCCGACGCCGCCCTCGACGCGGCCTTCGCCAACATGTACCTCCACCACGCGCCCGATCCCTCCGCGGCCATATCGGAGCTGGCCCGCGTGCTGAAGCCGGGAGGCCGCCTGGTCATCACCGACCTGGACAAGCACGACCACGGCTGGATGGCGGCCGAGATGGCGGACGTGTGGATGGGCTTCGACCGCGATCGGGTGGCGGAGTGGTTCAGGTCGGCAGAGCTCTCGGACGTGAAGGTGGAGTGCACCGGGTCCGACTGCTGCGGCACCTCCGCCGGCGGCGACAGGGCCAGCATCAGCGTCTTCGTGGCCAGCGGCACCAAAGCTCCTTGACACCGCAGCGATCTATGCCCAGTTGAGTGTACACCTTTGTAGCCGTTGCCCTACTCCGCAGCCATGGGGCCTCGCGGACGCTGCATCGCCACCCCTTTCGTCCGGAGCAGCAGAGTGGGGGCGACCGCCACCACGCAGACGACCGCGGCGATGTAGAAGCAGTCGTCGAAGGCCATCACCGAGGCGCTGGTAACCACCTGCCGGTAGAGAGCCATCACCACCGCCGTCTTGGCCTGGATCGCGGTCAGGCCGTGCTCCATCAGCGTGCTCTGCACCCCCGCCATCGCGGCCTTCACCCCAAGGGAGTCGGGCGTCACCGTCTGGGAGATCATCGCCTGGTGAAAGGTCTGGTGGGTGGAGAGCAGGGTCGCGAAGATCGCCGTCCCGAAGGAGGCGAACACCTGGCGCAGCACGTTGGTCAGGGAAGAGGAGCGGGCTATGAGGGCAGGGGGCACCGAGTTCATCGCCACCGTCATGACCGGCATCATCACCAGCCCCATGCCCAGGCCCCGCTCGATCAGGATCCGAGTGAGCTCGCCGTTGGAGGTGGCGAGGTTGATGAAGCTCAGCTCCCACGTGGAGTAGCCCATCAGCAGCAGCCCCGTGACCACCACGGGACGCGGCCCGAAGCGGTCGAACAGCTTGCCCGATATCGGCATGGTCACCGTCGACGCCAGCGCCTGCGGCAGCAGCAGGATGCCACTCTCCATCGCGCCCAGCCCCCGGAAGTTCTGGAGGAAGATGGGCATCAGGAACATGGTGGAGAACATGCCCATGGTGACGATGAAGTTGATGAAGGTGGCCAGGGAGTAGGTGGTGCTGCGGAAGACCCGAAGCTCCACCAGGGGTTCGGCCACCGTCAGCTCCGTCCAGAGCCAGCCCAGCAGGCTCACGCTCCCGAGCGTCAGCAGCCCGAGGATGAACGGGTCGCCCCAGCCGTCGGTCGGGGCCTCGGAGAGGGCGTACAGCAGGGCGCCGAACCCCGTCCCGGAGAGAACGAAGCCCCGGAGGTCCAGGTGCAGGTCGCGGCGGGTCTCCGTCTCACGAAGGAGCGTCGTGCCGAGAAGCAGTCCGAGGGCGCCGACCGGGATGTTCAGGGTGAAGATGAAGCGCCAGTCGACGTACTCCACCAGGTAGCCCCCCAGCGTCGGGCCGAGCACGGGTCCCAGCAGCATGGGCAACCCGAAGACGCCCATCACCGTCCCCCGTTTCTCCATGGGGACGACCTTGAACAGGATGGTCATGGCGAGGGGCATCATCATGCCCCCGCCCAGCCCCTGCAGCAGACGGAACAGCACCAGGCTGGGCACGTTCCAGGCGGAAGCGCAGAGGGCCGAGCCGGCCGTGAAGAAGAACATGGAGAGCAGGTAGACCCGCTTAGTGCCGAAGGTATCGGTCAGGTATCCTGTGGCCGGCATGATGACGGCGAGTGCCAGCATGTAGCCGGTAAGCACGTACTGGGTGGAGTGGATGTCGGCGCCGAAGACGGTGATGATGCGGGGCAGGGCGATGTTGACCACCGTGGTGTCCAGCATCACCATGAAGGAGCCGACGATCACAACTATGACGGCCTGCCAGTAGTATGGCAAGGCGTGCAGCCGGTGGTGCGGCCTGGGAATGGAGATCGACGCCATTCCCTTATTCCTGCACCCTTATGTGGACCTCGACGGAGCTACCCAGCACCAGCGGCAGATCCCCGTAGTCGAGGGCTATCTTCACCGGCACCAGTTGAGTGACCTTGGTGAAGTTGCCCGTGGCGTTCGAGCTGGGAAGGAGGGAGAAGGTGGCCGAGCTCGCCCGATTCACCGCGGTGACCTTGCCCTGAATCGTCTTCCCCAGGCTGTCCACCTTCACGTCCACCGGCTGGCCCACCTTGACCCGGCCGACTTTCGTCTCCTCGATCTGGGCCTGGACCCACAGCTTGCCAGGATCGACGATGGTCACCATCGGCTGTCCCACGGCGACGCTGTCCCCCACGTTCGCCTGGCGTGCCACCACCACCCCCGCGATGGGGGCACGCACCTCGGCCCGCTGATTCTCACCGCCCACGAACCCCAGGCGTGGCGTGCCGCTCTGGCTCATGCTCATCGTGCTGGGCAGGAGGACCGTGCCTATCACCTGGTCCTTCTCCACGGAGTCCCCCACGTCCACGTTGAGGCTGTCCACCTGCCCGGCGTTCATGGAACCGACCTGAACCAGCGACCCGGCGATCTGGGCGTTGTCGGTGGAGACGTAGTTGGCCTGGTCCTCGAAATAGTTGTAGCCCACCAGGGAGGCTCCCGCGGCAAAAAGGAGGAGAATCGGCAGCAGGATTCTCCAGGGCAGCTTTCTGCGCTGGGTGCGGCTTTCCGCCGGAAGCTTCGCGCCGCGGTCCTCTCCGTTCCTCGCCGGATCGTCGACCTGAGGCGTCACAGGGACTTGCAGGGTCTTCTCTTCCATTCAAATCATTCCTTCAAGAAACTGTGCGGACTCGGAGTGCTGCGGCTTGACGCAGCTTTGGGATCGCAGCAGTCGCCCTCGTTCATCGAAAGCGCCGTCAAGCCGGCGCACTCCAAACCGTTCCAACACGGGTCATCACAGGCGATCGTGAAGAGGTAGCGACGGCTCAGGATGAGAGGCAGTCACCCGCGCCAGCGCTTTCAGGGCCGTCTGCAACGCCAACCTCTCCTCGGGAGCGATCTGCTCCAGGATTCCGGCCAGGGCCAGAACCATCCTCTCCTGAACCGCCTCCAGGCAGCGGCGGCCCTCGGGAGTCAACTGGAGAGGCACGGCGCGACGGTCCTCGGGTATCTCGCCCCGCGAGACGAGACCCCGTCGCACCAGGCTGTCGATCGCCGCGCTAACCGTGGGTGGGGTGATCCGCAGCTCCTGGGCCAATTCGCTGCCCAGCCAGGGGCCACGAGCAAGACGTTTCAAGACGTGAAACTGAGTCATGCTGAGAAACCCCTCGGGAGAGTTCTCGCTGGCGGTGGCGACGACGAGGCGCATCAGGCGGGGAAGGACCTCGATCTCGAGACGGGCGAGTTCCTCGGCGCCTGGTCCCGAAGCGATCACGTTACGTACCCCTAACGATTAGTATCCCTAAATATCCGCGGTAACTTATAGCAACTTCCGCTCCGCTCCGCAAGAGGCCTTGGCCAGGCAAGGCGGTCCCTGGGAGATCGTGGCAATGTGGGGTAGTGCGCGTAGCATTCAAGTGGTCGCGCGGAACTGTAGGCACGGTACGTCGATGAATCGCGTCATTGAACTGAGGCTTCCGGCCGTGCTACTACCTTCCAACTTCAGGATTAACCTCAGATCCATCCACTGTCACCGATCAGCCACTTGTTGTACTTGCGCGGGCGAACACTGCAAGAGGGAACTGGGATTCTGGAAGGCGCTGATCTCCCGTACCAGGGCAAGATGCCATGACCTCGTCGCGCGCAACCGCAAGACAGGACACCGCGGGGGGCCGGTGCAGTACTCCCCGCTGGTCCTTGGACATCTGCTCAGCGAGCGCGTGCGAGTGATCGGCACGGCGAGCCACCCTCCTCCACGGGTTCCACCCCGCGCAGCATCGCCTGGGCCTCGGGGCGCTGAACCGCCTCGTCGGTGAAGCTCATCAATCCGACCTTCCCGTCGGGAAGGGCGGCGGCCACCGAGTACTCCATGCTGAACTTACCCTCCAGACCGAGGCGAGGGCGTTTGTGGATGAGGACCAGAAGCCCCTGCGGGTCAAACTGGGGAAAGAGCCCTGAGTCGGGAACCAGCACCACCCGATGATCCTTGACCCGATCGAGGATGTGCTGCTTGTTCTGAAGATAGAGGAAATTGGCGCCCCACATCAGCAGCACGGGACAGGCGATGCGCCGCAGTGCCCCGTCCCACTCGTAGGCCCCGATGGCCTCCAGGCCGTCCCAGAGGCTGCGTCCGCACTTGATCAGGTTCGTGTTGTCGTCGTCCAGCCACTCCTGGGTCGGCACCCGCGGCGCATGGCTCATATCCTTCTCCAGCACATCCCGCATCGTCCGCGGCTTCGGGAAGCCGGTCTCGTCCAGATCGAAGCGGGATCGCCTGATGGTTTGCCGCTCCTGGTAGTACTCCCTGGAAGGGTAGAAGGGAGGGTTCTGAAGGATCAGCCCTCTCACCGCCTCCGGATGGGTGATCGCGACCTCGGTGCCGACGATGCCGCCCAGGGTGTGGCCCAGGATAACCACGTGGCTCAGGCCGAGCGATTCGAGGGCCTCGCTGACGCAGACCCCGTAATCCTCGATTCTCGGCTTGCTCGACGGGTGGTCGGAGCTCCGTGCCCGAGCAGATCGATGGCATAGCAGCGGAACGTGCCGGCCAGAGCCTTCATGGTGCTGACGAAGATGGTTGAGGCTCGCCGGTGGGTGTGGAGCATCACTATCGGCGGCCCGGCCCCGGCGGCTCGATAATGCACGTAGCCGTAGCTGGTGAGAACGAGGCCTCGCTCGATGCGGGGGGTGGCCACCCCCATCATCCCGTTTCCTCCGGAGTTCACCTGCTCATTTCTCCTTCCTTCGCGACGACAATCCCTCTCTCG
>JAMCTB010000169.1:0-861 GCA_023380955.1 Chloroflexota bacterium | reverse complement strand
AGTGGGATTGCGAAAGATCAAGTCGATGTGGAGAGGGCTCAAACTTAGGGTAGTATGCGAGGCTAATCAATCAGGAACTTCCTCACAACCGTGAGGTGCAGTCTAACAAACAGATGATCCTCAGTGGGCAGTTGTGTCACTCCAGTTCCATGTCTGGAAGAGCTGCTGCTATAGTGATCGGCGAGCGCGTTGACAGCGGCGGCAGAGCCGTCTACGATACCCCTGGCAGGTATACGCCGGCTGACCGTCGCTGCCGGGCCTGATCCATCCACCACGGCTTGGCCTGGGAGAACCTTCCTTGGATCCCGCGAACCTATCGCTGCTGGTCGCTTTCGGGGCCGGCGTGCTGTCCTTCCTCTCCCCTTGCGTCCTTCCCCTGGTGCCCGCCTACGTCGGATACCTGGCGGGCCCCTCCATGCTCGCCTCGACCCAGGGCAGGCGCCTCGCCACGCTTCTGCACTCGGCGGCCTTCGTCCTCGGGTTCTCCGCCGTCTTCGTCGGGTTCTGGGCCTCCATCGGCCTGATCGGCTACGTCCTGCCGGGCTTCTCCGGCCTGTTCCGCCAGGTCGGGGGCGCGATCCTGGTAATCCTCGGGCTCCACCAGATCGGCCTGTTCAAGGCGGCCCTCCTCTATCGGCAGTGGCGGCGCGACGTCGTCCTGACCTCTGGCACCACCCCCGTCGCCTCCTTCTTTGTGGGGGTCGCCTTCGCGGCCGGATGGACCCCCTGCGTCGGCCCGGTGCTGGCCGGGATCATCGGTTTGGCCAGCATGAGCGACACCGTCTCTCGGGGTACCTTTCTCCTAGTTGCCTACTCCCTGGGACTGGGTGTACCCTTCTTGGCCACGGGATTGGCGCTGGC
>JAMCTB010000168.1 GCA_023380955.1 Chloroflexota bacterium | reverse complement strand
GAGCAAACGCAGCTGGAGAACGCAGGGCAGAGCGTCCGGCCCTACGTTTCCCCGTTCTACGCTGCCAGCCGCTCCGGGTTGACCTCCGCCAAGGGAGACGTCAGCGACTCCTTGAGCAGATGGTCTACGGTGTCCACCAGGACGAAGCGCATCTCCTTCCGGAGCTCTTCGGGCACTTCCTCTAGATCGCCCTCGTTCCGTTTCGGCAGGATCACCGTGCGCAGCCCCGCTCGATGGGCTGCCAGCACCTTCTCTTTGATCCCCCCTACGGGCAGCACCTTTCCGCGCAGGGTGACCTCGCCGGTCATCGCTACGTCGTGGCGCACCACCCGGCCGGTCACCAGGGATGCCAGGGCCGTCGCCATGGTCACGCCCGCCGAGGGCCCGTCCTTGGGGATGGCTCCGGCGGGGACGTGGATGTGGAGGTCCTTATCCTCGAAGATGACCGGGTCGATGCCGAGGCGGGTGGCGTTGGAGCGGACGTAGGAGAGGGCCGTCTGGGCGGACTCGCGCATCACGTCGCCCAGCATTCCGGTCAGGATCAGCCGGTTGTTGCGACCCTGCATCATGGTGGCCTCGACGAAGATGATGTCGCCCCCCGTGGGGGTCCAGGCGAGACCCGTGGCCACCCCGGGACGGTCCGTGCGCTCGGCTACCTCGGCGTAGAAGCGCGGCCTTCCCAGGTAGTCGTGGACCGAGGGGGCGTTGATGCCGATGGGACCTTCGGCTCCCTCAGCCAACTGCCGGGCCGTCTTGCGGCAGACGTTGGCGACCTGCCGCTCCAGGCTGCGAACGCCGGCCTCTCGGGTGTACTCCTGGATGATGGCCCGCAGCGCCCCGTCGTCGAAGGTCACCTCGTTGGGAGCCAGACCATGGGCTCGCAGCTGCTTCGGCACCAGGTAGCGCCGGGCTATGCGCAGCTTCTCCTCCTCCGTGTACCCCGCCAGCTCCAGCACCTCCATCCTATCCAGCAGCGGACTGGGGATGGTGTCGAGGTTGTTGGCGGTAGTGACGAACATCACCCGGGAGAGGTCGAAGGGCACTCCCAGGTAGCTGTCGGTGAAGCTGTTGTTCTGGGCGGGGTCCAACACCTCCAGGAGGGCTGCCGCCGGGTCGCCCTGGTATCCCACGGCCAGCTTATCGACCTCGTCCAGCATGAAGACGGGGTCGGCCGTGCCGACCCGACGGATCGCCTGGATGATCCGGCCCGGCAGGGCCCCCACGTACGTGCGCCGGTGTCCTCGGATCTCGGCCTCGTCCCGGACCCCTCCCAGGGAGATGCGGATGAACTTGCGCCCCATGGCCCTGGCGATGGACTGGCCCAGGGAGGTCTTCCCCACACCCGGGGGCCCGACCAGGCAGAGGATCGGCTCTCGCATGGTCCCCTCCTCTCCGGGCTCCTTGCCGGTCCGCTCCTCCTTCAGCTTGCGCACCGCAAGGTACTCCAGGATGCGCTCCTTGATCTGTTCCAGGTCGTAGTGGTCCTCGTCCAGCACCTGGTGGGCGTGCTGCACGTCGATCTTGCCGCCGGTGGTCTTGCTCCAGGGCAGGCCGGCCAGCCAGTCCAGGTAGGTGAGGATGATCCCGTGCTCCGGCGACACCGCGGGCAGCTGAGCCAGGCGGGCCAGCTCCCGATCCGCTTCCTGGCGGGCATCCTGCGGCAGATGTGCCTCCTGGATCCGCTGCCGGATCTCGGTGACCTCCCGGCTTTGCACCTCTTCCTCGCCCAGCTCTCGCTGGATCGCCCGAAGCTGCTCCCGAAGGATGTACTCCCGCTGGCTCTTGCTGATCCTCTCTTGAGCCCGGGCGCGGATGCTCTCGCTGATCTCCATGACCTCGATCTCGCGCTGCAGGTGGTCGGTGAGCATCTGCAGCTTCTCGCGGATCGAGTCCACCTCCAGGAGGGTCTGCTTGAATGCCACCTCCCCCCGGACGCTGGAAGCTACCAGGTAGGCGAACTCTCGGGGGTCGGTGATGTTGGCGGCCGCCGCACTCAGCTCGTTGGGCAGGTAGTTGGAGAGCTCAACCACCCTTTGGAAGAGCGTCAGCAGGTTGCGGCGCAGCGCCTCCACCTCCGGCGTGCGCTCTTCTACCTCCGGCCTCAGCTCGGTCTTCGCCACCAGGTAGGGCTGCTCCCCGATGTACTCCAGGATCTTGACCCGTTCCAGCCCCTGGATGGCCACAGTCAACCCTCCCTGGGGCTGCTTCACCAGTTGGAGAACCCGGGCCACGGTGCCCATGCCGTACAGGTCCGAAGGACCGGCCCCTTCCACCTCAGCACGCCGTTGGGCCACCAGCGCCACGAGCCGATTTCCTTTTGCCACCGCTTCCATGAGCCGCACCGACCGCTCCTGCCTTCTGAGACTCGCACTGTGATAGGCGTGGGTCGGACAGGAGGGGGCAAAGGGCGTGCCAATAGGGGCAAAGGTATGTGATACAATCTTCAACCACTAGACCCTCAGCTGATGTGAGGTAAGGAATGAAGGCGACCAACGATAAGAAGCTGGACATCGCCAAGGAGATCGTGGTGGCATATATAGCCCACAGCCCCGACGAATCCCGGGACGTGGATGCGGTGGTAGCCGCAACCAAGAGGATCTTCGAGGCGGTGGATGCGCTGTTGGAGACGGCTGAACCACCAAGAGAGCCGGCAGGGTTCAGATTGTAGCGGGACGAGGGGTAGGGGCGCACAACCGTGCGCCCCTACGAATCGAGTCACGACTGAGGCAGGATCTCCACCTGGGCGTTCCTGACCCCGGATGCAAACTTCTTGGCGTCGTCGTTGGTTCCAACTATGGCGTTGTAGTGCATCGGCACGAAGAGCCTCGCCTTGATGACGTTGGCTGCCTCGATGGCCTCCTCCGGGGTCATCACGTAGGTTCCGCTGACCGGGATCATGGCAACGTCGACTTCGATGCCATTCATCTCCGGGATGAGGTCGGTGTCTCCCGCCAGGTAGAAGCGTTCGCCATTGGCCGCGAAGATGTAGCCCACGAAGTCGGCCGACTTGGGATGGAAGGGCTGGCCCGGGCTCCGGAACTTGTTGGTGTTGTAGGCCCAGGTTACCTCGATCGGTATCCCCTTGACCTCCAGCCTGCTGCCGGGCGTCACCACCTCGACCTTTCCCTTCAGCTTCTGGGCCGAGGAGTGGGGAGCGACGATCACGGTGTCCGGCTTCTGGATCTTGGCCACGTCATCCGGCGAGCAGTGATCGTAGTGATCGTGGGTGATCAGGATGACGTCGGCCTTGTCGGCACCCTCTTGCAGGCGAAAGGGATCCGTGTAGATCACCGTCGGACCGTCGGAGATCTTGAAGACGTCGTGCCCGAGCCACTCGATGTTCCTTGGCACCTTATCACCTCCTGCCAGTGCGACTAACACTAAGCTCCAGGCAATTATAGCATAAGGTAGTTGTAGCTAGTCTCCGGCGATCCAGCCTGCGTTGCGGCCCATGCCCGCTGCCCTTTTCACGGGGCTCCAACTGAATTATGATGTTGTCTGGAGGTGCCATGATCAAGGCTACCATGCTGATTGGAGCCCTGGCCCTGCTGCTCTCTGCGCTCCCGGTCTATGCCGGCGAGGAGGAGCCCATGGGGGCCGTGGAGCCCTTTGCCGCCGACGTGGGACTGGACCCGGGCCACAGCAAGATCGACGTCGGCGCCGTGGGCGGTGGCCTGAAGGAGTACGAGTTGACCCTGGCCGTGGCGACGAGGGTGAAGCAGCTGCTGGAAGAAGAGGGGCTCACGGTGGCGGTCAGCCGGCAGAACGATCTGCCGCTGACCGGTTTGCGGGATCCGGACCCAACGGAAAGGGTCCGGCTGGAGCAGGAGGCCCGGGTAGCGGCAGTGGGCAGGACCCGGGTCTACGTGTCCATCCATTTCAACGGCCTGGGCAACCCTCGGGTGCGAGGAGCCGAGTGCTACTACAACGTCGACAACCACGGTGAGGAGAGCCGGTTGCTGGCAACGGCCATCCAGGATCGGCTGCTGGGTGAGGTGACCGCGGCGGGCTACGATCTGCCGGACCGGGGGGTGAAAGAAGACCTGTTGGCCGGCAAGCCCTACGGCCACTTCTTCAGCCTGAGAGGCCCGGCGCCCAGCGTCCTGGTGGAGAGCATGTTCCTCACGAATCCCCACGAAGCCTTCCTGCTGTCCAACGAGGACGTTCGGGAGGCGGTGGCCAGGGGCATCGCTGGGGGGATCGCCAACCACTTGCGACCCCACGCCGGCCCCTTGCCGTAGGGTTCAAGGGCGGGCCGTGAGAACAGGATGCACCGCGGCCATCTATCACCGTATATCTCATCACGTTCATGGCCGGAAGCCTCTCTAGGCGGCGCTCTCCATCCGCGTGATCCAGCGTTCCGGATGCAGCACCTCGTCCATGGTGGGCAGGTTCTCGGGACCCTCGTAGGCCCGGTTGACGAACTCGATCCCCCTGGCCTCGACCACGTGGTCGACGAAGAGCTCTCCCAGCCGGTACTGGTCCATCTTCATGGACAGCCCGGTGAGCTTGAGGAAAAGCTCCTCCGTTTGACTTCTCTCCTTCGACCTGGATTCCACCCGCTGCTTTATCCTGTCGAAGTGAGGCATGATGTCCTTGCCCACTTCGTTCATCACGTGGTTGCTGTAGCCCTCCAGCAGGCACATGAGGGCTTGAAGCTGTCCCATGTATCGTTGCTGCCGCGGGCTCATCACCGACTCCAGGATGCTTCTCCCAGACCTCAGGTTGTCGATCATTCGGGCCACCACGGCGGGTGCGGCCCCCATGCCGCCGGAGGACGCACGGACCTCCTGCAGTACGCAGTCCAGGTAGGCTCGAAGGATGTGGTTCATGTAGTCCCGCAGCCAGGGGAAGACCTCGAACTCGTGGGCGTGGGTCGACTCGTGGAGGACGATCCAGGACCGGAACTCCTCGGTGGGCAGGTGCAACTGGGACTCGATGCCCTCGATGTTCTGCTGAACGAAGTACAGCTTTCCACCGGAGCCCGACAGCGGCTCTCGGCCCAGGAGGCTCATGTCGTATTGCCCCAGGACTCGCCGCGACAGGTACCCCAGAAGCAGCCCGATCTGGCTGCTCACGGCGAGCTGGCTCAGTTGCGCGATGCCGGGGACGACCACCGTAGTCTGCCGCCCTATCTCTCGATACATCTCCTCCACCGGCTCGAAGAGGTAGCGGAAGCCGGCGACGTTGGCTTCGATCCACTCTTTGCGTCCCATGACCGACACGGAGGCCCCGGTGGAGGGCAGGCTGGTCCTGGTGTAGTCGGAGATAGGCCCCTCCAACTGCCTAACCATCTCTTCGTAGGTAGCTCGCAGCTTTCGGGAACTCCACGGTGACTCCAGGGGGGCCTTGCCGCAGGTGCGGATGGCAATCTCCTGCACCCGATTCCAGTCCAGCAGCTCGTATTCGCTGTCCAGCCACCGACGGCCGGCGACTACCCAAAGGGCACCTGCGGCGGCACCCAGCAACATGCCCGCGCGGAAGGCGAGTTTACCGTTGGCCATGGGGCACCTTTCTAGATTCAGTAGAGATAGGTGAGGGCCTTGGGGAGGATCTGGAACTGTGCCGGCACCTCGCCCAATAGGTCCCCGTCTGCCTGGATCATCAGCCGTTCGTCCGATTCCCCGCGAACGGTCCTGGCTCTCTCGGACTTCACCTTGGGATTCCGCAGATGAGTCCCTCTGTAGACGCCCGGAAGGTTGTAGAGCAGCTCCAGGGTACCGATGTCTCCGATAGTCACGACGTCGAAATAGCCGTCGTCCAACAGGGCATTGGGGGCGACGCGCATGCCTCCGCCGAAGTACTGACCGATGCCGAGCACCAGCGCCAACGTGCGGCCGGAGAAGGTGGACCCATCCATGGTAACGGTGGAATCCTCTCTGCCCTTATAGGATACCATGCCCAGGTCGGATACCACTGTTCTAGTGGTTGGCCCAGCCTCCTGCACGCCTCCTCGATCCGGTGAGGTATGCCTACCGTCCTGGCCAGGTCCGATCCGGTTCCGCTGGGAATCATCCCGATTCTTGGCATAGGCCCGGCGCTATCCCCTGATAGCACACCGTTGACCACCTCGTTGACAGTCCCGTCCCCGCCAACGCACACCAGGTTGTCGTAGCCGGAGTCCCGGCTTCGCGTCCTCATTCGCTTGGTTGACAGATCACGTCGGCATCTAGGACAATCAGACCCCCAGTCCTCAGCGCAGGGCGGCTCAGTCCTGCAGCGGGCATTGAGGTGAGAGGAAGATCTCCCAATGGGTAGAGTTACCGAGGCGGGGAGGGCAGACCCCGGCCAAAGGAGGCTCGCGAGGCAAAGCAGCAGGGAACGTTCTGCTTCGCGGGGCGTAGGCCTGGTGGTGACTGCCGCTGCCGTGCTTCTGTTCATGGCCGTCGTGGGCGGCTATCAGCTGGTTTACTTCAACTCCGTTTTTCCCGGCGTGCGGGTTGGAGACGTGAATCTGGGAGGCATGCAGAAGGACAGGGCGCTGGCGGAGTTGCGGCCGCTGTACGAGGAGCGAGCAAGCCGCCCCTTGCTGCTGCGTGGTCCTGACGCCCAGCGGCAGGTCAGCGTCGCCGACCTGGGCGCGACCTTCGATGCCGCTTCGGCCGTCGACGCCGCCTACAGGGTGGGACGCACAGGTAGCTGGGGGGAACGGCTGACCGCCCAGGTAGCCGCGCTGGCCCGAGGATACTCGGTGGAGACGCCCGGCATCGGGACCGATCGCACCAAGCTGCAGGGATACATCACTCGGCTGGCGCAGGAGATCGATCGTCCGGTCAAGGACGCCCAGTTGGTGATTGGAGACGATCTCAGCGTCCAGATCTCGCCTGCCGTGGTCGGGAGAAAGCTGGACGTGGTCGGCGCGGCCGCGGCCGTGGAGAAGGCAGCGACGGGCGGAACCGCGGCCATCGACCTCCCCGTGGCCGAAACCCGACCGAAGAGGGTCGAACGGGACTTGGAGGAAGCCCAGGGAAAGGTGTCCAGGATGCTCGCCGGCCCTGTGGCAGTGGAGTTCGAGGGGCGGCGTTGGGCTCTCAGTCCCAAGGAGATAGCGGGTCTGATATCGGTGGAGCCCAAGGAGGGTGCTTCGGCACCGACCGTCTCGCTGCAGGACACCTCCTTGAGGAGCCTGGTCGATCGGATCGCCGGCGAGGTGGATCAACCCAAGAAGGCTGCGCGCCTGGATTGGAACGGGGGTAAGCTCAAGGTCGTGACCCCCGGCCAGGATGGGCGCAAGATCGACCGTGCGAAAGCGCTCTCTCTGCTCACCGAGGCCATATCCAGCGATCGGCGGACGGTCTCCCTTCCTGGGGAGGTTGACCGGGCGATTGGGGGCTCCATCGATCCCTCCACCCTGGGGATCAAGGAGCGGATCGAGTTTGGACAGACGACCATCGCCGGCGTCCCCGAGAAGGTGCACAACATCAAGCTGGCGGCCTCCAGGTTGAACGGTGTCGTGGTGAGGCCCGGCGACACCTTCTCCTTCAACAAGGAGTTGGGTCCCACCACCTTGAAGTCCGGATATCAGATCGGCTTCGGGATCTCCGTGAACAACGGGGAGATGCAGACGGTGCCCTCCGTAGCCGGCGGGATCTGCCAGGTGGCGACGACTCTTCTGCACTCGCTCTTCTGGGCTGGATACCAGATCGAGGAGCGCTACCCTCACCTCTACTGGATAGCCAGTTACGGACAGCCTCCCCGCGGCATGGTCGGCCTGGATGCCACGGTGGACGATCCCATGCTCGACCTGAAGTTCGTCAACAACACCGGGAACTACCTCCTGATCCAGAGCAAGACCGAAGACAACATCCTGGAGTTCGATCTCTACGGGACCAAACCCAACTGGAAGGTGGAGGTCGAGGGTCCCGTCATCAGCAACGTGGTGAAGGCGGATCCGAAGACGGTGCAGCAGGAGGAGCCCACCTGGGATGTGGGGCGAGAGCTGTGGGTGGAGCGGGCCACCGATGGGATGGACGTGGACATCATCCGAAGGG
>JAMCTB010000167.1:5246-7249 GCA_023380955.1 Chloroflexota bacterium | reverse complement strand
CGGGCGGCTGGTTCAGAAAGTAGAAGCCGTGGGGAGTGTAGACCACGGAGCGAACGCCGGCGATGCGCGCCGCGAGCCGCGCAAGGATGCCCGCCTTGGAGCTGTGGGCGTGCACCAGGTCGTAGCGTCCGCGCCTCATCAGCAGGACCAGTTGCAGAAGGCAGCGGGCATCGGCGGCCGGCGAGATGGCCCGCCGCATAGGCACGAAGTGCTGGCGGATGCCGGCTTCCTGGACCTCCCGAGTGAAGGAGACGTCGTCGAACGCCTCGGAGCGGAGCCGGGGCGCGGCCACCTCCACGTCGAAGAGGGTTCGATCCAGGCCGCGCAGGAGGGCCAGCAGGTGTCGTTTGGTCCCGCCGATGGTGGCTTCCATCACCTCCAGGACCCGGATCCGACGGCTAAACGCGCTTGTCACAGGGAGACTCGATGAACGAAGCGAATAGCGAATAGCGAATGGTGGGTAGCGACATTGAGGGCTTAAGGGAGTGACTCGTCATAGCACGAATTCGGGGAGCATGTGAAGAAGAAAACGCATGCCGCATAGTCCATTCGCCATTCGCCATTCGCTATTCGCCATTCGCCATTCGCCATTCGCCATTCGCCATTCGCTCCTCGCCGGCAGCCTTCTGCCATTCGAACTGGCGTCGGAGGCCTTCCTCGATCCCGACGGAAGGCTTGAAAGCGAGCACCTCTCGCGCACGGGATGTGTCCGCGAAGGTGTGGCGAACGTCGCCCTTCTGGTTCTCGATGTGGCGAATCCGGCCCTCGATGCCTGAGGCCTTCTGCAGCACCTCCAGAAGACTGTTGACGGAGATGCGGGAGCCGCCCCCGATGTTGAATACCCGGCCGGCCACGTCGGACTCCAGACAGGCAAGGTTGGCGGAAACGGCGTCGCTCACGAAGGTGAAGTCGCGGGTCTGCTCGCCGTCCCCGTAGATCACGATCTCTTCGTTGGAGAGCAGCGCCCGGATGAAGCGGTTGAAGCCCATGTCGGGGCGCTGGCGTGGGCCGTACACGGTGAAGTAGCGGAGCGACACGGTGGGCACTCCGAAGTTGGCCCAGTACAGGTGGCAGAGGTGCTCGGCGGCCAGCTTGGTGACGCCGTAGGGCGACACCGGCCGCGGCAGCGAGTCCTCGGTGACCGGCAGGTCCACCGCGTCGCCGTAGATGGATGAGGAGGATGCGTAGACGAACCGTTCGAGAGACGCGGTCTTGGCGGCCTCCAGCAGCCGCTGGGTGGCAAGGACGTTGTTCTGGGTGTACACGTCGAAGTTGCGGCCCCAACTCGTACGAACGCCGGCCTGGGCAGCCTGGTGAAACACGCAGTCGGCGCCCTGCAGCAGGCTACGGAGGTCGTACTCCAACAGGTCGGCCTCGATCAGAGTGAAGGCCCGGGAGGACAACAGCATCGCCAGGTTGCGGCGCTTGATCTCCGGCGGATAGTAGTCGGTGAAGCAGTCGATGCCGACCACCTGGTAGCCCCTGCCAACCAGGGCCTCGGCGAGATGGGAGCCTATGAAACCGGCGCAGCCGGTGACGACACACCTCAATGGCTTCTCCACAACTGGTAGTAGAGAGCCTCCACCGAATCGACCATCTGATCCTCGGTGAAGTGCTCTTTGAGCCGCAGCAGTCCTGCCTTGCCCATGGCCTCGGATCTCTCTCGGTCGTGCAGCAGCGCAACCAGCGCCCCCGCCAGCGCTTCTGGGTCCCTTGCCGGCACCAGGAGGCCGGTCACACCCTCCTCCACCACCTCGGGCACCGCGCTGACCCGCGTGGCGACGATCGGGCGGGCCGCCGCCATCGCCTCCAGGAAGACGAGTCCGAAGCCCTCCCAGAGGGAGGCCATGGCGAAGAGGTCGATCGCCTGCATCACGGCAGGAACGTCGTTGCGAACTCCCGCGAAGATGACGCTTTCCTCGAGTCCCAGCGCCCGGCGGCGGTCTATCAGTTGCTGCTTGTACTCTTCCCGGCGACCAGGGGATGAGCGAGACGGGGAGACG
>JAMCTB010000167.1:4392-5215 GCA_023380955.1 Chloroflexota bacterium | reverse complement strand
CAGTTCCCGGCGAACGAGAGCCATCGCCTCCAGCAGGTAGGTCAGCCCCTTCTGCTCGGCCAGCCGGCCCACCGTTCCCACCAGCGGCGCCTCCGGAGGGATGCGCAGCTCCGAGCGAACGGACGCGCCGTGCTCTGGAGATGCTGCCGACGCTGGTGGCAGACCGTAGTAGATTCGCTGGACGCGGTTCGGAGCGACGCGACCGACGTCCGCAATGTAACGGCCGACGTAGTCCGACAGCACCACCACCCGATGGTCGAGTCGCGAGACTAAGCCATGGACCCTCCCGACCATGGGATTCAGGAGCGCCCGCTCGTCGTTGTGTTTGGAGGCGATGCGCACCGGCGTTCCTACGAGGACGCCCGCCAGGGCTCCGTACACGTCTGCTTTCAGCAAGTGGGTGTGGATTATCTGGTATCCGTCCCTTTTGAGCAATAGGGCGAGGCGGGGCAGAGGCGTGGCCGAGAGGGTGTTTCGCGTGGACAGGTCGAAAATCGTGGCCCCCGTCGCCCGGAAGGCGGGGAGAAGCGACGGGTTCTTGAAGAAGGCGACATCCGCCTGGTGTCCCCGCCGTCGCAGGCCGTTGACCAGGGAGAGCAGGTGCTTCTGGGCACCTCCGACGTCCAGGGACGTGATGACGTGGAGGATGCGGAGGGACTGCTGGGTGTTGGGTATTGGGGGTTGGGGGTTGGGTGTTGGGTGTTGGGGGTTGGGTGTTGGGTGTTGGGGGTTGGGTGTTGGAGCGTCGGCGAGGCCGCTGCCTTGGACGTTGCCTTCGCCGTCTTGGCGGGTTTCGCGGTCCTGGTTGCTGTTGTGCGCTTCG
>JAMCTB010000167.1:0-4382 GCA_023380955.1 Chloroflexota bacterium | reverse complement strand
GGGGGGACTGCTGGGTGTTGGGTTTTGGGGGTTGGGGGTTGGGTGTTGGGTGTTGGGGGTTAGGTGTTGGGTGTTGGGGGCTAGGATGGGAGATGCTGTTGCTTTCGGCTGCCACTCAGACCCTCACCCTGACCCTCTCCCAAAGGGAGAGGGAATCTCGCTCTCTCCCCGTCTCCCCGTCTCGCTCATCCCCTGGTCGCCCCGTCACGATCGGCGGCTCAGCGCTTCCTCGTAGGCCGCCAGCACCTTGCCGGCCTGATGGCCGACGGTGAAATTCTCGGCTACCCTCGCGTAGCCCGCCTCGCCCATGGACCGGGCCTTCGCGTCGTCCGTGAGCAGTTCCAGCAGGCGCGCGGACATCTTATCGACGTCCCTCGGGTCCAGCACGTAGCCGGTTACCCCGTCCACGACCACCTCGGGGGGGCCGCCGAAGCAGGTGGTGATGACCGGCTTACGCAGCGCCATGGCCTCGATGTTGATCAGGTTGAAAGGCTCTCGGTAGAGAGAAGGGGTCAGGCAGACTGAGCTGAGGGAGAAGGCTGCCTTCAGGTCCTCGCCCGACATCCAGGGAAGGAAGACCGTTCGATCCTCGACACTCAGCCGGTGGCCCAGTTGCAGGATGTAGGATACGTAGTCCTCGGAGCTGCCCAGCACCATGAAGACGAAGTTGAGATCTCTGGGGAGCTTGCCGAGGGCCGCGACGGCCTGGTCGATCCCCTTGGCGTGGCTCACCCGCCCGCCGAAGAGCACGACCTTTTTGCCCTCCAGGGCATGGCGCCGAGCGAAGCCCTGGACGTGCTCCGGGCTCACCTCCATGGAGGCCGGATCGATGCCGTTATGGACCACGCCGACCACCGCCGGGTCGGTGCCGTTGGCCACCAGGTCGTCGCGTAGGGCGTTGCTCACGGCCAGCACCCGCGCGCCCGACCGACGGAGAGCGCGCTGGATCAGCCGATTTCGCAAGGGAAAGTAGCGGAGTCTCTGGCAGCGGGCGCACTGGGAGGCCGGCACCTTGACGGCTTTCGATGGATCTGAGCAATCGAACTTGCCGCAACAGAACAGTTGGTGGTCGTGAGCCGTCAATACGACCGGCATCCCCGCCCGGCGCGCGACCAGGAGCGTATGGAACGAGAGGTGGGTGTGGATGTTGTGGGCGTGAACGACGTCGGGCCGGAATTCAGCGATCTTGTCGGCCACATTGCCAAGGACCATCGGATTGTACACCGCCATGTAGTTGCGCAGCTTGGCCGGATAATGGGAGACGATACGCCGCACCTGGACGCCACGGACGGTATCGCTGACGGCCTGGGACTTGTCCGCCACGGTAGTCAGGACGGAGACCGAATGTCCCTGGCGGGCGAGCTCGGCCGACAATCTTTCCGCGGCGATGTCGGCGCCGCCGCGGGTGTTGGGGGGATAGTAGTCGCTGAGAGTGAGAACCTTCATGGTTTGGCGCGCTCCCGTCGGCTCCGATGGGGCAGATTAGGTCGTGCTATTATAGCGTGCGCTCCAGCCTACAGCCAAAGGACGCTTGCGGTCGATGTTCCTCTTGATAGAAGCCCCCAAGAGACTGCTGAGTCGACGCTTCGCGCGCGAGGTGCTCACTCTGCAAGCCGGCAGCTTCGCCACCATGGGGCTGCAGACCATCACCTCCGTGATCATCGCCAACCTGCTCGGCCCCTCCCCCTTCGGAGTCTACTACCAGGCCAGCTCGCTGCTGTCTCTGGTGACGATGCTGGCGAACCTAGCCGTCGGTCAGGCGCTTATCACCCCTCTTGCGGCCGCCAACAGCCGCAACGATCGTGGGGAGGTGCTCGCCCTGATGGGGTATTTCCTGAAGGTCGGGCTCGTCGTTGCGCTGGTCGAGTCCGCCATCGGGATTCTCGGCGGCACTTACCTGGGCGCGGCGATCCTGGACGATCCGCGGATCGGGAGCCTCTCCCGCATCCTGTTCATCACGCCGCCCTTGATGGTGCTGTTCAACATGGTGGTGCTCGCGCTACAGAGCAGCCGCCAGGTGGCGCGCCTGACGTTGCTGGAGAACGGGGCGCTGATGGGCACCAACCTGCTGAACCTGGGGGTGGTGGCTCTGGGCGGAGGAATCAACGAACTGCTGTACTCCGTGGCGGTGGCGCCGGTTTTCACCTCGGCGGCCGCGCTGCTGCTGTATCGGTCGACCCTGCGCCGCATGCCGGCCTTCCCCTCTCTGAGGGAGATCCTGCGCGCCGCACCGTCGGTGCCGTTCCGCCGCTACTTCGCTTTCAGCGCCCTGGTGAGCGTGGATAAGAACTTCGCCAACCTGATCTCCCTGGCGCCGACGCTGTTGCCCGGCTGGCTAGCGACGCCGAGGTGGCCTACTTCCGGGTCGCGAGCAACCTCACCATGACGGCGCTGGCCGTGCCGATGGCGCCCATATCCCGCAACCTGTACGCGAAGCTGGCCGAGGTCCACGCCCGGTTTGGCCCCGCCAAGCTGAGCCGGGCGCTGGTGCAGGTGACCCTGGGGGCCCTGGCCATCTCCGCTGGGATGACGATTCCCCTGATGCTGGCTGCGCCCTTCATCCTGCGAATCTACCGGCCGGAGTACCAGGCCGCTCTGGTGGTCATCTACGCCCTGGGGCTGCGCTGCGCGTTGCTGGGCTTCGGCGTGGGGCTCGGGCCGCTCTACCAGGTGCTCGGCATCATGGATCTCGCCATCGCCTCAAAGGTGGTTCCGGCGATAGTGATGGTGGCGGGCGGCTGGGTGCTGGTCGGATCGATGGGAGCGGTGGGCGCGGGATGGACCGTAAGCGCCACCTACTTCATTGGGGACCTGATCAGCGCCGCTTTGGTGGTGTGGGTGCTGAGGAGGGCCGCAAAAACGAAGCCGGAGCGGGTCGAAGCAACCCCTACTGCCTGACCCATGACCTCCAGCCCCGAGCTTTCCGCAAAGTGATAAATGTACATATGTCGAACGTATTGACATCCGGTGGCGGCCCTCATACCGTATCCCAAGATTCTCCTGCACAGATACGTGATGGTCCCAATGCGAGAGCGTTCTCGCCGGACGCTAGAGGAGGACACCGGCATGATCAGAGAAGGCGCATCCCCTGGTAACCATCACAATCCGCCCGCTCCCTACGATCCCCCGGCCCTTTACGAGACAATGGTCTGGGACCGCGACGTGATGGTCCGGATGCGCGACGGCGTCCATCTCTGTGTGGACGTCTACCGCCCGGAGGCCGAGGACACGTTCCCTGCCCTGCTCTCCTTCGCCGCCAACAACAAGGCCCTCCAGAGCCCCGACCTTGCCCGGGATCTCCCGCCTCAGCCCGCCTGGTCCAAGCTGTGGCAGGGGGCCATAGAGGGTGGTGACAGCGAATACTTCGTGTCCCGGGGATACGTGCACGTCATCGGGAATCCCCGAGGGGTTGCCAAGTCCGAGGACGGCGGCTCCCCGGCCTGGGATCACTACGACCTGATCGAGTGGATAGCGTCCCAGCCCTGGTGCGACGGCAATATCGGAATGGTAGGTCTGTCCGCCTTCGCCGGGGCCCAGTGGGCCGCGGCCAAGCTCCAGCCCCCTCACCTGAAGGCCATCTGATGTTCACCGGTCCTGCCCACTTCGAGCGCCCCTTCCACTCGATCCACAAGGAGATCCTGCGCTGGCACGACCACTGGCTCAAGGGCATCGACACCGGCATCATGGACGAGCCCCCTGTGAAAGTGTGGGTGATGGGGGCCAACGAGTGGAGAAGCGGCGACGACTGGCCGCTGCCGGAGACCCGGTGGGCCAAGTACTACCTCCACTCCTGGGAGAGGCTGCGGACCGAGCCCTTCACCCCCCATTCCAGGGAGGACTACTCTGCGCCGGACGGCTTCCTCCAGATGCCTCCCACTCAGACGAACAAGATCCAGAAGCTTCGCTACATGACCGAGCCGCTTCCTGAGGATACCCTGGTGATCGGTCCCATCTCGCTGACCCTCTACGCCTCTATCGATCAGGAGGACACCAACTGGATAGTGATCCTCAAGGACGTCGGGCCGGACGTAAGCGTTCGGACGGCCAGGGAGGGGGAGAGGGATCAGCCCGAGGATCTACCTGAGAGGGAGCTGACTCGGGGCTGGCTGAGGGCTTCCCTGAGCACCCTGGACGAAAAGCGATCGACGCCGTGGAAGCCGTTCCACAAAATGACCAGGGCGGATAGGAAGCCGGTGGTGCCCGGAGAGATCCGGGAGTACCAGATGGAGATCCTATCTACCGCGAACCTGTTCAAACAGGGACACAGGATCTGCCTCGACATCACGAGCCTTGACCTGCCGACGGGAGTGTCGCTTCAGACCGGTGTCGTATACATCCCCTATCACCTGTGCAGCTCGAAGACGACCGTCCACAAGATCTAC
>JAMCTB010000166.1 GCA_023380955.1 Chloroflexota bacterium | reverse complement strand
TCCGTCGTCAGTACGGAGGTGGGGGCATCCTCCACATCACCGAACCTGACCGCGTGCCCCCCACTTCCCTCATCCGAGTGAGCGGTTCAGGAAATCCTTCACAGCAACCTGACAGTGTCTTCATCAGTTCTTAATTGCCCTCCAGCTATCTTGCTGATGCGGCATCGCAAGAACCTGCGACCAACGATGCGAGACAGAAATGACGAATAGCAGACTTCTCGACGCGCAGATATGCAGGAAAGGAATCAAATCATGAATCGAAGTGTTCCCATTGGGAGACGCTCCTGGCGCGGCATCACGACCGTCAAGCGGCCGACTGGCAAACGGCTCGGCGCGCTGCTGGCCGCGATACTGTTGTCAGTGATCGCGGGCTACATCGGCTACCAGCGCTATTTCGCCGCCACACAGACCACCACGCCCGTGCAGACCGCCACTGCCACCGTCGGCTCCCTCGTCTCGACGGTCACGGCGACAGGCAACGTCATCGCCACCAAGCAGTCCACCCTCGGCTTCTCCGCCTCCAGCACCGCCAGCGGCAAGATCACCGAGATCGACGTCAAGGTGGGAGACACCGTCAAGAGCGGTCAGACCCTGGCCAAGCTGGACACCCAGGGCCTCCAGGCCCAGCTGGACCAGGCCGACTCCAACCTCCAGACCGCCCAGATCAACCTCCAGAAGGTCAAGGATGGGGCAACACCCCAGGCGAGGGCAGCGGCCCAGGCCGCCTACGACTCGGCCCTGGCCAACTACCAGCAGGTCTCCCAGGGCGTCACGGGCGCCTCCCTGGCTGCCGACCAGAGCGCCGTGGCATCCTCCCAGGCCAACCTCACCAGTGCCCAGGCGAAGCTCCAGGCCGCCCAGCACCCCTACACCGATGCCGACGTGGCCGCTGCCAAGACGGCCCTGGACCAGGCCCAATCGGGGGTGACGAGCGCCCAGGCCAAGCTGGATGCCACCAATAATCCCTATACCCAGGCCGATTGGACGGCTGCCCAGACCGCGGTGGACTCGGCCGCGGCCACCCTGAAGAGCGCCCAGGCGAGCCTGGTCCAGACCAGGGCGGGTTCCCTCCCAGCCGACATTGCCTCCCAGCAGGCGGCCGTGGACAGCGCCCAGGCGAGCCTGATCGCCGCCCAGGACAGGCTGCAGAACTGGCAGAACGGGGACACAAGTAGCTCCAACGGCACAAGCAACGCCCAGGTGGTCCAGGCCCTCCAGGCCGCCCAGGACGCCTACAACGCCGCGGTGGCCAAGCTGCAGAGCATGCAGGTCCCCACGGCAGCCGCCCTCCAGTCGGCCCAGAGTGCGGTGGACACTGCCCAGGCCAACTACAACTCGGCGGCGGCCAAGCTCGCCGTGATGAAGGCGGGACCCCTGGCCACCGACCTCACCCAGGCCCAGGCCGCTCTCGACCAGGCCAAGTCGTCGCTGGTAAGCGCCCAGGCCAAGTACAACCTGGTCGTCGCGGGCCCACTCCCCACCGACATCACCCAGGCCCAGGACGCGGTGAACCAGGCCCAGGCGAGCCTCGCATCCGCCCAGGCCAAGCTCACTGAGGACAACGCTGGACCCAAGGCGGCCGACGTTGCCGCCGCCAAGAGCACCCTGGCCCAGGCCCAGTCCAACCTGGCCACCACGGCAGGCCCTCCCCTGGCAAGCGACGTGGCCCTGGCCCAGCAGAGCGTCAACCAGGCCCAGGCCAACTACGACCAGGCCAAGCTGAACATGGCCAACGCCACGCTCACCGCCCCCTTCGACGGGATGATCGCGGCGGTCAACGCCAACGTGGGGGAGCAGGTGGGATCCACCGCCATCTTCACCCTTGTAGACCCCAGCCAGGTGAGGATAGACGGGACGGTGGACGAGACCGACCTGCCGAAGTTAGCGGTGGGTATGCCTGCCACGGTCACCTTCGATGCCCTGCCGGGTACGACCCTGGGCGGGAAGGTGATAGCGATCTCCCCGTCGGGGGCTGCTACCCAGGGGGTGGTGAGCTACCTGGTGTCAGTCTCGGTGGACTCGGCGGGCAAGACCCTTCCCGCGGGCATGAGCGCCACCATCACCATCACCACCGACAAGAAGGACAACGTGCTGCTCCTGCCGCTTCGGGCCGTCCAGACTCGGGGACAGACCCACACGGTACAGCTGATGCCAGCCGATAAGAATGCCAAGCCCGAGGTGAAGCAGGTGGAGATAGGGGCACAGAACGATACCGATGTGGAGATAACCTCGGGGCTGAATGCGGGCGAGCAGGTGATCATTCCCACCACATCCACCGCCCAGCCCAGGGTTGGCGGGCCCGGCGGAGGAATGTTCATCGGCGGGCGCTAATCGATGTGAGTCGTGAGTCGTAAGTCGGCCCCTCGACTCACGACTTAGAATGTCTATCAATTCTTGTAGGGGCCGGCGGCCCTGCCGGCCCGCGGGCGGCCAGGGCCGGCCGCCCCTACTGGAGACAGCAATGATCAAGGTAACCGACCTGACTAAGACATATCGGATGGGTGAGATTGAGGTCCATGCCCTGCAGGGGGTCTCCCTCACCATCCTGGACGGGGAGCTAGTCGCCATCACGGGACCCTCGGGCTCGGGGAAGTCCACCCTCATGAACATCCTGGGCTGCCTGGACATCCCCACCTCCGGCTCGTACGAG
>JAMCTB010000165.1 GCA_023380955.1 Chloroflexota bacterium | reverse complement strand
GCCTCGTTGGCATCGCCCGGATCCAGATCAGAGGGAGACAGGACCGGCGGAGGCGGCGCCGGCGAGAGCCGGCGCCTCGCGGAAGCCCCAGGGACCTACAGGCTCCTCTTCGAGCGCGCCCGGGACATCATCCTGTTCGTCGGGAGGCGTGGCCGGATCGTCGATGCCAACGAGGCGGCGGTCAAGGCCTACGGTTACAGCTACCCCGAGCTGCTCTCCATGACTATCCACCAGCTTCGGATGCCCACGGCTAACCGGCTTATAGAGGAGCAGATGGCGCAGGCGGCCGCGGAGGGGATCACCTTCGAGACCCTTCACAGGCGTAAGGATGGGAGCAGCTTCCCGGTGGAGGTGAGCTCCCCAGGCGGAACCATCGGCCGGGAGCGGATTCCCGTCAGCATCATTCGGGATATCACCGAGCGCAAGCGTGCCGAGGAGGAGCGGGAAAGGCTGCTAGAGGAGGTGCAGCGTCGGGCTGCCGAACTGGAAGCCACCATCCTCTCCATAGTCGACGCGATCGTCATCTACGACCCGAAAGGGGAGATCCGCCGCATGAACCCCGCTGCCCAGGCGATGCTGGGCTACTCGGCGGAGAGTCGGGGGATGCCCCTGGGCGAGCGGGTGAAGCTGCTGGGGATCGAGACGGCCGAGGGGGAGCCCTTCCCCCTGGATCAGACGCCGGTGGCAAAGGCGCTGAAGGGCGAAGCGGTCAACGGGGTCGTGATGGTACTTCATCCGCCCGACGGGCCGGCTCGGTGGGTCGCGATCGGCGCCGCGCCGATCCTGGGTCCTGGGGGCGAGATACTGGGGGCGGTCGCCAGTTTCACCGACGTCTCGGAGCTGCACCAGCTACAGGAGCAGCGGGAGGACCTGGTGCGAATGGTCTCCCACGACCTCCGGAGTCCCCTGACGGCGGTGCAGGGCCAGGCGCAGCTGCTGGTGCGGATGATGGATCGGGCCGGGCAGGATGGCCGGCTGCGGCAGAGCGCCGAGGCGATCTTCACCAGCGCCCGCCGGATGAACGCCATGATCCAGGATCTGGTGGACATGGCCCGCATGGAGTCCAGACAGCTTCAATTGAACACGAGGAGCCTGGATCTGCGCTCCTTTGTGGAAGACCTGAGGCTGCGGCTGGACGGGGTCCTGGATCTGGAGCGGGTGCGGGTGGAGATACCGCCCGATTTCCCGCCCATCCTGGCGGACCCGGACCGGCTGGAGCGCGTCCTCACCAACCTGCTCAGCAACGCCCTCAAGTACTCGCCCTCCGATACGGAGGTGCTGCTGACGGCACGACGGGCAGGTGGTGAGGCGGTGGTATCGATGGTCGACCGGGGGGTGGGTATCGCCCCGGAGGATCTTCCCCACGTCTTCGAGCGCTACTACCGGGTGAAGGGCACCCGGAAGACCGAGGGATTGGGGCTGGGGCTCTACATCACCAGGATGCTGGTGGAGGCTCAGGGAGGGAGAGTCTGGGCCGAGAGCGAGCCCGGGAAGGGAAGCCGCTTCTCCCTCACGCTGCCTGTGGCGGAATAGCAGCGGGTCTGGGCCCGACAGCCATCGCCACGGTCGATGCCCCCGACCGCCGGCGTCGGGGACGACGCCGGCTCCCGATTGGATTTGCCTCACCGCCGTCGATCGAAGGGCGCACGCATAGAGTCCGCCGGTTCTGCTTTGCCGTGGAAGGCCTCTCCGCTATACTGAGCCCTCAGCGGTCGCCCCGCCTGGCTGGATCCGAGTCGAAAAGCCGGGGCAGGTGGGTGGGATTACGAAGTGGAGGCTGCAAGTTATGCAGAAGGAAGCGACGTCGTTGCCCTACCAGATGATCCTGGTTCCCTTTGACGGCTCGCCGGGTTCCACCAAGGCCCTGCGGCGGGCACTGCTCGTGGCTCAGCAGCAGAAGGCCGCCGTCACTGCCTTGTCCGTCGACGAGCACACCCCTCGCTACGCGAAAGGGGTGGGCGAGGTGGAGGAGACGGAGCCGCTGAGGGAACAGTACTTCGCGGATCTGCAGACCAAGGCCCAGTCCCTGGCAGGGGAGCTGGGTATGGCGCTGAAGACCGCGACGGCCGTGGGACATGCGGCCCAATCCATCCTTCAGTATGCCCGGGAGCAGCGGGCAGATCTGATCGCCATCGGCCACTCCGGCCATTCTGGGGTGTGGGGAACGCTGCTGGGGAGCACGACGGCTCGGGTGGTGGACCAGGCCGGCTGCGACGTGCTGGTGGTGCGGTAGGCGGGCTTCAGCAACCACCCGGTTGGCACGGAACCTGCCCGGCCCTTACCCAGGGTCTGGCAGGTGGGTGTCGTTGGTGTGGGGACACCCCACATCCCGCCGGCGGGGGCCGCCCCCGCTGGACACCCCCATTTACCGGAGGTGCGGAATGGCCGGCAGGGCGATGTTTCTGATGCGGATCAAGCCGGGGGAGGAGGCCGAGTTCGAGCAGAAGTGGAAGGAGGCCGCGGACGATCTCAAGGCTCGCAAGGGCTTCCGGTCCCGGGAGTTGATTCGGGTCATCGACGGGGCAGGAAGCTACGTGGTCCTCTCCGAGTGGGATTCCCCCGAGGACTACTTCGCCTGGCGCAATAGCCTGGACCGGGCCCGGGTCTACACGGACGATCTGGCACCCCACTTCGCCGCCCCTCCTATTACGGGAGTGGGTGAGGTGCTGATCCGCATGGAGTAGCCGGCGGGGCTACCGGCCGAGCCTGAACAGCTCCAGGCCGAGGCTGACGCCCAGGTTCATGACGTCCAGCACCCGGTTGATCCTGATACCTTGCCGCTGGTTCTGGATGCGGTGCACGCACCAGGAGCTGGTTACGGGCTCGCCCTTCTCGGCATCGAAGGTGTCCGTTCGCACGATGACGATGTGAGGGAAGCGGGTGGGGAAATCCCGCCTTTGGAGGATGAGACCCTGCTCCCGGTCTTCCCATTGGGCCATCGGTCCGCCGTCGGAGCCGTCGTGGAGGAAGCGGATGGTGCAGGAGAGGATCTCCTCCACCTTGGACAGCCGCAGCGCCCGTGTGTCGACGGTCTTGGGCACCGGCACGGCCCCCAGCCGGCCGGGCTCCCGGTGGTACTTGGTCAGCAGGTCCAGCGCATCCTGGTGGCCTTTGAGCAGCTTCAGCAGGGTCTCCCGCACGTGGACCCCATAGCGGCGCTCGTCCGGGTTGAATTCGGGCAGCGGGCTCGGACCCAGCAGTTCGTCGGCGACGGCCGCGGTCTTGGCCATGGTATCCTCCCTTCGGCTCGAAGAAGAAGAGAGTAGGGCGGGGCCCCGCGCCCCTGCCGCCCCAACGTCCGGAAGACGGGCGACAGGGCGCTCCGCCCCGCCCTACTCTGCCGCTAATGGTGGAACGGACCGACCAGCTTGTCCCACAGGTCCTGCCGCACCTCGCTCTTGGGGACGTAGCAGCAGTCCTCCGGGATCTGCCCGCCCGGTTCGCCCTGGATCACACCTCGCTCCGGATGGGAGATGTCGAAGTACACCTCCTCCCCGCTCATCGTCTCCCCCGAGCTGCAGTAGGTGACCTGGTGTAGCTCGTCGTCGGAGAAGTTCTGCAGCCAGTCGTACCGTTCCTTCAGCTTGTCCGCGGTTTCCCTGCGGGTGGTGGGGCCACCCGGTCCCATGCCTTGGCTCATCGTCCTACCTCCTCGCCTCCTGCCTCTGCTGCCGGAGGGGCGCTGTTCCATCGGTCTGCTCGACGGAAGGTAGAGCGGGTGCAACGGTCGTGCCAGGCTAATGGCATCGGACTTGCTCACTCGCCTTCTCTACAACTCGGGGATTCGATGGATTGCGTTCCCGCCGGGCGCGATCTCGGAGCTACTGAGGACTGGGGGTTCAGGTCGATGGTGCAGCAGGTGGTGGAGAAGCCAGTGATTGAGACGGAGTACGGCCGCTTTTCCGATGACGGGCTGGAGTACGTCATCAAGCGGCCCGACATCCCGAGGCCGTGGGTCAACTACCTTTCCAACGAGGAGTACTGCGCTCTCATATCCCAGACCGGTGGTGGCTACTCCTTCATCCACGGCTCTGGATACGATCGGATCCACCGGTGGTTCCCCGGGGAGGCGGTCCTCCAGGATCGTCCGGGCAGGTACGTCTACGTGCGGGACAACGATTCCGGCGAGTACTGGAGCCTCAACTGGCAACCCTGTCTGAAGCCCTTCCAATCCTGGGAAGCCCACCACGGCCTCGGCTACACCTGGATTCAGTCGCGGACCAACGACATCGAGGGGGAGATTCTCTACTTCGTTCCTCAGGACGAGAACGTGGAGTTCTGGGTGGTCACTATGCGGAACCGGAGCGACCGGCGCCGCAGGATCAGCCTCTTCCCCTACTCGGAGTGGACCCTCTCCAGCTACAACCCCGATCTGACGGAGCGCAGCTTCCACGTCCTCTTCAACGAGGTGAGGCTGGAAAACGGGATCGTCTACGCTACCAAGCGGTACTGGCCGACGGTGAGCCTGGTGGTGGGCCAGACCCCCAACATCGACTGGAACAAGTACGTCTTCATGACCACCAGCCTACCCTTCCAGGGCTTCGATTGCGTCCGGAGGGCCTTCCTGGGGGAGTACAGGGACTGGCAGACGCCCGTCGTCGTGGAGCGGGGGAGCTGCACCAACAGCCAGGGCGACGGGTACGACTCCATCGGGGCGTTCCAGCACGACCTGGAGCTGGACCCCGGCGAGGAGGTGCGCTTCCACGTCACCATCGGGGCCATTCCCAAGGACATGCGGGAGGAAGCCGCCAGGATCAGGGCCAAGTACACCGATACCAGCGACGTACTGTACGCCTTCGGCCGGCTGCGGGAGTTCTGGGGTGACTACATCGGCAGGACGACCGTGAAGACGCCGGACCCGGAGTTCGACCTGTCGGTGAACGTGTGGAACAAGTACCAGACCTGGATCACGGCCCACTGGGCTCGGATGGCTTCCTACTACATCGGCGGCGGCTCCATCATGGGGTTCCGGGACCTCTCTCAGGACATTCTGGGGGTGCTACCCAACGACCTGGGGATGGCCAGGCGCAGGACCATGACCATCATCGACCACCAGTTTGCCAACGGGAGCACCATCCACAACTGGGACCCCCTCACCAATACCGGCGCCGTGACGGGCCATTGCGACGACCCCCTCTGGCTGGTGATGTGCATCCTCAACTACGTCAAGGAGACCGGGGACTTCGGCTTCCTCCAGGAGACGGTGCCCTACCTGGATACCGGCGAGGGCACGGTGCGCGAGCACATGGTGCGAGGGCTCTTCTACGCCCTCAAGCAGCGCAGCGAGCGGGGCCTCTCCCTGATCAAGGCCGGCGACTGGAACGACGGCCTCAACTTCGTCGGACCCCTGGGCCGTGGCGAGAGCATCATGAACAGCCACTTCCTGGCCTGGATGCTGAAGGAGGTGGCGGAGCTGTTCGACGCCCTGGGCGACACCAGGGCCAGGGACCGGGTGCTGATCGAGTACAACCGGACCAGGGACTCCATCAACCGCTACGCCTGGGACGGGGACTGGTACTGGAGGGCGACCAAGGATACCGGGGATCTGCTGGGGAGCCACACCAACGCGGAGGGCAGCATCTACCTGAACTCCCAGAGCTGGGCGGTCCTGGGAGGGGTGGCCGAGGGCGAGCGGGCCGTTCGCTGCATGAACGCCGTCAAGGAGCGGCTCGATACCCCCTACGGGCCCGCCCTCTTCCTTCCGGCCTACCGTGAGCCCGACCATACCATCGGTATCATCACTCGCTTCGCCCCCGGCACAAAGGAGAACGGCACCATCTTCTGCCACCCGGTGGCCTGGACGGTCATCGCCGAAACGATGCTGGGGCGCGGGGACATGGCCTACCACTATTGGAGGGAGACCTCCTTCCTGACCCGGGGAAAGGACCCGAACCTCTACAAGGCGGAGCCCTACGTCTACGCCGAGTATATCTACGGTCCCGATCATCCCAACTTCGGTGAGGGGGAGTTCACCTGGGCCACCGGCACCGCCGCCTGGATGTGGCGGGCCTGCACCGATTGGATCCTCGGGGCACAGCCCACGGCCCGAGGACTGGTGGTGGATCCCTGCGTCCCCACGGCGTGGGATGGCGCCGAGATCAACCGGGACTTCCGAGGCGCTCGCTACCACGTCGAGATCAGCAACCCCGAGCACGTCTCCAAGGGGGTGGTCCAGGTGCGGGTGGACGGCAAGGAGATCCAGGGCAACCTGCTGCCCGACTTCCGGGACGGGGCCACACACCAGGTGGAGGTCCGCCTGGGCCGCCGGTAAGCGTCGATCGTGCAGGGGCGAGCTTAGACCCGCCCCATCTTTTTGTCCAAATCACCCCTCCAAGGTATTGACAATCTTGAGTTGCATATGAATAATATGCAGTCACAGATTGATTTATCTTAGCTCGGACCGTTTGAGGCCGGAGGTGGCGACGATGCACGTGGTGGTGGGGCGGTGTCCGGTGTGCGAAGGCGAGATGGAGGTGGTCCGGCTGCGCTGTCGCAGCTGCGATTCTGTCCTGGAGGGCCGGTTTGCCCTCGGAAAGTTCCAATCCCTGAGCAAGGAGCAGCTGCAGTTCGCGGAGCTGTTCATCAAGAACCGGGGCAACATCAAGGACATGGAGCGGGAGTTGGGGATCTCCTATCCCACCGTTCGTGGCCGTCTGGAGGCGCTGATTCGAGCCCTGGGCTACGAGGTCCCCGAGGAGCCGAAGGTGGCGCCAGAGGGGAGGAAGGAGATCCTGGCCCGGCTGGAGCGCAGCGAGATCACCTCTGAGGAGGCGATACGCCTGCTGCGGGGTCGATAGGCCGGGGTTTGAGTGAGGGAGTAGGGGTATGGACGTAAGCGAGAGGATCGGGCGGTACCTGTCGGGCTGGCGACTGGAGAGAGATGTGCGGAGAGATGATCCCGCACAGACGGAGGATGCCAGGGTGGCCGAAGAGGAAAGCAGTGAAACCGGGGTCGCGAGCGCCGAGAGGGATTTCGGGTCTCCCGGCAGCGCGGAGATCGAGGGAGGAGTGGAGACGATGGACGACGAGCGGATGCAGATCCTGAAGATGGTGGAGGAGCACAAGGTCACCACCGAGGAGGCAGCTAAGCTACTGGCCGCCCTGGAGACGGGCAGCAGGCCGGCGGAAAGGATATCTGGGCGGACGCCCCGATGGTTCCGGATCCGTGTGGCCGACGCGGCCACCGGCCGGGCCAAGGTGAACGTGAACGTGCCCCTCGACGTCATCACCGCGGCGGGCAAGCTGGGCGCCCGCTTCGGTTTCACCAAGTACGCCGAGAAGGAAGGCATCGATCTCGACGAGCTGTTCGAGTCGATCCGCAACGGCGCCGTGGGCAAGCTGGTGGACGTGACCAACGAGGAGGGCGGGGAGCACGTCGAGATCTACGTCGAATGACCCTCCGGATCCCCTTTTCGAGCCCCTGGGAGCCCGGGACTTCCGGCGCGACCGTCCCGAAGTGAGTAACGGTGGTGCTCGCCGTCGACCGCCACTGATGATGGTTGCCGAAATGGCCGGATGCACGAGCGACCTTGTAGTAACGACTTAAGTCGTTCGCTCTCCTTCCCTGGACAAAGGGACGAACGACTGAAGTCGTTACTACGATTGACATCAGCCAACTAGTGGCCTACACTCCCTCAAACCCCTGTGACGCGAGCGGAATGCTTCTTGCCTCATCCCCTCTGACTTGGGAGCGGAGATGCCTGGCGCCCTGTTGCGACTGATGATCACTGCGATCGCAATAGTGGTTGCCGCGTACCTGCTCCCTGAGTACCTATCGGTCGGGGGCGCAGGGTCGGTCCTGATGTTCGCCATAGTATTGGGCGTCCTGAATGCGCTGATAAGACCCATACTGCTCTTCTTCACCTTGCCGCTCAACCTTCTCACGCTCGGTCTCTTCACTCTAGTCATCAATGCCATCGTCTTCTGGTTGGCGGCGCAGTTTCCTCTGGGTGTGAGCGTCACTGGGTTCCTGGGTGCGTTCCTGGCCGCTCTGGTGGTCGGCGTAGTCAGTCTCGTCCTGGCCAAAGCGACTCCCTGAGCCGAGGGTGTGTTGGTAGCGGCCTTGAGGGTAGTTCTTAGGTGGTGGCGCTCGCCGTAGGGCGTCGCTCGGAAGGGTGACAAAGGTGAGCTTTCTCAAGTGGCTCTACCCAGGCATGCACATCAAGCGATGGCTTGCACTCCTGACCCTGGGCGTCGTTCTGGTCAGCCTGGGGTTGGCCTACATGCTGGTCCAGGTATATCGAACCCAGCCTTTCCCGGATTTCGTGGCCTCCATCACCCTGCAATTCATAGATAGGCCGGTTCGTGGCGCCATTTTCGTCACGGTAGGGCTGGGTGTGCTGGTGGTGGCCTTCTGGAGACTGAACGAATCGGTGCTGTCCGCCGTCATGCCCAACAGGCGCAGCAACCTGGTGGACATCGTCTACAACCATCGCCACCGCCAGCGCGGACCGAAGATCGTGGCCATCGGCGGTGGGACCGGGCTGTCCACCCTGCTCCGAGGGCTGAAGGAGTACACCACCAACATCGCGGCCATCGTCACGGTGGCCGACGACGGTGGGAGTTCGGGCCGGCTGCGGCGAGAGCTGGGGGTGCTCCCGCCGGGGGATTTCCGGAACTGCATCGTCGCTCTGGCCGATGCGGAACCGCTGATGACGAAGCTGTTTCAGTACCGCTTCAGCGTGGGTTCTGGGCTGGACGGCCACAGCTTCGGCAACCTCTTTATCGTCGCCATGTCCGGGATCACCGGCAACTTCGAGCAGGCGATCCGTGAGTCCAGCCGGGTACTGGCGGTGCGGGGACAGATCCTCCCCTCTACCCTGGACAACCTGACCCTTTGCGCCGAGTTAGTGGACGAGGCCACGGTGGAGGGCGAGTCCAACATCTCCAAGAGCTCCTTGCCCATCAAGAGGGTCTACCTGCAGCCGGAGCATCCGGCCGCCTATCCCGAGGCGATCCGGGCGATCCTGGATGCGGATCTGGTGGTGGTGGGCCCCGGCAGCCTCTACACCAGCGTGCTCCCCAACCTGCTGGTGGAGGATCTGGCCCGGGCGATGGCGGGCTCCAGGGCCCTCAAGGTGTACGTCTGCAACGTGGCTACCCAGCGGGGCGAAACCGACAACTTCATGGTCCAGGACCACGTGCGGGCGCTGCTGCACCACCTTCCGGAGAACCCCTTCCACTTCGTCGTAGCCAACGACAAGTTGGGAGCCGAGCTTCCGCCCCACTGGCAGGTGAGGCAGGTGGCCTATCTGGGCAACGGCGAGGACATCGATGGCACCGAGGTGGTCCAGGCTGATGTCATCGACCCTCGTAACCCGCTGCGCCACGATCCGAAGAAGCTGGCTCAGGCGCTGATGAGGCTATACTACGACAAGGCGGACGTGGCGGGCGAATCCTCGTCGGGGAACGGGGAGCCTTCGGAGACCGACGCAACCGTAGAGTCGGCGTGAAGTAGAGATCCAGAAAACGTAGGGCAGGGCGCTCTGCCCTGCCGCCGGCCTACCATCGCCCGCCGGGCGGCGGGGCCCTGTGCCCCGCCCTACTTTGCCCTCGTCGCCAGCTCCCTCGCCTTGGCCTCGCTTCGGGTCACCACCGTCTCCTGGAAAGCATCCCAGTTCACGGGCTCCCGGTAGTCCAGGTGGTACACCACGTTGCCCTCATGGACCCGGCAGGGCCGGCCCAGCTCGGCGAACAGGCGTGACAGGAAGGCCGGTTCCCACACCTTGTTGGGCGAGGGGGCACGATCCAGCAGGTCGACGGTCGTCTTGTAGTAATCCAGCAGGATCTCTCGCACCACCGGATCCTGGCAGAAGAGGGCGCCCGGGGTGTAGAGGGGGGCGTGGGAGGGATAGCTGGTGGGATAGGCAGAGTGGCGGCAGAAGGGGGCCACGAAGCCGTACACGGGCATGGCCGAGGTGACTTCCAGCAGCTGCGCCAGGGACGAGGAGGGGAGCACGATGTCGTCGTCCATGAAGCAGAGGGTCCTCCCCTTCAACGCCTGCAGGATCCGGAGCCGTCCGGTGCTGAAGGCTCGATCCCTCTCCCGCAGGTACTCGTAGTTGCAGGGGATCCTCCGGTCGATCGCAAGCCGCAGGGCGAAGGCGACGTCGTCCCGGTTGATGACCGGCTTCTCCGAGGTGTCCACTATGTAGATGTGGATATCCTGGACCTGCTGCAGCAGCAGGCTGGAGAGAGTCATACCCAGGGTGGGTTTTCCTCGGGTAAGTATGCCAATTTCTACCTCGGCCAATGGAGCCTCCTTCCTGGACCCACCGCGGTTTCCTGCCATCACGGGCGCAGCGGGGGTCTCCGCCGGGTCGATGGGGATGCTTCGCTTCGCTCAGCCGGATGGCCGGTTGTGGCTGTTTGCTGTGGTTGATGGCAGGGAGTTTAGCACTTTCCGGCCAGGCTACCAAGTTTGCTGGCGTGGTTGGGCTATGTTATAATCCCGTCTGGCTGAATTACTGGAGGTGCCTCTTTTGCAGAGTTATCTCAATGTTGTGCAAATCCTTTTGTCGGTGGTGCTGATCCTGGTGGTGCTCCTCCAGAGTAAGGGTTCCGGCTTCAGCGCGACCTTTGCCTCCGACTCGTCGGTGTATCGCAGCCGGCGCGGGGTTGAGCGCACCCTTTTCAACTTCACCATCGTCCTGGCCGTGCTGTTCGTGTTGATCAGCATATTCACGGTGAAGTTCTTCTCCTAAACTTTCGGCGACGGTCGTTTCCCGTGCACTCAGCAATGCCCGGTCCCCTCGTGGGGCCGTTGCTTTTTCATGTCCCCACGACCCTTGCCCTGGCGGAGCATTGGTCTCAGCGGAGTGCTTAGATGAACTCTAGCGCGCGCGATGGTGGGAAGAGGGGCTTGAAGCTACGCCCGCTGCTGGTGGCTTTGGCTCTGGCGGCGGTCATCGTGCCCGCCGTCGCCAGCAAGCTTCCTCGTGAGGTCCCTATGGTGACCGTCCCCGATGCGGGCGGCGCCTACGTGGAGGCCGTGGTCGGCAACCCCGGCTACCTGAACCCCATCCTGCTCCAGTTCAACCAGGTGGATCGGGACCTCTCCGCCCTGCTGTTCTCCGGACTCACCCGCTTCGATGAGAACGGCCTGATCGTCCCCGACCTGGCGGAGCGGTGGGAGATAGGGGACGGCGGCAAGAGCTATCTCTTCCACCTGCGTAAGGACGTCCGCTGGCACGATCGCACCCCCTTCACCTCCGACGACGTGGTGTTCACCGTCAAGGCGATGCAGGCGGCCGGTTTCCAGGGCAACCAGGAGGTTGCGGAGCTCTGGCGGGACGTCGGGGTGGAGCAGGTGAGCGATTACGACGTTCGCTTCACCCTGAAAGAGCCCTTTGCTCCCTTCCTGGAGTACACCACCGTGGGCATCCTGCCCCGGCACCTCTACTCCGAGACCGCCGGCAAGTCCATGGTGGACAGCCCCTACAATCTTCGCCCCATCGGGACGGGCCCCTTCAAGCTGACCAAGATCACGGGAGAGTCGATCGCCCTGGAGCCCCACGCCGACTACTACGGACCGGCCCCGAAGCTGGCCCAGCTTCGATTCCGCTTCTACCCCGACTACCCCAGCGCCCTGGCCGCCCTGGAGAAAGGGGAGGTGGACGCCCTTCCCTACCTGGATCCCCAGGACGTGGCCCGGCTGAAGGCCAACGACAAGCTGGCCGTCTACTCGGCCCCGGACTACCTGAGGTACGCGGTGCTGTTTCTGAACGACTCCACCCCGCCCTTTCAGGACAAGGCCGTGAGGCAGGCGGTGGCCTACGCCATCAACAAGGACAGGATGATCCAGGCGGTGATGGAGGGCCAGGCGGTCCCCGGCAAAGGCGCCATCTCCCCGGGCTCCTGGGCCTTCGACTCCAAGGCCAAGAGCTACGAGTACGACCCCAAGAAGGCGGAGGAGCTGCTGGACTCGGCGGGATGGCGCCGCCCCGACGGGACCGGGGTGCGCGAGAAGGATGGGCAGCCCCTGGCCTTCGTGATCCTGACCAACGACAACAAGCGGCGGATCAAGACGGGCGAGCTGGTCGTAGATGACCTCCGAAAGGTGGGCTTCAAGGCCGAGGTGCAGGCCCTGCCCTGGACGGACCTCCTCAAGGAGTACATGGGCCCCCGCACCTTCGTCGGCGCCATCGCCGAGCAGTGGCTGCTTACCGCCGATCCCGACCTGTACAGCCTCTGGCACTCCAGCCAGATCGGCGGCGGCGGGTTCAACTTCTCGGGTCTCAACAACCAGCGGATCGATCAGCTGCTGGAGGATGCACGCCACACCGTGGACAAGAACAAGCGGAAGGAGCTCTACTCGGAGTTCCAGCAGCTCTGGGCCGACGAGGTGCCCGGCGTCATCCTGTACTATCCCCAGTTCAGCTGGGCGGTAAGCAAGAACGTGAAGGACGTCAAGCTGTCGGCGATGATCGACGGCAGCTCCCGCTTCCGCCACGTGGCCCAGTGGTACGTCAAGACCAAGCAGGTGCCCGCCACGCCCGGGACGAAGTGACCCCGGAGATCCCCTCTCCCTCTGGGAGAGGCGTGACGCGAGCTGGCGCAGCGTCACGGGGTGAGGGCTTAGTCGCAGGCGTCGAAGCAGCCCTCACCCGCCCTTCGGGCGGCCTCTCCCAGAGGGAGAGGCGGTACGCAATCCCCGGTGGCCTCTCTCCCAGGGGGAGTAGAGCTGGCGATTTCGCTTCGATAACAGCGGAGTGGTAGTCGAATGCTGGAGTGGCTCGAGAGGAACCGCTCGAACCTGGCGGCCCTCCTGGTGGTGCTGGTCACCGTGGCCGCCGTCGGACTGCTCCAGACCCCGCGCCGCGCCGCCCTTCAGGTCGTCTCCCCCTCCTCCCCGCCCACACCCCCGCCCATCAAGGTCCACGTCGTGGGATCGGTCCTCTCGCCCGGGGTCTATCCCCTGCCCCTCGACGCCCGTGTGGAGGATGCCCTGAGGGCAGCGGGCGGCCCCTCCGAGTCCGCCGACGTCGCCTCCCTGAACCTGGCGGCGCCCCTGCGGGACGGTCAGCAGTTGGTGATCCCGGCCGCCGGCCCTCAGTCGCCCTCGGCCGCGGCCACCCCTCGGCCCCCTTCCTCTCCCCGGCC
>JAMCTB010000164.1 GCA_023380955.1 Chloroflexota bacterium | reverse complement strand
CTGAGCCAGGATCAAACTCTCCGTTCAAGACCGGGTTCCGAAGAACCCTTACCTTCATAACGAGGTTCTCTCCCCACCACTCTTCGATTGTTAAGGCTCGCCCCAGGCGACAAAAATCCCAAGCGTTCTCTTCTTTGGGAGGACGCTCGGGACTCGGGACTAACCCTGTCTCCACCTGGGATCCGGCGCAACTCGCGCCGTCCGCGTCACCAACACTGGAGAGTATACCACCGGCCGTCGGGGGTGTCAAGGGCCACACTTAACCATCTCGACATCTCGCCTGCTCATTCGAGAGGCGGGCGGGATCTCGATCGGACCCCGTATCCCTGGCGACCCCGACGCCGAAGCGCCGTGCATCTCACCAACAATCCAGAGTATACCAGCCCGCCCAAAGGGCGTCAAGGTGTAAAGGTGGCTAAGAATAGATGAACAGTCTTGGCCCGGGAGTAAGACGGGGGCCGCATGACCCGGGCCCCGCCCTTCGTCCGGGGATCGAGGCTTCAGCCGGTTCCGGCCGCCCGGCCAGGGCGTCGATCCCCGGAGATGGCGTTACTGGAGGGCCGAGCGCACCTCGATCTGGCCGCCACGGATCCGAACGTCGTAGTGGGGCTGTGCATAGGGCGACGGGCCATGAAGGGCGGCCCCGCCCTCCAGCATGTAGGTGGAGCCGTGGCAGGGGCACACGATGGTCCCATCCACCACCCCGCCGCCGGAGAGCGAGCACCCCGCGTGGGAGCAGACGTCGTTCAGGGCGTAGATGGCTCCCCCGTGGCGCACCAGCATCACCGGGGCCCCCTGGGCGTCCGCCCGAACCGGCCTGTCCACCGGTAGATCTGCCTCGTTCATCATGGGGACGAAATCCCGGGGGGCCCGGGCCCAGGCGTCCCGGTGCACCTGGGTTCCCAGGCGGAAGCTCAATTCACCACCCAGGTAGGCCGCCACGAACATGGCGAGCCATCCGGCGTTGGAGAGGGCCGACGACCCCTGCCGATGGCCGCCCAACCGCCTCCATAGGGACGCACCGAACAGGGTCAGCGCCACCGTGTTAAGCGTCGCGTGGACGAGGCCCACCCGCCGCTGGGTGCCTTCGGCGTCGACCCAATCGGCGATGCCGCTGGCGGCCGATATCACGGCACCGCCGACCCCAAGGCCGATGGCGGTCGAGGTGGCCGGCTCCATATTCCGGCCGGTGGCGGACTCAATCCCATCCAACACCACCGCAGTCGTCCAGGAGCCTACCGGGACGTCGGTGACCGACGGATGGAGCGGATGGGCCAGCCACACCCCGTTGAGGAAGTCCTTCACCCTCCGTGCGGCATCGCTGCCGAGAAAGATCCCGTTGAAGACCTGCTGAAGCTGCCCTGCCAAGCTGTCGATCCAGCTCTGGTGCGTTACCGAGTAGACGACCGTCTCTTCAAGCCGCTGCATCTCCCACTCCCTTGCTCCAGGTTATGCCCAACCCGGTTCCATTTACTTGCAAAGGTAATGCCCGATGCTGTTAGCGGGAGAGCAGCGGGTGGCGAAAGGTGGGGAGACTCAAAGAGAGGTCACCCCCCTGCGATCCCTGGGAGGAAGGTCACGGTATCCCCCTCCTGGAGGGGCGCATCGAGGCCTCCGGCCTGGTCGTAGAGGGCGCCGTTGATGGCGATCTCGGCATGGCCGGTGAGCTGTTGCCTCTCGGGGTCGAAGACCAGCCGGCCGAAGCGGCCGTGGTTTTCCTGCAACCGGCCCAGCAGCGCCCGGAGCGACTCGCCCTCCGGGACGGTCTCCTCCAGCACCACCTTTCGGGCGATGCTGCCGCTCAGCAGCTCGCTCAACCAGGGCAATACCTCTATCTTTACCTGCATGGGATCGTCCTCCTGTGATTACCACCAAATGTATTGCACCGGGAGGTCCTTTTCAAGCCGGAGCTTCGATTGGCGGTGGGACGCCGAAATGGGCTATAATTCCCTTAGCAATAGTGAGGTCTCAGGACCTTACCGAGATTGGGGGGTAGTTCCTGCTGGTGTCAAAAGGAAATTCTTCGCCGGATCGCCGGCCCGTTGTGAGTCTTAATATCGATGTAGCCAATCTTCCCCGCGAGGCCATTGAGCGGCTACTCGAACTGGCTCCGGGCCAGGGGCGGGTGCTGGTGCGCCGCGCCTTTGGTGACTTCCGGCGGGAAGACATGGACGATCTCGCTATCCAGCTGTACCAGTCCGGTTTCCACCTGGTCCATTGCCCTGCCTGGCCCAACCAGCGGGGCAGGCTGAAGTCCGTCGTGGACGACGTCATGGCCCAGGATCTCCGGGACCAGTTGGAGTCCGCCCCCGAGGTGGAGGTGTTCATCCTGGGATCGGGCGATCGGAACTTCATCGCCGTGGCCAACGCCCTGAAGCGCCACGGCAGGAAGGTGGTGGTCGCAGCGGACCAGGAGAGCATTAACCGGGAGCTGCGGCTCTGCGCCGACGAGTACCTGGCCCTTCCCAGGAACCGTGGTGGTCGCCAGCAGCCTCAGCCGGAGCCCGAAGCGGAGTTCGAGGCCCCCGGCGGGGCCGAGCTTCTGGATCAGATCCGTCTCCTGGCCGGCACCACCGACTACCTGACCCTCCGTCGCATCGTGAGGGCCGTGCTGCCCGACGACGTCAGCGGCACAGGCCGCGTTCGGTCCGTCCTCGCCAACAACGTTCAGGAGTTGATCGATAGCGGCACCATGCGGACGGAGCGGCGGGTGATCCGGGGACGAACCGTGATCACCCTGGAGATAGTCGAGGGCGACGGTGCTTCTCCCGCGGTGGAAACTCCCTCCCCCACTCTGCCGGAGGTCGCTGAGCCAGCCCCCGTGGCCAGGCGTCGCACCCGCCGCAAAGCCGGCGTCGCGGCGCTCTCCTAGCAGCCAGGCTGTTCTTCTTCATCTTTTCCCATTCCTGCGTTCTTGGTAGTTGACAGCGCCATGGTCCCGCTTAACAATAGTTGGCGCGTGTACGTAGAGCGTTAGCCTCTTTCGCGCTCGCGTCTCGAATTCTCCCCTTTACAGTACAGCACTGCAGTTTGGTGTTCGTGCGTCTTGGGTGGCTGCACGCCCTGGGCGCGGAGGGATGGTGCATTGATGCCCGCGACTCAGAACGGACGGTTGGCGATAGTGGTCGAGGACGACGACTCTGTAAGGGAGATGTTGTGCGAACTGCTGCAATCCATAGGCTTTCGGGTCACCGGCTGCAGGGATGGGAAAGAGGGGTTGAAGGCGGCTAGAGAGCTACATCCCTCGGTGCTCACCCTGGACCTTCACATGCCGGGCATGGACGGCCTGGAGGTGCTGCAGCAGCTGACCAGTGACGAGTCCACGGCCGCGTTGCCTGTGGTGGTCGTGTCTGCCTACGGCTCGGATCGCCGGGTGGGGGGTTGCAGGCAGGTGAAGGCCGTGGTCTCCAAGCCTTTCGACGTAGACGATCTGTGCGCCAAGGTGTGCTCGGCCGCGGGCGTCGGTTAGGGGGCGATCATGGCCCCCCGGGCCCGCCTCCGATGGGTCGTGCCGTCGGTGCTGCTGCTGGCAACCCTCCTCGGCCTGGTGCTCTGGTTCCTCGCCTCCGACCCCGGCCACCAGCTTCCCATCGCGCCGTCCCCGGCGTCGGTGGCGCTGTACGATCGCCACGGCGCCCTGCTCTACGAAGCCCTCGATCCCCAGCGGGGGAAGGCGAGCTTCGTCCCCTTGAAGGAGCTGCCCACTCACCTGCTGCGGGCCACCGTGGCCACCGAGGACTCCTCCTTCTACTCCAATCCGGGGGTCGATCCCGTGGCCATCCTGCGGGCACTGTGGCAGAACTGGCGCCAGGAGGGGATCGTCAGCGGGGGAAGCACCCTCACCCAGCAGCTGGCCCGCAATCTCTGGATGAGCCCCTCTGAGCGGGGCGAGCAGAGCCTTGGGCGGAAGCTGCGAGAGGTGGCCCTGGCCCTGCGGCTGGCGGTGCGGCTGAGCAAGGACCAGATCCTGGAGCTTTACCTGAACAGCGCCCCCTACGGCCATCAGGCCGCGGGGGTCGACGCGGCGGCCCGGGTGTACTTCGGCAAGAGCGCCCGCGACCTGGATCTGGCCGAGAGCGCACTGCTGGCGGGCCTGCCCCAGGCGCCCTCGATCTACGATCCCCTGATAGACCTGGACAGGGCCAGGGCCCGCCAGAAGGTGGTCCTCTCCCTGATGGTGAAGGAGGGCTACGTCACCCCGGAGGAGGCCGAGGCAGCCTCGGCGGAGCCCCTCGGCCTTTCCCCGGCGGCTTTTCCCCTCCGGGCTCCCCACTTCGTCGCCTACGTGCGGCAGCTGCTGGCTGATTCGCTGGGCCTCGATCCGGCAACCCTCGGGAGCCTTCGGGTGTACACCACCCTCGACCTGGGGCTGCAGGAGATGGCGGAAGCCACGGTCAGGCGCAACGTGGCCGGCCTGGCCGACGAGAACGTGACCAACGGGGCCCTGGTGGCCCTGGACCCGACCAGCGGCCAGATCCTCGCCATGGTGGGGAGTGCCGACTACTTCGATCGATCCATCGACGGCGAGGTCAACGTGACCCTGGCCACTCGCCAGCCCGGGTCCTCCATCAAGCCGATCCTCTACGCCGCGGCTGTCGAAAGCCGCGCCGCGACCCCCGCTACTGTGCTGTACGACGTCCCCACCAGTTTTCTCACCGCCGACGGCAAGGGCTACGCCCCCGAGAACTACGATCGGGTGTGGCATGGTCCCGTTTCCGTGCGAGAGGCGCTGGCCAACTCCTTCAACCTCCCGGCCGTGGCCTTGATGCAGCGGGTGGGGGTGGCGGCCTTCCTGGACGTGGCCAACCGGGCAGGCCTCACCAACCTGGCCTCCCGGAGCTCCGGAGACCTCAGCCTGGCCCTGGGCAGCGGGGAGGTGCGACCC
>JAMCTB010000163.1:7429-22997 GCA_023380955.1 Chloroflexota bacterium | reverse complement strand
CGCCGCGGCCGTCCCCTCCGGGAGGGGAGCCATCTGCTCGGCGCGAGCGCCGGCGATCTTGTAGGCGAAGAAGAGACCCGCCACGCCCCGGCGCTTCTCCTCCTGGCCCTTGGGGGCGGAGGCGACGTCGTCGGCGACCAGCACCGTCTCGACGTGGATGTCCTCCATCTCGGCCATCTCGGCGGCCATGCCGAAGTTGAGCTTGTCGCCGTTGTAGTTGCCGAAGAGGTAGAGGACGCCGGCACCACCGTGGGTAGCCCTGGTGGCCTCCAACATCTGGTCGGGGCTGGGGGAGGAGAAGACGTTGCCGATGGAGCAGCCGTCCACCAGCCCCCTGCCCACGTAGCCCATGAAGACGGGCAGGTGGCCCGAGCCACCTCCGGTGCAGATGGCGACCTTGCCCTGGATCGGGGCGTCGGCCCTCACGACGGCCCGCCTGTCGGGACCCACCAGGCGGAGCTGGTCCGGGTGGGCTCGGACGATCCCATCCAGCATCTCGTCCACGAAGGCGTACGGATCGTTGATCAGCTTCTTCACGATCTCCTCCTTGCTCCAGGGGCTCGCGTCCATCTGGCCTGGGAAGCGGTAGGCCTGTCCCATGGGAAGGACGCTGTCGCATCCCACAAGAGGTTCCCCCGCTCGTCCCTTGGCATCGGGCCGGGACCTCGGAGCACTTCGAATTCTGGATTATCCTGCAACTGGTTCAACAGAGGGAGTGTGACGTAGAGATCCCTCAGATCCAACGTGCTCTTTATTCTAACCATGCGGAAGTCGCCTCCCTGGGGCTTGGCCGATCTCAAAGCCACCTCCACCGCTTCCACGTCGGTATCAAGAGAGATAGGGATTCTCGCTGCTGAAGGGTCGTTGGCGGTGAGAGCATTCCAGTAGGTCTTCGCAGCGTCGAACTGCTCCATAAGCTTTCGGGTGGTGAAGTCGGCCGCCCCGATGCCGACGCAGTTGCCATGGGACTCGGGAGTGACGTTCAGGACTACAACCCGCCTGTAGAGGGGAAGGGAGGTAGACTCGTCATTGCCACGCCACATTCCGATTACGTTGCTATCCATCCCGCCCCCGGAGATGTTCTTGCCCATCCAATCGACCACCAGCACATCTAGCTCATCGAAGGGAACACGGGGCAAGAGACGGCTGGAGAGCTCCAGTAGCTCTCGATCGGTGTCGTGGATCCTCTCGGGCGGCGCCACGACGATTTTGGAGACATCGTGGTAGCCGTTCTCCACCGTCGCAACCCCCAGCACGATCTTGCCTGTCCCCATAATGACCCTGGCCGCTTCGGGGATGTTAAGCGCGAGCCCATGGTCGTGGATCGACTCGGCGCCCAGTTGCTTGCCCAGTCCTATCGCCATCATTTTGCAGAGGCCGCTCTCGATTGAGGCCCGGAATGATGTGTGGTTCTTCACGCGGTTGACCACGATGACGCCGTCGGCATTGTAGGCGTTCCTATCCATGTGGACCGTGGCGCCTTGAGGGGTCCTGCCCAGAACCACCGTTTCCATGGAGGAGAGGATCGGAACCCCCATGGATTCCTGAGTGATGCCATATTCAGCTATCAGATCCACCTGGCCCTGGGCAGTAGCGCCACCATGGCTTCCCATGGCAGGTACGATAAAGGGTCTCGCGTCCAACTTCTTCAACTCGTCGACGATCACCCTCAGGATTAGCGCGATGTTGGCCACACCGCGGCTTCCTGCTGTGATCGCGATCCTCTGCCCGGCCTTGACCCGCCCGGGCAGATCTGTCTGATGGAGCTGTCGCCGGACCTCACCGGCTACATCCTCCAAATGGTGTGAAGAAAAGTGGCGCCTCACCAGTGCCACGTCGGGAATAGTGCTTCTGGGATAGTCGCCCATATCTCTTCCCGCCTCGCCGGCCAGGCCATGGCGTACTCAACGACTGCAGGATCAGGCGGCACCCACGCTGCTAGATGAGATCACTTCCGCTGCCGTTAAGAGCTGCTCGTCGTCGTCATGGTCCCGAAGTAAGCATTCCTCACATGTTCGTTCGCCATCAACTCGGGAGAGGTCCCGTTCACCGTCGTGATGCCCGATTCCATGACGTAGGCACGGTTGGATATCTCCAGGGCGAGCCAGGCGTTCTGTTCGACCAGAAGCATGGTGGTGCCGTTGCCGTTGACCTCGCGCAGTTTGTCGAACACCTGATCCACCAGGATAGGTGCGAGGCCGAGGGAGGGCTCGTCCAGCAGCAGCAGGCGAGGATGGCTCATCAAGGCCCGAGCGATCGCCAGCATCTGCTGTTCGCCGCCACTCAGTCCCGCGGCCATCTTACGGGAGTAGCGGCGGAGCACGGGGAACAGGGTGAACATCTCGTCAATGCCCTCCCGCACATATGCTGCGGGCCTTCCGTAGGCGCCCATCTCCAGGTTCTCGGTCACAGTCAGGGCGGGGAAGACCCTGCGTCGCTCCGGCACCAGGGCGATACCCAGGCTCACCAACCTCTCCGTTTGCTGCACCAGGAGGGAGTCGCCATCAAAAACGATTTCGCCGGCAACCGGTTTGAGCAACCGGCATATGGACTTGAGCGTGGTGCTCTTGCCCGCTCCATTGGCGCCCAACAGAGCCACCACCTCGCCCCGGCGCACCTCCAGGCTGACGTCTCGCACGGCCTCCACGTCGCCGTATTTTACAGCCAGATGGGTGATAGAGAGAAGCGATCCGTCATGCATGGAACCCCTGCCTCCTTCGCGAGCCCAGATACGCCTCGATGGCGGCTGGACTCGACTGGATTTCGGAGGGAGTCCCTTCCACCAGCAGCTTGCCGAAGTTGAGCACTGTGATCCGTTGGGCCAGGGTCATGACCACCCGCATCTCGTGCTCGACCAGGATTACCGTCAGGCCCCGCTCGTGAAGGGCTCGGATCACGTCCATCAGTCGCTCGGTCTCCACCAGGTTAAGCCCGGCATGCGGCTCGTCCAGGAGCAGCACCCGGGGATCGAGACAGAGCGCTCTCGCGATCTCCAGCAGCCGCTGTTGGCCCTGGGGGAGGCTGACTGCTGGGCTGTTGGCAGCATCCGCCAGACCGACGAATCGCAGCGTATCGAGGGCCTTCGCTCGTTTGCCCGGATCGAAGTGCCACCAGGAACTGCTGGAGTGTCCGGCGAGCAGCAGGTTCTCAAGCGCGCTCATGGAGCGAAACAGCCTCGGAGCCTGGAAAGTCCGGCCCATGCCCCGACGCGCTATTTCGAAGGGATGCGCTCGATCGATACGGTGCCCGCGGAGCCGCACATCACCGCTGGTCGGCTTGTATACCCCGCTCATGATGTTGAACAGCGTCGTCTTGCCTGATCCGTTGGGCCCGATGACGGCGTGAATAGATCCCTCCTCTACTCCGAAGCTCACGTCTTCCAGGGCTGCGACGCCTGCGAAATGCTTGGTGAGGCTCGATACTTCTACGATATTCACCCCGCCTTGCCCTCCCTCGGCTTGCTCAAGATCGCCTTCGCGAGCCCGCTCCTTGGAAGTCGAAACCCGGACTGCTTCTGTCGTTGGGAGACGGCGCGGACCAGACCTGCCAGGCCTCCAGGGGCCGCCGCCATCATGATGATAACCACTAACCCAAAGACCGCCATGTAGGAATCCTTGAGGAAGCGGAGCCATTCCGGCAAGAGGGTGAGCAGAAACGCCATCACCACGACGCCGCCGGTGCTGCCCAGCCCGCCGATCACCACCATGACCAGGTAGTTGAAGGTGGTGCTCCAGGCAAAGACATCCGGGCTGATGTAACCCAGCATGGTCGAGTAGAGGACCCCCGCCAGGCCGCCACAGCTAGCAGAGATGACGAAGAGCATCACCTTGATGTTCCTGATGTTGACTCCGGCGACCTCGGCAGCGGTCTCATCATCTCGGACCGCCCGCGCTCTCATGCCCAGAGGACTTCGGTTGAAGAGCACGGACAGAGTGACGACGAGGGCAGCAAAGGCCAACTCCACGTAGAACAGGTGGGGCTCGCTGTCCAATTGCATGGGACCCAGACTGAACCTGGGAATGGCGCTAAGGCCGTTAGCTCCACCTGTTAGCCCACTCAGGTTGATCATGAACTGCTGCATAATGATCCCGAAGCCCAGGGTCGCCAGCGCCAGGTAGTGGCCCTTCAACTTGAGGGCCGGCCATCCGAGGGCAAGCCCGGCTACCGCTGCGAAAACGACGCCCGCTACGGCCGCGACGGGGAGGGCCACGTTGCGAAGCGCCAATATCGAGTATCCGTAGGCTCCGAGGCCGAAGAAAGCCGCCTGAGCCAGGGAGATCTGGCCTCCAAACCCGAGGATGAAGTTGAGCCCCACCGCCAGGATGATGTTCACCAGCGCCACGTTGACGACGTGCAGGTAGTAGACGCCCAGGACATGTGGAAGAAGGAGCGCCACGATGCCCAGCGCTATCAGGGATGCCATTACCGGGGTGACCCTTATCTTGCCCATGGCTTCACGGCCTCTCCATCTCGGGTTCGCCGAAGAGCCCTTGCGGCCTGAAGATAAGGAAGGCGATGAGCAGCCCAAAGGAAATGACGTCGATGTACTGAGAGGACAGGAAGTAGGACCCCAACGCATCTACCAGCCCCAGGATCAGCCCGCCAATCATTGCCCCAGGAATGTTCCCGAAGCCGCCGACGATGGAGGAAGCAAAGGCCTTCAGCGATACCATGCCTCCCATGTCCGCTGAGACGTAGAATACCGGGGCCACCAGCACACCCGCGACGCCGGCAAGGACGCAGGCGTAGGCAAAGATCAGGGCGATGACACGGTCTGTGTCGATGCCCATCAATCGAGCAACCTCGCGGTCCTGGGCTGTCGCACGCATCGCCTTGCCTATCGCTGTGCTACGAAACATCACCACCTGCAGGATCACGAGGACGATCATGGTGACGAGGATCAACAGGTGCTGTCCGTAGATCTTGGCGGAGCCGAGGGTCACGGTGGCATTCTGGAGCGGACCGGGGTCGGCCAACGGCTCCGGACCCCAAGCCAGCACCGCGCTGTTCTTGAGGAAGATCGACAGCCCGAGGGTGGCTACGATGGCGCACAACTGAGGGGCGTTGCGGAGAGGGTGGTAGATTCCACGGGCCATGAGCACCCCGAACCCTGCCATAAAGATAATGGTCAGCAACAGATTCACCGCCCATGGCAGGTGCAGCGCCTGGGACATGGAGGCTACGCTGACGAAGGCCGCCAGCATCACCAGCTCTCCCTGGGCAAAGTTCACGATCCCCACGGCGTTCCAGATCAGGGTGAAACCGAGAGCGACCAGCCCGTAGATTGCCCCCATCGCGAGGCCGGAGATGCTAAGCTGTAGCAGCATTGAGAGGCTCCCTCGTGATTAGTGTTGCCTACCAGGAACCTATGGTGGCGCCTGGACTGCCCCCAGGCGCCACCAACGTTGGCCCTACTTCTCCTTGACTACCTGGATCACTTCGGTTTTCCCGTTCTTCACCTCGGTGATCAGCCCGGAGTGCACCATGTCGCCGTTCGAGCTCCAGCTGTACTGTGTCATGACTCCCTGGAAATCCTTGATGCCGTTCAGCGCCTGCTGGATGGAGGGCCCATCGACTTTGCTGGCCTTCTTGATGGCCTCAGCCAGGATGTTGGTGGCGTCGTAGTAGGCAGAGGCGTACAGTTCCGGCGGGGCGTTGTAGACGCCCGAGTACTTCTTGGCCCAATCCTGGATGTTCTTATCAGGGTTGTTCGGCGAGAAGTCGCTGATGGAGATGGCGCCGTTCGCAGCATCCCCGGCCAGTTTCAGGAAGGGAGGCTGGCTGAAGGTCGTCGACCCGACCAGCTTGAACTTTGCGCCCAAGGTCGCCATCTGCTTGGCCAGCAGGCCGCTAGGCTGGTCGTCGGTCCACACGATGATGCCGTCCACTCCCTTGTCTTGGAAGCTGAGGATCTGGGGAGTGAAGTCCTTGGTGTCATCCATGTGGGTTTCGGTGGCAACCGGTGTTATCCCTCGCTTCGTTAGCTCGTCCTTGACGACCTCGATTCCGCCCTGCCCGAAGGCCGTATTGACGTAGTCCAGGCCGATCTTCTTGAACTTGAGCTCCTCCACGGCGTACTTCACCAGCAGTCTCGCCCCGATCTCGTCGTTCAGCCGGATGCGGAAGATCCACTTGTTGCCCTGAGCCGTGATGGGGGGTCCCGTCGCCCCAGTCAGGGCCGGTACACTGTACTTCTGGAAGATCGGTTCGGTAGGAAGCATCGCCGGACTGAAGTGGGGCCCGATGACTGCCACCACGTTGTCCTGGGTGATCAACTTCGTAACGGCGTTGGAAGCTGCAGTGGGGTTGGGTCCCTGGTCATCCTCCCAGAACAGCTGGATTGGGCGGCCGTTGATCCCTCCCTTGTCGTTGATCTCCTTGACCGCCAGGCCGATGCCGTTCTTCATGTAGCCGCCGTTTTCGGCGAACTGTCCCGTAAGTGGAGCGGAGACCCCGATGTTAATCGGTTCAGCACTCTTTGGTGCGCTCGCAGGTGCGCCGGCCCCGCAGGCCGCCAGCACCAGCATCATCACCACGGAGACCAAGGCCACTGCGCTAAGTTGCAGCCATTTCATCCCCTGAAACTCCTTTCAGATTATGCCGACCACCTAAGACGAGAGCTTCGTTCCCGACTAGCCGACTACCGCGATGCCTGCTTCGACCAATCGTTGGCGGATCTCCGCCCGCTTTTCCTGGCTGGGCGCTAGCATGGGGCTGCGAGCGGGACCTACTTTCCGGCCCTGGAGCTCGATTGCCACCTTGGCCAGGTAGGGCATGTTGGGCCCCTCGATGGACCTCCACACCGGCAGGATGCGATCGTGCAGAGCCTTAGCGCCGGCGTGATCGCCTGCCTCCATCATGTTCCACATCTCCACGCTGGGCCCTGGAAGCACGGTGTTCAGGCAGCAGATAGCGCCGTCCACCCCGAGGCAGTAGGAGAGATAGAGGAGGTCGTCCACCGCGGTTATCACCGTCAGCCGGTCGTGGTACTGGTGCATCAGGTCGGCTACCTTGTGGAGATCGCCCCCGCTCTGCTTGATACCGGCCACCCAAGATACATCCACCAGCCGTCGAACGGTGCGTATATCGATGTTCACCCAGGGCACGACGTTGTAGATCAGGACGGGGAGTTGCATCGCATCGCCGATTTCCTGGTAGTAACGAACTAGAGTCTCCGCGTCCGGTGTCCAGAGATAGTGGGGAGGGGTCACCTGCAGGGCCGTCACGCCGGCTTCCTTAGCGGCCTTCGACTTCCTGATGGCCTCGGCCGTGCTGTCCGCGATAATCCCTCCGATTACCGGAACCCGGTCCCGGGCCTGTTCCACCACGGCCCGGCAAAGGCGATGGATCTCCTGCTCCGACAGCCCCTCTCCTTCACCGGTACTGCCCCCGGCGCATAGCCCACGGATCCCTGTCTGGATCAGGTACTCCACGTCGTCCCGGATAGCACCCTCGTCCAGCTCCTCATTTCCAGAGGTAAAGGGGGTAACCATGGGTGGAATGATCCCGCGAACGTCCAGTCTCATAGGGCAAGAACCTCCCATTCAGAATGTGGCCCCAATTTGTTCTCCGCGTTCGGCCCCACCAACAGGACCGGCAGTGCATAGAGAGGGAACGGCTGCCAACCCTATCATGGGGGGCGAGCCGGGGGGACAAGTCTCGCCGGAGGATTCGGTGTTGCCGGGTTGGTAGCAACGGCCACTGAAGCGCTCTCCAACGGAGGTGATCACCTACTCTGCTTAGCTGTCGAGCAAGGGGATGGTTTCCAGGTGGGTGCGCATTGCCTCTCGAGCCCGCTGGGCGTCTCGGGCGACCACGGCCTGATGAATCTCTCTATGCAGGCGAAAACTGTCTTCATGTTTCGCCAGTCGGAATGTTGTACCTATCCAAATCCTCATCAGGGCGCTGGTTCCACTGGCGATGCCGACGAAGAGATCGTTATGAGAGGCAACGGCGAGGGTAAAGTGAAAATCCACGTCGGCAGAGCTGTAGGTCTCGTCATCCTTCGATGGCCAACTCGCTTCCATTCGCCCCAGCGCGTCGGCGAGGTTGGCCAGCTCTTCGGGGGTTGCCTTTGACGCCGCCAGCGCTGCTATCTCCGGCTCAAGAACCAGCCTCACCGCCATGAAGTCCCTCTGAGAGCAGTTCCTCGAGACGAAGTAGCGCTTGATGGCTTGACCGACGGTATCCGCCGGAATGTGGATCACATAAGTCCCGCTGCCAGCTTTCATCTGGACCAGGCCCCGCTCCTGAAGCAGGCTGATCGCTTCCCGGATGGTGGAGCGATTGACGTTGAGCAATCGGGACAACTCCCGCTCGGGCGGCAGCCTATCGCCGACGCGGATCTGCTGTGTTGTGATCATCTCCTGGATCACATCCGCTATCTGCTCGTCGAGGTTCTGACGTCGCAGTTCCAGGAGTGCAAACAACCCTCGTTGCCTGTCCATCTTTAGACCAACCCTCTCTTGCTGATCGGCACTGACCGTAGACCGGGGACGCTGTCCACATTTGGATGGATTGCTGGGTGGCCCAGTGGCCGTGTGGACCGGTGGCCGAACCAATTGCTATAATAGCATCAAGAGCGACCTTGTCAAGCAGTTGCTCGATCTGTAGCTACCGGGTTCTCGGTTGTACCAGTTGTCCCGGCCTCTCCCACTACCGCCTGTCCGGGGATCGAACCCGGGGGAACTTCCGCTACTTTTGAAGGGAGGCGTTTCTAACATGGCGACCCAGCGCGCGCTGATCACGCTCGACTTTGTGCATCCCGGAGACGAGGTTGACCGATGCCTGGAGGAGGCGGGCATCCAGACCGTGTACAACGGCTGGCACGGAGGTCGAACCGAAGAGGAGATGATCGCCCTCCTGCATGGTGTCGACGCCGTCCTAGCCGACATTGATCCCTTCACGGCCCGGATCCTGGCCAGTGCCGATCGGCTCAAGGTGATCAGCCGGCCAGGCGTGGGGTACGACGCCATCGACGTGAAAGCAGCTTCTGCCAGGGGCATCGCCGTGTGCACCACACCGGGCTCCAATCGCCACTCGGTGGCCGAGTTGACCCTCGCCATGATTCTCCAATGTGCGCGAAAGATCATGGAGAACGAAGCCGAAGTCCGAAGAGGGGGCTGGGCCCGCGTGGTGGGCAACGAGATAGCGGGAAGCATCTTGGGCATCGTTGGCCTAGGGACCATCGGCAAGGAGGTTGCCCAGAGGGCTAAGGCCTTCGAGATGCGACTCCTGGCCTACGATCTGGTGCAGGATCAGCAGTTTGCGGAGGAACACCAGGTTACCTACGTCCCGCTGGAGCAGTTGCTGCGGGAAAGCGACTACATCAGCCTGCACATCCTTCTGGATCAGCGAACCCGCCACTTGGTCAACACCGAGCGCATAGCCATGATGAAACCATCCGCCTATCTGATCAACACGGCGCGCGGTCCCATCGTAGACGAGGAGGCCCTCATCCAGGCCTTGAAGGAAAGTCGGATAGCGGGCGCCGCGTTGGACGTCTTCACGCAGGAACCGCTGCCCATGGACAGCCCCCTGCGGGGTCTGGACAATGTGTATCTCTACCCTCACCTGGCAGGATCAACCCAGGAGGTCTTCAAGGCGTCGGGGTGGATGGCAGCGCAGAACGTGGTCCGGGTCCTACGGGGGGAAAGGCCTCTACATATCGTGAACCCTGAGGTCTTGCAGAAGTAGGTAGCGGCTGCTCCAAAGGCACCCCTTTGTCGTCGGGGCAGGTACTGGTCCAGGGCATGACCCGTCTACGCCGGCGAGATCACATGCTGGAGGCCTGTCGTTGGACAGGACGGCGGTGTTGGACGTGGCGCCACACCGACGGCGGTTGGCGTCGACGAAGGTTGAGCGTCGTTGCCACCGATCGGGGGCTGGGCTACAATGTCGTGAGCGAAGCCGGCACGGACGCCGGTGGACTCCTGGCATCCACAACAGGGAGATGAGTTGATCGAACTGGGAGGAGCGGACATGGTTGACAGCAGTTTCCCGAAGGGATACGCCGGCAAGTTGCTGCGGGTGGATCTATCCACCGGCAGCCTCACCGAGGAGCGGTGGGACTCCGACGGCCTGCGGAGTGGCTGGGGGGGCAGCGGCGTCGGGGCCAAGATCCTCTACGACGAGGTGGGCTCCTCCGTCCAGTGGTCCGACCCGGCGAACCGGCTGATCATGGCGACCGGTCCCCTGGCCGGGACCACGGTGATGGGGACCGGGACCGTCTCCTTCGTGACAAAGGGGGCGCTGACCGGCGGGGCCACCACCAGTCAGGCCAACGGCTTCATGGGTGCCTACATGAAGTTCTCCGGCTTCGACGCCGTCATCGTGCAGGGGCAATCCCCCAGGTGGGTGTACCTCTACCTTCACGATGGCATGGCGGAGCTGAGGGACGCCGCGCACCTTGTGGGGCTGGATAGCTACGACCTTCAGGATAGAATCACCGAGGATCTGGGGAAGAAGGAGCGGCAGCTGAGCGTCCTGGGGGTGGGGCCCGCCGGGGAGCATCTGGTGCGCTTCGCGGCCATCGCGGGCGACAAGGGCCACGTAGCCGGACATAACGGCACCGGCGCCGTGATGGGCTCCAAGCGGCTGAAGGCTTTCGTGGCCGAGCGGGGGCAGCGGTTCCCCGTCGCCGACGAGAAGGCCCTCAAGGAGCGGGCCAACAAGATCATCGAGGAGATCCTGGCCGCGCCGGTGGCGAGGAGCATATACGACTCCGGCACTATGAACAGCGTGGTGGGTGCCGAGAAGGGCGGCTGGCTACCGGTCAAGAACTACACCACCAACCTGTTTCCCGAGATACCCCACTTCATGCGGCAGGAGTACGAGCAGAAGTGGGAGTTGGAGCGGATGCCCTGCTGGGCCTGCCGCACCAAGCACCTGCACATGGTGACCATCACCGAGGGGAAGTACGCGGGCTTCAAGGGTGAGGAGCCGGAGTACGAGCAGTGGGCGGCCTGGGGCTCCCAGGTGGGCAACACCGATCCTGCGGCGGCCCTGGTGCTGAGCAACCTGGTGGACCGCCTAGGGGTGGACACCAACGAGGCCGGCTGGCTCATCGGCTGGGTCATCGAGTGCTACGAGAAGGGGATCCTGAGCAAGGAAGAGACGGGTGGCCTGGAGATGACCTGGGGCAACGTCGACGCGATGGTGGCGATGCTCCACAAGATCGCCCGCCGGGAGGGGATCGGCGATCTGCTGGCGGAAGGGGTCAAGCGGGCTTCCGAGAAGCTGGGCCGTGGCAGCGAGGAGCTGGCCATATACAACCTGAAGGGGAACTCCCCGCGGGGCCACGACCATCGAACCCGCTGGGTGGAGATGGTGGACAGCTGCGTCTCGGATACCGGCACCATCGAGGTGGGACCGGCGTGGCTCCCGGCGGAGCAGGGCGCAAAGGCGAACCCCGATCTCCACAACTGGGAAGACATCGCCGATCAGCTTGGCAAGCACAACGGGCGCATGACGTTCGAGGATAGCCTGGGGATTTGCCGCTTCACCAGCCGGACCACCATGGAGGGGCTGGGCAAAGCGATCGAGGCGGCCACCGGCTGGGAGGGCTTCACCCCCGACGAGGCCATAGCCGTCGGCCGGAGGATCAGCAACCTGCTGCGGGTCTTCAACCTGCGGAGTGGCCTCGGCCCCGAACTGGAGTGGCCCTCCAAGCGGTACGGGTCGATCCCCGTGGACGGGCCCATGGCCGGCAAGAGCATCCTGGAGCACTGGGATGACATGCGCCGCCGCTACTACGAGCTGATGGGGTGGGACTTCGAGACCGGGCGCCCGCTGCCGGACACCCTCCGGAATCTGGGATTGGCGGACCTGATACCGGATGCCTGGCCCGGGGTGGCTCGGTAGTCCGATGCGCATCAAGGTCGAGATCCTACCCTGGCTCAGCGACACGCTGAGGCCGGGAACCGTCGGCAGCCTCCGCTTCGAGCACCAGACGGCGGGCACCACCGTCGGCGACCTGCTGGAGGATCTGGCGGAGGCGGATCCTGCCTTTGGGCGGCTGATCTACGATCGGAAGGCCCGCGAGCTGCGCTATCCCGCTAGGGCCATCGTCAACGAGCAGCTGCTGGAGTTTCTCCAGGGGCTGGACACACCGCTCGCGGAGGGGGATACCGTCTCCTTCATGGCGGCCTATACCGGCGGGTAGGTAGGTAGGTAGCTGGCCATCCCCAGGAACAGCTGGTGGAAGCGGAGATCGTCGGTCAACTCCGGATGGAAGGCGGTGGCCAGCAGCTTCCCCTGGCGGGCGGCGGCGATCCGGCCGTCAGGCAGCCTGGCGAGGACCTCCACCCTCTCGCCGATGCCGTCCACGATGGGCGCTCGAATGAAGACCGCCCGGAAGGGCTTCTCCCCCAGGGCCGGCACCGGCAGCTCCGCCTCGAAGCTGTCCAGCTGCCGGCCGAAGGCGTTGCGGACCACCTTGAGGTCCATCAGGTCGAGGCTGTGCACCCGCTCGTCCTCCACCTCCTTGGACAGCATGATCATCCCGGCGCAGGTGCCCCAGAGGGGCAGCCCTCGCCGCGCCATCCCCAGGAGGGGCTGCCTCAGGCCGTAGCCGTCCATCAGCAGACTGATGGTGGTGCTCTCGCCTCCGGGGATCACCAGGCCGTCCAGCCCCGCCAACTCCCCTGGGAGCCGCACCTCGACGGTGTCGGCCCCCAGCCGTCGAAGTGCCTGGCCGTGCTCCAGGAAAGCCCCCTGAAGAGCTAGGACGCCGATGCGAGCCATGCTACCACCCCCTGGTTGCCAGCCGTTCCTCGCCGCTCAGGGTGGAGAGCTCGATGCCGGGCATGGCCGACCCCAGTCCGCGGGAGACCTCGGCGATGATCTTCGGGTCGTTGTAGTGGGTGGTCGCCTTCACGATGGCCCTGGCCCGACGGGATGGATCCTCCGACTTGAAGATGCCCGACCCCACGAAGACGCCGTCCACCCCCAGCTGCATCATCAGCGCGGCGTCGGCCGGCGTGGCGATGCCACCCGCCGCGAAGTTGACCACCGGCATCTGGCCGGTGCGGGCCACCTCGGCCACCAGCTCGTAGGGGGCCTGCAGATCCTTGGCCGCGGCCATCCACTCCTCCTCCGGCAGGGTGTGAAGCCTGCGGATCTCGTCCAGCACCGTGCGGGCGTGGCGGACCGCCTCGACGATGTTGCCGGTGCCTGCCTCCCCCTTGGTGCGGATCATGGCCGCCCCCTCGCCGAGCCGTCGCAGTGCCTCGCCCAGGTTGCGGCAGCCGCAGACGAAGGGGACCTTGAAGGCGTGCTTGTTGACGTGGTGGCTCTCGTCGGCCGGGGTGAGCACCTCGCTCTCGTCGACGTAGTCGATCCCCAGCGCCTCCAGCAGCTGGGCCTCGACGAAGTGGCCGATGCGGCACTTGGCCATCACGGGAATGCTGACTGCCTCCATGATCCGGATGATCACCTCCGGATCGCTCATCCGGGCCACACCACCGGCCGCGCGAATGTCGGCCGGCACCCTCTCCAGGGCCATGACGGCGCAGGCCCCGGCGTCCTCGGCGATCCGAGCGTGCTCGGGGGTGACGACGTCCATGATTACCCCGCCCTTCAGCATCTGGGCGAGTCCCTTCTTAACCGTCCAGGTTGCCTGTTCCATTCTTCACCTCCTTGGTGTCTGCGGACAACCACAAAGACACCAAGACACCAAGCCTTCTCTCCGGCTCAACCTCGTGTCCTGGTGTCTTCGCGGTTAGTTCCCGCTGCAAGGTCTATGCGGGCATAGGGTAACGTCCAAAGTGGACTTCCGCAAGATCCACTTCTGTGCGATTATAGGGTACCACTTATGAGGAGGGGACCGTGGACCTCGCCATCATCCTGGACGATTCCCTCCCTCAGCCCCTCTACCGGCAGCTGTGGGAGGGGCTCAGGGAGGCCATTCTCTCGGGCCGGCTGCCGTCGGGCGGGAAGCTCCCCTCCAGCCGGAGCCTGGCCCGCGAGCTAACCATCTCCCGCAACACCGTCACTCAGGCCTACGCCGAGCTGGAGGCCGAGGGCTACCTGGCCGGGCGCCACGGGTCGGGCACCTACGTCTCACGGCAGCTGCCCGAGGAGCTACCCCAGGGGGCTGGGGCGGATCGGGCGCCGGACAGGGGAGAGGACGGGCGGGGAAACCTGGAGCTTCGATGGACGAAGTCTCAGGGGGCATCCGGCCCGGAACCGGAATCTACGACGCCTCGCGGGCTGGCCTACGACTTCCATCCGGGCCAGGGTGCCTGGGATGACTTCCCGGCAGAGGCGTGGCGGCGGCTGCTGGCTCGCAGTTGGCGGAAGGGGTGGCGGGAAACCATGGACTACGGCGATCCGGGGGGATACCGGCCCCTGCGGGAGGAGGTGGCGGCCTTCCTGGCCCGCTCGCGAGCGGTCCGCTGCACGTCGGATGAGGTTGTGATAGTCAACGGGACCCAGCAGGCCCTGGACCTGCTGGCCAGGATACTGCTGGAGCCCGGCGACCGGGTGGGGGTAGAGAACCCGGGCTACCCCTCCGCGCGGCAGCTGTTCGTCTCCCACCGGGCAGGGCTGGTGCCGGTTCCCGTGGACCAGGAAGGCATGGTGGTGGAGAAGCTCCGGGGCAGCGGTGTCCGGCTCGCCGTGGTCTCCCCCTCCCACCAGTTCCCGACGGGGGCGGTGCTGAGTCTGCCGCGTCGCCTGTCGCTCCTGTCCTGGGCGAGGGCGGAGGGCGGCCTGGTGGTGGAGGACGATTACGACAGCGGCTTCCGGTTCGAGGGGAGGCCGCTGGCCTCGCTGCAGGGGCTGGACGACTCCGGCTCCGTGGTGTACCTGGGCAGCTTCTCCAAGGTGCTGTTCCCCTCCCTGCGGGTTGGCTACGCGGTGCTGCCGGCGAGGTTGGTGGAGCCCTTCCAGGAGGCCAAGGAGCTGACCGACCGGCAGACGCCGATACTGGAGCAGCAGCTGCTGGCCGGCTTCCTGGGGGAGGGCCACTTCGAGCGCCACCTGAGGAGGATGCGGCTTCTCTACCGGCAGCGGCGTCGGGCGTTGGTGGATGCCCTGGAGGGACGGCTGGCGGGGGCGGTCGAGCTGATAGGGGCGCACGCCGGAATGCACCTTATGGTGCGTTTGTTGGTTCCGGTGGACGAGACCCGGCTGGCTGCCAGGGCGGCCGCCCTGGGGGTGGCGGTCTACCCCGCCGGGCCCTACTACTACGGGGCCGGTCCCGGCCCCGCCCTGGTGTTGGGGTACGCCGGCATGTCGGAGGAGCGGATTCGGGAGGGGGTGGAGAGGCTGGCCAGGGCCCTGTCTCAGGGGGAAATTGGACTGTCGGGGCCCGGTGCGTTATAATCAGTCTAGAGTCTAAGCATATTAGACATACTGAGAGTTCGGAGTAGTCGACGGATTTATGGCGATCCAAAACGAGAAAATGCGGGCCAGGGTGGTTGCTGACGAGTTGATCAGTGTGACTATGGACGCCACCGACCTGGGAGTCTCCTGTGCCGACGCCCTTCGGAGCATCATCAGCCGCTATGGGCGTCCGGTTGCCGCTCGAGCCTTCGCCGACTTCCAGCAGCCCGGCCTCTCCGAT
>JAMCTB010000163.1:0-7419 GCA_023380955.1 Chloroflexota bacterium | reverse complement strand
GACGTGGCCGAACGGGGACGGAGTTCCCAAGCCGATCATCTCGGACGTAATGGCCCAGGACCTGCGCGATCAGTTGGAGGAGTTGGAGGAGGCCGAAGCCTTCCTCCTGGTGGCTACCAGCCGGGACTACATCGCGGTGGCGAACGCCCTGCGACGGCACGATCGGCGGGTAGTCGTGGTGGCCGAGGAGTCCAAGGTCTGCCGGGAGCTTCGGGCGTGCGCCGACGAATTCGTGGCGCTGCCGCCGAGCCGGCCGGAGCGGTCTCAGGAGTCGCCCCGACCTTCGAGGTCGAGCGAGTCTGGGAGGGCCGGACGGTCCGCCGCGGCCGTCCGGGTCGAGCGTGCCGCGGAGCCCGTTCGGGTCGAGCGTCCTCCGGAGCCCGTTCGAGTCGAGCGTGCCCCGGAGCCGGTGCGGGTCGAGCGCGTCCCGGAGCCCGTTCGAGTCGAGCGCGTCCCGGAGCCGGCGCGGGCGGAGGCTCAGGACCAGTCGCGGCTGCCCAGCGACGGTGAAGTGGTGGCCGAGGTGCGGAAGATCATCGCAGCCGAGGGGATTTGCACCCCTCGCCGTCTGGCTCGGGCGCTCTGCCCGGTGGATCGGACTCCGACGGGCGAGTTGCGGTCGCGCATCGCCAATCGGATCCAGACCCTGGTAGACTCGGGCAAGCTGCTGCGAGAGCGGTTGGTGGTCGGTGGGACCTCGGTGGAAACCATCCTGACTAAAGATGACAGGAACGGTCGAACCGGGGCGGCTGCCCCTGAGGGCGGGACGCCGCAGGCGCTCCCTGCGACGCCGTCGGTTTCCGCTAAGGAGATGGAGCCGGCCGACATCTTTGAGCCGGTTGCCGGTGATGGGATGATCCAGGGCGAGCCGCTTCCGGAGACGGTGAGCGAGCCGCTGCCGGCCGGGCCGGAGAAGGTGGAAAGCTCCCCGGGTGCCGATCTCGATGCCTTCGTGGAGTCGGTGTTGAGGGGCTCGGAGCCCTTCTCCGCCAGGCTGGCGCAGGAATTGGGGGCGACCCCGGATCTGGAGCTGCCGGCGGCGGAGCTTCCCTCGGTTTCGGGGGAGCCTGCGCCCGCGCCTGCCGAGACCCCGACTCCGCCGAAGCGCACGCGCTCGCGGAGGAAGCCTTCCCCCAAGGCGCCGGTACCTGTGGAGTCCAACGGCGCGGAGTAGCCGGATGAAGGGGCGACCCACCGGGTCGCCCCTTTTGCTTTCCCCCCTTCGGCAGAGCAGGATGGCTGTTCTAGAAGGTACGGAACGTGCAAGTTGCTCCTCCAGAGGCTGCCGGTGGTTGCGGGCAGCCGTCTTGCACCAGAGAGGGAGCACCGGCCGTTGAAAGTATTCACCTTCTTTCTGATGATGACGGTGGCCGCTGCCGGTACCATGGCGGGCTATCGGGTGATCACCGGTAAGGATCTGGTGAACCCGGCCGATTTCGGGCTGGGAGCTCAGGCCAGCGCCCCCTCCGCGGTTGCAGGCGCTCGGGCGGCCGCGACGGCCACGCCCCAGCCGGTTCCCACCGCCAGGCCAACCCTCTCCCCTACCCCGACCCGCGTCCCCGACACGACTAAGGTCATGCTGGTGGGCAATACCGATGGCCAGGGGGCGTACCTCCGCCGGACGCCTCACATGGAAGACAAGCTCCAAGCCTGGCGCGACGGTGCCAGAATGGAGGTCGTGGGCGATCCGGTGGACGGCGATGGGCGAAAGTGGAGGAAGGTGCGGACCCCCGACGGTGTGGAGGGCTATATCCCCCAGGAGTTCCTGGTAGACGCGCCCTAGGGCGCGGCCGCGACTCGACGGCGAAATCGCCCCGGCGGCGCACCGGTCGCCCCCCGTTCTCTCCTGCGTCCGGCCGTGGCACGCGCGGTGCTCCTTTTGTATCCCCCTGCGGGGTGAACAGCAGGGCTACGCTAGTTGAGGAGATGGCCATGCGCGAGATGCAGGTGAGCCAGAACAACATCACGCAGTACCTGGAGCGGATTCCTACGCAGGGTTACATCGGCCTCGCCCTGGGGAGCGTCGTGCTGTCGGCGCTGCTGTATATCAGCGGCCGGCGCTCGACGGCGCTCTTCGTAGGACAGTGGCCCCCCACCTTCGCGGCCTTCGCCCTGATCTACAAGCTGCTCCGGCCGAGCCAGGAACAGGCGATCGAGCAGATGCGCGAGACAGGCGAGCAGGTGGGTGAGACCGCTCGCGAAAAGGCACGCGAGGTGAGGAGCCGAATGGCCCGGTAACGCTGCGGGCCGCGCTTCGCTGGGCGCAAGGTTAACCTTGCGCCCAGATCCCTCTTTCGTGTCGGTTTCCAGCCCTCTTCGGCCCGAACCTCGGTCGCTGTGGTAGCATAGTAAACACAATTTCTCAGCGAGGAGGGCTTGCAGGTGATCAGTGCATCCAAGGCTGTTGAGAGGCTGAGCGGATCTCAGCGCAATCTCGCCGACAAACTGCCGAAGCCGAGAACCGCCAAGGTAGTCGGGCTGCACCGTGGTGATCCTTCATTCGACACGCCGGAGTACGTAATCCAGGCTGCCATCCAGGCGATGCGAGAGGGATACACCCACTACCCGGCTCCCCAGGGCGACGCCGAGTTGCGGGAGGCTATAGCAGGCTACCAGTCCCGGCTGAGCGGGGTGCCGGTGTCCGCCTCGGAGGTGCTGGTCACCAGCGGCGGAACGGGAGCCGTCAGCGCCGCCATGATGGGGCTGTTGAACGAGGGGGACGAGGTCATTCTCCTCGACCCTACCTACTCCCTCTATGCTGACGTGGCCCGGGTCATCGGGGCCACCGCGGTATCGGTCCCGCTCACCCCCGATTTCGCGGTGGACGTGGACGCCGTTCGGGCGGCGGTCACCCCCCGCACCAAGATGATGGTGCTGAACTTCCCCTCTAACCCCACTGGACAGCAGCTTGAACCGCAGGAGCTGGAGGGTCTGGCCGCCGTCGCCGCCCAGCACGATCTGGTGGTTCTCTCCGACGAGGTGTACGACCAGTTGAGCTTCAAGGGGAGGCACATCTCCGCCCTCGGGCACGCCGCTCTGACGGATCGAACCCTCCTGGTGAATTCCTGCTCCAAGACCTACGCCATGACCGGTTGGCGGGTCGGGTGGGTAGTGGCCAAGGGGGGGCTCCTCAAGCCGGTGGCGGCGATAAACAGGACGGCCGTAGGGTACGTCAACAGCATCGCCCAGCGGGCGGCACTGGTGGCCATGACCAACGAATCGGAAGACAAGAAGTGGCGGGCCTGGATGCTTGCCCAGTACGAGGTCCAGCGGAAAGCCATGTGGGAGCAGCTTGCCCAGATCCCTGGGGTCCGCGTTTACGAGCCCGAGGCGGCCTTCTACGCCTGGGTTCGCTACGAGGCGCCGCTCTCGGCGGTGGAGATGATGAAGTTCCTGTACGAGCGGGGACTGAACGTGCGGCCCGGCACGGAGTTCGGTGCCATGGGGGAGAAGCACCTGCGCTTCACCTTCGCCCCTTCGGTGCAGGCGATCACCGAGGGCATCGCCATCTTCAGGACGGCGATGGAGGAGCTGAGGGGAAGCTGAGGGAAACCGGCGACGGCACCCCGTAGGAGGCGCTTCCCAGGGCCGAACCGGACGTAGCCCGGGCCACTCGCGCCCAGGAGGGCGCTCCTACGGGGTGCGGCGATTGTCCCTATGCGGGGAACAGCGTTATCTCCGTGCTTCCCAGCGCCTTCCGGCTGTAGCTGTGCTGCATGAGGGTCCCATCGCGGGTGACGGAGTACTGGATCACCGACCGGGACTCTCCCGCGGCATAGAGGGCCGTCAGCACCCGCCGGTGGGCGCGATCGAGGGCGAGCAGGTCCTGGGCGATCTCCCGCGCCGGCCCCTTCTTCCTCATCCAGATGCCCAGCAGCAAGCCGGTCACGCTATCGGATTCCCATCCCCGTTCCAGGAGGAGGCGGAGAGTCTGGACGCTGGCCGGGTGTCGGGAGAGATCGACGCTTTCCAGCACCTCCTCGGCACCTGCCCACGTCTGGTTGGACATGGCCTCGGCCTCATTGAAGTCCAACAGCTGTATTCCCAGAGAGACGTTTACGGTTTCGCCTTCGGGCACCAACTGCTTTTTCGGCACGACCTACCCTCCGACGTGCATTACGCGGGCTGTTTTCCTCTTGCTCAGCCACTACAACATATGTCGTGCCAGGAGAGTTGCGCCGTCTTCGCCGTTGCCCTTCTCCGGCATATCCCTCGCGCTCCCCGCAAGGACGCTGTTCCTGATGGGACGCCATGGCGAGGCTCGGCCGGCTCCGAGGTTGGATGCTGCTGCTGGCGACAGCCCTCCCGCCCTCGCCAACCTCACCTCAGGGTCTTGGTTTGGTGAAGGTGAAGTAGTAGTCCGGATCCTCGATGGAGGGACGTCCGACCCGGGCATCCACCCACCGGAAGATCAACCCGCCCAGCAGCGTGGAGACGTTGGACGCTATGCGGAGGGTGTGTCGTGCCTCCCCCGGTGCCATCCTCTCCGCACGGCGAAGCATCATCGGCAGGACGAGCCCAAGGCCTACCGCCCCGGGCCAGAAGCCGATGGCGGCTCGGCTAGCCAGGAGGGGCCTGCCCAAGGACCCGACCGTAGCCAGAGTACCCGCCGTTGCCGCCATTTCCCCCATGGTCGCGGCGTTCTCGGCCTGCTTCATCCACTTCTCGCTGTGTGGGTTGGAGCTACCGGTCAGCGTCAGGGCCAGGCTAATGGCCGACAGCCCGGTGGACAGGGCCGAGGTCAGGAAGAGCGGCCCCTGGAGTAGTCGGTTCTTGGCCCAGATCGGGGCGTTGGTGAAGCTGAGCAGCACCCCCGTATAGCTGCCCACGAAGAAGGCGAAGAGGCTCCCCAGGATCCCCGAGACCTGCAGGGGCACCCACCCGAGGACCCGGGCGACGATGGAACCTCGGCTCAGGATGCCGTCTTCCACCCACTGGCGAAGGACTCCCAGGACGGCGAAGACGCTGAAGCCCACCAGCCCCCAGGTCCCCAGGTTCATGGGGGAGCGAACCTTGAAGACCCTCAGCATGTGGGCAAAGCGGCGCGGCCGGCCCAGATCCAGGATCAGGAGAAGCGGGCTGACGATCAGGGCAATCAGGGACATGTAACGCCCCGCTCGGGAAACCGCCCGGTCTTCCTTCGTCCCAAATAGATCGGCGAGGGTGGCGATAAGGTAGGAACCGGCCGCCAGCCCGCCGGTGAAGAAGTAGGCAGGGATCTCCCAGCTCCACCCCGGCTTCTTCAGCAGGGGATAGCGGTAGTAGCTGGTAGGCCCCGGCTGCCGCGTCACCCGCCAGGCCTGGGCGTCCTGCTGGGCGGCTTGCTGGGGACTGATCGCTATCGCCGGCTCCTCGGTAGTTCGGAGCATTTCACCAATCATCGTCCTTCTCCCTTCTCCTACCTGCGGCTTCGTTGGGCCGTGCGGATCGCCAGGACGGTGGCGGCACCGTAGGCCAGAGCGGCGGCCGCGGCCGTGAGAAAGCCCTGGGTAGCCCGCCGGGAGGGCAGTTCCGGTGCCGCGGGCAGGTTGTAGGCTTCGGGTCGCTCGGTCAGCAGGAAGAAGCAGTTCAGGCTGCCGATCCCTCCGGTGGCGCCCGGGCTGTTGGGCACCCCGTAGAGATAGGCTTCCCGCATGCCGCGGTCGTGGAGCTCCTCCACCCGCCGCCGCGCGATCTTCCGCAGCTCCGCAACCGGCCCGAAGAGGATGGAGTCGGTGGGGCAGACCTTGGCGCAGGCGGGCTCGATGCCCGCCTTCAGCCGATCGTAGCAGAGGGTGCACTTGTGGGCGGTGTTGTCCTGGCCCTCCGCCACCGTGATCACCCCGAAGGGGCAGCTGGGCACGCAGTACTTGCAGCCGTTGCAGACGTCCTGCTGGATCAGCACCGACCCGAACTCCGTCCGAACGATGGCGCCCGTCGGACAGGCTTCCAGGCAGCCGGCCTGCTCGCAGTGCTTGCAGACGTCGCTCATGAAGAGCCACCGGTTCGCCTGTCCGTCCCGATGGAACTCCTCCAGGAAGGTCACGTGCCGCCACGTGGTGGCCCTTAGCTCCGTGGTGTTGTCGTAGCTGGTCCCCTTGAAGCCGAAGTCGCCCATGGGGATCTGGTTCCACTGCTTGCAGGCTGTCTCGCATGCCTTGCAGCCGATGCACACCGTGGTGTCGGTGAAGAAACCGTAGGCGACGCCCGGCTCGATCCGGAAACCAGTGGTCATGACCGATTCGTTCAGCGTCTCCGGCGGCTCGATGTTGTAGCCGGGGCCAAACCGATCCCAACTGGCGACGCGGCCGGAGTAGTTTGGCTTCTCCTGTTCCTCACCGGCCAAACGCAGAAGGTGCTGGCTCATCGCAGTACCCCCTTCCGGCCCGCGCGGATATTGCAGACGAACACCTTTCCCTCGTGGATCTTGCTGTTGGGATCCTCCGAGATGTGGGAGAGGGTGTTGACCGTGTCACCCCTGGCGATGCCCTTGTAGCCGAAGTGCCAGGGCATCCCCACCGTGTGAACGACCTTCCCGTCGAGCCGCAGGGGAACCATCCGGGGGGTCACCAGGGCCAGGGCCTCGATCTCGCCTCGAGGTGACGACACCGTGACCCAGCCGCCGTTCTCGATCCCCTTCTCGGCGGCCAGCTCCGGGCTGATCTCCGCGAAGCCGGCAGGCTGAAGCTCGGAAAGCCACGGCAGCCAGCGGGTCATGACGCCGCCCGTGTGGTGTTCGGTGAGCCGGTAGGTGCAGATGACGTAGGGGTAGTTGGGATCGCCCACCTCGGCGTAACGGTTGTCGGGCCGGATGAACAGCCCAGCCACGGGGCTGATCTGTTGCCGCGGGTAGAGCCGGTTGGCCACCGGCGACTCCACCGGCTCGTAGTGGGCCGGCATGGGGCCGTCTTTCATCCCCGCGGGGGCGAAGAGCCAGGCTCGGCCGTCGGGCGCTATGATGTAGGGCTCGCTGCCCGAGTGGGCCTCCATCCCCACGGCATCCGGTGGTGGGGTGTAGGAGGGGGGCTTGTCCTCGTGGAAGTCCGGAACGTCGTAGCCCACCCACTTCTTGGCCACCTCGTCCCACCAGATGTACTTCTTCCGTTCGGACCAGGGCTTCCCGTCCGGGTCGGCCGAGCAGCGGTTGTACATGATGTGGCGGTTGCCGGGCCAGGTGAAGCCCCAGCCCAGGTGGCTCCCGGGGTTCCAGTCGGGGTCCGGAGTGCGGTTGCGTGCCAGGTTCTTCCCCGCCTCCGGGTAGATGCCGGAGTACAGCCAGCAACCGGAGGCGGTGGAGCCGTCGTCCCTGAGCGCCGTGTAGTCCAGGACCTGCCTCCGATCCTCCCACCGGCTCGCCCACTGGTAGCCGTTGATCTCGCGGTCGACGTGATCGACGCTGGGGTCCTCGTTCTTTCCCGTGGTGGGGTAGTCCCAGGTCAG
>JAMCTB010000162.1 GCA_023380955.1 Chloroflexota bacterium | reverse complement strand
GTGGGCGTAGCCGTCCTTCACCAGCTTCTTCATCACGAAGGGCTTGAACAGCTCGAGCGCCATCTCCTTGGGGAGCCCGCACTGGTGCACCTTCAGCTCGGGCCCCACCACGATGACGGAGCGCCCCGAGTAGTCAACGCGCTTGCCGAGCAGGTTCTGGCGGAACCGGCCCTGCTTTCCCTTGAGCATGTCGCTGAGGGATTTGAGCGGCCTGTTCCCGGGCCCGGTGACGGGCCGGCCCCGCCTGCCGTTGTCGATCAACGCGTCGACGGCCTCCTGCAGCATCCTCTTCTCGTTCCGGACGATTATGTCCGGCGCCCCCAGGTCAAGCAGCCTCTTCAGCCTGTTGTTGCGGTTTATCACCCGCCTGTACAGGTCATTGAGGTCCGACGTGGCGAAACGGCCGCCGTCGAGCTGCACCATGGGCCGGAGGTCCGGCGGGATCACGGGGACGACCTCGAGGATCATCCAGTCGGGCCTGTTCCCCGACTTCCTGAACGCCTCGACGACCTCCAGGCGCCTTATCGCCCGGAGCTTCTTCTGACCGCTGGCCTGGCGGAGCTCCGTCCTGAGCTCCTTCGCGAGCTCATCCAGCCGGATCTGCTCCAGCAGCTTCTTTATCGCCTCGGCGCCCATCCCCGCCTTGAACGCCTGACCGTACTTCTCCCTGTAGTCCCGGTACTCGTTCTCCGTAAGGAGCTGCTTGTGCATGAGCGGCGTGTTCCCGGGCTCGATGACGACGTAGGCCGCGAAGTAGAGCACCTTCTCAAGCGCCCTGGGGGACATGTCGAGCAGAAGCCCCATCCGGCTCGGTATGCCCTTGAAGTACCATATGTGCGAGACCGGCGCCGCCAGCTCGATGTGGCCCATGCGCTCGCGGCGCACCTTCGAGCGGGTGACCTCCACCCCGCACCGGTCGCAGATGATCCCCTTGTACCTCACCCTCTTGTACTTGCCGCAGTGGCACTCCCAGTCCCTGGTGGGGCCGAATATCTTCTCGCAAAACAGGCCCTCGCGCTCCGGCTTGAGGGTCCTGTAGTTTATCGTCTCGGGTTTCTTGACCTCACCCTTCGACCAGGCCCGGATCTGCTCGGGAGAAGCGAGGCTGATGCGGATCGAGTCGAAGTTGTCCAGCAAAGGTCCTACCCCCTTCGGGCGAATTGGACGACGGATGCGGGCCCCGGGCTACCGCTTCTTGTTCCTGCCGGCGGGAGCGGGCTCGTCGCCGGCGCCCCGGCCGGCCGGTCCCTTGGTGAGCGCCTGCCGCACCTGCGCCAGGTCTATCACCTGCCCGGGTTTCCGCGCGTCCGCCGAGACCGCCTGCTCGGCCGCGAACGCGACGCTCTCGCCGCCCTCGTCGGCGCCGGCTTCGGCCCCGGCCTCCGCCCCCCCGGCGAACAGGGGTTTCCCGTCCGGCCCCTCGATGTTGAGCTCGAGGTCCCTGGCCGCCTCCGTCACGTCCTCCTCCGACTCGCGGATCTCGATCTCACGGGCGTCCTCCGCCAGGACCTTGACGTCGAGGCACAGGCTCTGGAGCTCCTTGACGAGCACCTTGAACGACTCCGGAACGCCCGGCTCGGGAATGTTCTCGCCCTTGACGATCGCCTCGTAGGTCTTCACGCGGCCCACCTCGTGGACGACAAGATACACGCGAGGTCGACCGGTCCTTACTCGCTCGTGACCCAGCAGCCGCTGGGGGGCAAGGCCCAGTTCGGGGGCCAGCGGTTCGGGGAGATGGAGGTGTGGGCGCTGGAGGCCTACGGGGCCAGCCACATCCTCCAGGAGATCCTCACCATCAAGTCCGACGACATCGTGGGCCGGGTCAAGGCCTATGAGGCGATCGTCAAGGGTGACAACACCCTGGATGCCGGGATCCCGGAGTCCTTCCGGGTTCTGGTCAAGGAGCTCCAGGGGCTGGGCCTGGGGGTGGAGATCATGTCCGAGAACGAGGAACAGATCGTGTTCGCGGAGGACGACATGCCCGATCTGCCGCTGGGCTTGGGCATCAACCTGGAGCGCGACGAACGCGACGATGCCGAGGACATCGGCCGCTGAGAGTGACGTTCATTTCCGATTCCCCTGTGGGCGCAGCCGATCTCGGCGAGCTGACTGCGCTCGGGTACCCGCTCATCCACCAATTCGCCAGGAGGCGGACAAGCCTTGCTTAAGCTTGAGAATTTCGATGCCCTGAAGCTGTCCCTCGCCAGCCCGGAGACGATCCTCTCCTGGTCTCACGGCGAGGTGACCAAGCCGGAGACCATCAACTACCGGACCCTGCGTCCGGAGCGGGACGGTCTTTTCTGCGAGAAGATCTTCGGTCCCACCAAGGACTGGGAGTGCCACTGCGGCAAGTACAAGCGCTACCGCTACAAGGGCATCATCTGCGACAAGTGCGGGGTGGAGGTGACCCGGTCCAAGGTGCGCCGCGAGCGGATGGGGCACATCCGCCTGGCCAGCCCGGTCTCGCACGTGTGGTACTTCAAGGGCATCCCCAGCCGGCTGGGGCTCCTGCTGGACATGTCTCCCCGCAACCTGGAGAAGGTCCTCTACTTCGCCAACTACATCGTCACCCGGGTCGACGAGGACGCCCGCGCCCAGGCGCTGTTGGAGCTCGACCCCGAGAAGAGCGACCGCATCTCCGAGCTGCGGCGCGCCGCCACCGCGGAGCTGGAGAGCTTCCTGGAGGCCCAGGAGCAGAAGGTCAAGGACGTGGAGGAGCTGGCGGAGAAGGAGATCTCCACCGCCCAGGCTGAGGCAGAGGGCAGGCGCGAGAAGCTGGAGGCCGACGCGGAGTCCCTCAGCCAGCGGATCGAGGCCGGGCTGGGCAAGAAGGCGCCCAGCGACATGGCCCTCAAGGACCGGGACGACAAGCAGGTGATCGTCAAGCGGGGGACTCCGCTTTCCGAGGAGCACGCCGAGCAGCTGCGCTCGACCCTGGCGGAGATGCTGGCGGCGATCTCCGCGGAGGAGACCACCACCGTCAGCCAGATCCGGGAGCGGCGGGCCGCAGAGGCTTCCGCACTGCGCCAGGAGATGGAGGAGCGCCGGGAGGCGGGGAACTCCGTCGGTGACGAGGAGCTGGCCCGGATCCGGGCCGAGCTGGAGGAGACCAGGACCCGGCTGGAGGCGCTCACCGTCCGCCAGCTGCTGACGGACTCGGAGTATCGCGAGTTCACCGAGAAGTTCGGGTCGGTGTTCCGGGCCGCCATGGGCGCCGCCGCCATCAAGGAGATGCTGGAAGGGATCGACCTGGAAGCGGAGTCCATCCACCTGCGCGAGGAGCTGCTGTCCACCAGCGGCCAGCGCAAGCAGAAGGCGGTCAAGCGGCTGCGGGTGGTCGAGGCCTTCCGCAAGAGTGAGACCAAGCCCACCTGGATGATCCTGGAGGTCCTCCCGGTCATCCCCCCCGAGCTGCGCCCGATGGTGCAGCTGGACGGCGGGCGCTTCGCGACCTCCGACCTCAACGACCTCTACCGGCGGGTCATCAACCGCAACAACCGCCTCAAGCGGCTGCTGGAGCTGGGAGCCCCCGAGATCATCGTGCGCAACGAGAAGCGGATGCTCCAGGAGGCGGTGGACGCCCTGATCGACAACGGCCGGCGCGGTCGGGCGATCACCGGGACCGGCAACCGCAAGCTGAAGTCGTTGAGCGACATGCTCAAGGGCAAGCAGGGCCGCTTCCGCCAGAACCTCTTGGGCAAGCGGGTCGACTACTCGGGCCGCTCGGTGATCGTGGTCGGCCCGGAGATGAAGTTGAACCAATGCGGGCTGCCCAAGCGGATGGCCCTGGAGTTGTTCAAGCCGTTCGTGATGCGCGAGCTGGTGAGCCAGGGCTTCACCCAGAACATCAAGAGCGCCAAGCGCATGGTGGAGCGGGTGCGGCCCGAGGTGTGGGACGTGCTCGACCAGGTGATCCAGGACCACCCGGTGCTGCTGAACCGCGCCCCGACCCTGCACCGACTGGGGATCCA
>JAMCTB010000161.1:10080-12137 GCA_023380955.1 Chloroflexota bacterium | reverse complement strand
TCCTTGTGGAATCTCTAAACGCGTTGAGGGCACGGGGATAGGCAGTAGACACGTGGAAAGGGTAGGGGAAGGTGTCTCAGAGGGTAACTAGGAAAACTCCCAGGTGGGGGCCAGGGAATTTCCCTGCTTTCTGCTACGAGATCAGCCCCCGCCTGACCGCGTAGCGGGTGAGGTCCGCCCGAGATGAAAGCCCGAGCTTCCGTAGGAGGTTTGTGCGGTGGAAGTCCACGGTCTTGGCGCTGATGAAGAGGGTTTCGCCGATCTGCTTGTGGGTCTTCCCCTGAGCGAGCAACAGCAGAACCTCCCGCTCCCTGTCGGACAGGGTCTCGTAAGGATCCTGGGCGCTGCTGCCGCGGCGCACCTCCTCGGCGATCAGTCCGGCCACCGAGGGATCCAGAAAGGTGCCGCCGGCGTGAACAGTGCGGACGGCATTCAGCAGCTCGTCGCCCTCCGAGCGCTTCAGGACATAGCCAGAGGCCCCCACCTTCAAGGCCGGAAGCACGTACTCCTTGTTCTCGTGCTGGGTGAGGATCAGGATGCGGGTGTTCGGGCTGATCTCCTTGATCTGCCGGGTGGCCGCGAGCCCGTCCATCCCGGGCATTCCCAGGTCCATCAGCACGACGTCCGGCAGCAGCGCCCGCACGGCGGCTATGGCCTGGGCGCCGTCAGAGGCATCGCCCACCACCTGGAAGTCCGGCTGCAGCTCCAGAAGAGCCCTGATGCCCGCCCTGAGTACCGCGTGGTCGTCGGCCAGCAGTATTCGGATCTTGCTCATGCTTCTGCCTCTCCCTCGATCACGGGGATTTGCGCCCGCACCGTCGTGCCTTCCCCCGGGGTGGACTCAGCAGAGAACGACCCGCCCAGAAGCTCGACCCGCTCTCGCATACCGAGCAGCCCAAGGCCTCGACCGCTCTCGTCCCGGTGGGCAAACATGATCCGCGGGTCGAACCCCTGCCCATCGTCCCGGACGCACAGCGTAATGGAACGTGCCGAAAAGTCCAAGCCGAGCCAGACGTGATGAGCCTCGGCGTGACGAAGGACGTTGGACAGCGCCTCCTGTCCGATGCGGAAGAGGGCCGTCTCCACCTCTGGCCCCAGGCGCCGCTCGTCGCCAGTGATCTCCCAATCGACTCGGATGCCGGCCGCTTCCAGGCGGCTCTCAGCGAGCCACCTCAAGGCAGGGATCAGCCCCAGGTCGTCGAGAACACTGGGCCTGAGGTCGTAGATGATGCCCTGCAGCTCCCGCACGTTGTCGCTGGCGGCGGCCTTCAGTCGGGCTAATACATCCCTGGCCTTCACGGGGTCGTTCTCCAGGGCGGTTTCGGCTGCCTTGAGGCCGAAGACCATGGCGTTCATCGCCTGACCGGTCTCGTCGTGAAGCTCGCGTGCGATGCGACGCCGCTCGTCCTCCTGGACGTGAATGGCCCTCGCCAGCAGCTCGGCCCGCAGGTGTTCCTTGTCCTCCAGCTCGGCCCAGAGGCGCTGCGTCTCCGCTTCCCGAGCCTTGCGCTCGGTGATGTCCCGCGCAAACCAGGCCAGTGCCCGCTGCCCCTGGTAGATGACGAGGGTGCCGCCGGTCTCCACGACGGTGGACCTGCCATCCCGCGCCACCAGGATCAACTCATGAGGAGGGACGGGTTCGCCACCGCGAATGGCCTGCCAGGTGGCCGCGACTTGCTCCAGGCTGTCGGGATGGAGCACCTCCGCCGCGCTCACGCCGAGCAGCCGCTCTCGACTGTACCCCGTGAGCCGGCAGAACTCGTCGTTGACGAACAGGAAGGAGCCCTCGTCGATGCCTGAGTCGGCAATCAGGGCGATGCTCTCGCCCACCTCCGAAGCGGCACCAATCAGGGCGCGATACCCTGCCTCGGAAGCGCGCAGCCGGTCCATGCTTTCCTGAACTTCTCCCGCCATCTCGGTAAATGCGTTCGTCAGCTCGCCGATCTCGTCGTAGTTGCGTGCCGCCGGCACGCTCTCGAACTTACCCTGGCCCAAACGGCGGGCGTACCTCGCCAACTCGGTAAGCGGCCGAGCCACGAGCCGGCTGAACGCCACAG
>JAMCTB010000161.1:0-10068 GCA_023380955.1 Chloroflexota bacterium | reverse complement strand
AAACTGATCACCGAGGCCTCCACGCGAAGTCGCGCACGGGCCCGCTCTCCGTTGACAGCAGCCGGATGCTCTCTTCCTGCTCGGGCGGGATCCGGAGCTTGACGAGGAGATCCTGGGGAAGGCCGCCGGAGAAGGTGTGAATGACCGGACCCTCGTCGGGTCCAAAAGCGTAGGCGTAGACCACGTCCGGGCTCGTCGCCTTGAGATTGGCGAGGATGTCCTGGACCGCCAGGACGTCCCCGTCGAGCAGGGGGTTTGCGATGCTCTCGCCCACGGTGTGGGTCAGGGCCTGCCCCTTGGTGAGGAGCTGGTCCCGAAGGGCCTGGGCGAGCACCGTGTTGAGGGCGAGGATGGTGAGGAGTCCCGCCACCACCACGATCGTGGAGGTGTTCAGCGCAATCTGGCCGCTGAGGCTGCGAGCTCGCAGCCTCAGCGGGAAAGCAAGCCGAGGGACGATGCCCATTGCCGTAGCACCTCGTAGTCCTCGTCCTGTGCCGGGGCGAACCCCCGGGGCATCTCGGAACGGTCCCAGTGGTAGAGACCCGACGCATCACGGCCGGTGGGATCGAAAGTCAGCAGCGCCTTTCGCACCAGTTCCGCGACGTCCTCAGGTACGGTTGCGGAGACCATGACCCCGCTGCTGGGATACGGGGGAGACTGCGCGACGATCCGCACAAGGCCACGGCTTTGCAGGGCAAGAGCCAGGGTATCTTGCATGCCGCCGGCATCGTCACGTCCGTTCACGACGGCGCTGGCCGTGGCGGCGTGAGAGTTGGTGTACTCGTAGCCCCGCAGATCGGACAGGTTGATCTCCTCCCCCGCCAGCATCATTCGCGGGATCAGGTTCCCCTGGGTGGAATTGGGGGCCCCGAAAGCGAAGGAGCGCCCGCGGAGATCCGAGAGTGCGCGGATAACGCCGTCAGGACGGGTGATGATGGCTGCCCGATAGGTCGGCTCCCCCTCGGTGTTGAGCCCTCTCGCCAGGGCTCTCCCTCCAAAGCGCTCGCGGGCCTGAAGGTAGCTGAGTGTTCCCACTATGGCGAAGTCGACTTGCCCTGCCCCGACCTCGTCGACCACATTGCCGTCACGAGGTGTGACGTGGAGACGGAAAGCTCGTCCCGTGGCTCGCTCCAGGTAGGCGAGGAGGGGGCGTACATACGGACGTCCTCCCTGGGCTCGAGGCGACGGTCAAAACCGACGATCAGGGCGCCGTCGTCCGGCTGGACAGGCGCCCTTACCGTGCCGTTCAGGAGGTTTTTCGACAGGCTGACATTGATGCTGGGCTCAGCCGCGCAGCCCGCAAGATGAAGGGACAGCCCAACGAAAAGGAGGAGGAGCCTGTTCACAGGTGTCATTGTAGCATAGCACTCTCTGGAGTCCCCGGCTCGCCGGGGGTGTGCCACACTTTTGTTGCTGCAGGCTCTACGGCAAACCATCCCTGTCCCTGGCCACCCCAGCCACAATGGGGAAGAGCGAAGATCGGCCCTCCTGCCGCAGTTCCTCGATCTCGAAGCCGGCTGCCTCGATGCTCTCTGATGTGCGGCGATTCAGATGGCAGCCGGCGCCCACCTGCTGCCACAAGGGCGTGAGAAGGTCCGGTGCCTCCCCGACCAGCCTCCCGTCTGCCCGAACGTGCTCCAAGAAGCGAAAGGTGCCGCCTGGCCTCAGGACCCTTTTCACCTCTGTAAAGCTCCGGTCCTGGTCCGCGACTGAACAGAAGACGAGGGTTGCCACAACCGTGTCGAAGGACGCGTCGGGGAAAGGCAGGGCCTCCGCGGCCGCCTGTTGGAACTCGACCTCCAGCCCCAGCCTGTCTGCTCGCCTTCTGGCTCTCCCGAGCATGAAAGGGTCCGGCTCCACGGCGACGATCTGCCCGGCCCGCTGGTAATAAGGGAAGTTGGCCCCGGTGCCGACGCCGATCTCCAGCACTCGTCCCGTGGCTTCGCCCGCGACGAGCGAGCGGAAACGTCTCAGGAACTCCGGCTCGCTCCATCGACTGACGAAGTCGTACGTGGCGGCGAACCAGGGGTGCCCCTTGAACTCGGGCCCACTTCGAGCACTGGACGGGGAACACAGTCGTGTTAGCCTTTCGGCCCCAATCCTGAGCATCAAAGCAATGACTGCCATCAGAACCGCCACAGACGCGAGTATGCGCTTCACGAGTATCGGCCTCGGTGATCAGTTTTGTCACGGGACCAGTTCGCAGGTCCTGTGCCTCTGAGTACTTGGCATATCCCCCCCGGGGGGATATGCTATGGGCACATGAATAAGACCCTATCGGCCGCTTCAACTGGAGGCGAACATGAGGGACGCGAAGAGCCACGGGGAGCACAAGCACACCAAAGAGGTGATTAACCGGCTCTCCCGAATCGAGGGACACGTCCGGGCGGTCAAGGGCATGGTCGCGGAGGGCCGAGCCTGCCCGGACGTGCTGATACAACTTGCCGCCATCCGGTCTGCCGTGGAGCAGGTTTCCCGCGTGATCCTATCGGACCACGTAGAGTCCTGCCTGCGGGGAGCCGCGGCGACGGGGGATGCCGACGACGAGTGGGTGAGCCTGAAGGAAGCCCTCGACAGGTTCATTTCTTAGCTGGAGGGGGTTTTCTATGCTCGGTCACGATCATCATCACGAGGACTCGCATTCCCATGGGCAGGATCACCCCGGGCCGGCCCACGGCCATACCCATGGTCCCATCGATCCGACGATCCTCACCAGCCAGCGCGGGATCTGGGCAACCAAGTGGTCGCTGGCGGGGTTGGCCGTCACCGCCCTTCTCCAGCTCTTCGTCGTGTACTTCTCCGGGAGCGTGGCCCTCATGGCGGACACCATCCACAACTTCGGCGACGCCGCGACGGCCATCCCGTTGTGGGTGGCTTTCACCCTGGTCCAGCGCAAGCCCAGCCGGCGCTTCACCTACGGCTACGGCCGTGTGGAAGATCTGGCAGGGGTTGCTGTGGTCCTGACCATTCTCGTCAGTGCCGTGGTCGCCGGCTACGAATCGGTCCAGCGTCTCCTTCATCCCCAGACCGTTCAGTATCTGTGGGCTGTCGTTCTCGCCTCGATAGTTGGTTTCCTGGGCAACGAGGCCGTGGCCCTGTTTCGGATCCGGGTAGGCAATGAGATCGGCAGCGCCGCCCTGATCGCCGATGGCTATCATGCCCGGGTGGACGGCCTCGCCAGTCTGGCTGTTCTCGCCGGAGCCGTGGGCGTTTGGATAGGCTATCCCCTTGCCGACCCGCTAATTGGACTCGTCATCACCCTGCTGATCCTGCGGATCGTGTGGGAATCGGGCCGCGTAGTTCTTACCAGACTCCTCGATGGGGTAGACCCGGAGGTGGTCGACCAGATCGAACGGACGGTCAAGCAGACCACGGGGGTGCGTGACGTCGGGGAGGTGAGGGTGAGATGGCTCGGACATCGGCTTCACGCGGAGGCAAACCTGGCCGTGGACCCGGGGCTCTCCGTTGCCGAAGGGCACGCCGTGGCCGTCGAAGCGAGGCACCAGCTTCTACACAACCTGGGGTATCTCTCCAACGCCACCATCCACGTGGACCCGGCCAGCAGCTCGGGAGAAGAGCATCACCGCATTGAAAACCATGTCCACGGTAGCCTGGACCCTCACTCTCACTAGCCGCATATTGTCGGGAATGTCGGGTGTACTCGAACCGCTCAGCGAGATCCCCTTCATGCGCGAAGGGCTTGTCAGCCTGCCGGTGGCTCGCCCCAGCCACGACACAGAGGGGACGGGACGTCCCATCCCCTCTGCACGGCAAGGCGCCCGGGCTACTTCTTCGGGGCCGGCTTCGCCCCACACCCGCACCCGCACGGGCTCGCGGCTGGTGTGGCCACCTTAGCCTTTGCCTCCTCGCCCCGGATCACCGGTTTGCGGCCGGCCGCTGGCTTGGATACCATGGCTGCTGCCTCCTTTCTCAAGTGATGGCCGCAGCCTACAACCCGGCCCGACGGGCAATGTCAAGAGGTCGCGACAACTTCTCTGGGATCAACCGGCAGGCAAGCGCAACGCGGTGAGAGGGGCGAGACCGCAATCTCTTCATTGCGTTTCGACCTTAGGATCAAACGGCGCTCCTCCAGCGACCGCTGTAGCTCTGCCAGCTCGCCGATCTGTTGTCGGCACTGCTCGATCTTCCTGGTAAGCAGCTCCTCCACTTCACCCTGAAGGTGTTGGCAGCCGCCTGGCACCTCATGGAGAAGCTCCCGGATCTCGCTCAAGCTGACGCCGAGGAGCTTGGCCCGCCGGATGAAGAGGAGGCGGTCCAGCGCCCCGGCATCATAGAGGCGGTAGCTGTTGACGGCCCGAGGAGCCGGATCGAGCAGCCCCAGGCCTTCGTAGTACCGGACGGCCTTCGCCGTGGTTCCCGCCCTCTTCGCAAGCTGTCCGACGGTCAAGGATCTGACCACGTCTTTCACCCCCTTTCGGAGCCATAGTACACCTTCCTCCTAACGGCAAGGTCAAGCCCCAGGAGCCGACGCTACCAGCTTGTGCGCCAGGGCCGTGAAGGCGAGGGCCGCTGCTGAGGGGCGCACGTCTTTGCGGGAGATGATGCTGATCTCCCTCTCCAGCCGCAGCCTATCCACGGTGATGATCCCCAGCAACCCCTGGCGCAGCTCGATCTCCACGCTGTACCCCGACACGGCGGCTATCCCCATGCCCGCCATCACCCCCCGCTTGACGGCCTCGCAGCCCGCGAGCTCCATGACCCGGAAGAGCCGAAACCCATGGCGTTCCAGCTCTTCCTCCAGGACTCTCCTGGTGCCGGAGCCCGGCTCGCGCAGGAGAAAACGCTCGGATCGCAGCCGTTCGAGGGGGACGGTCGCTTCCGAGGCCAGGGGATGCGAAGGGGGCGCCACGATCACCAGTCGATCTCGGGTGTAGGGGAGGATTTGTACTCCGGGCTGGAAGCTCATTCCCACGAAGCCCAGGTCCAGCTCGCCACCCAGCACGCGGGTCTCCACCTCCTGGCTGTTTGTGACCAGCAGGCTTACCTCTATTTCCGGATACAGCTCCTGGAAGGCGGCCACCACGGGCGGGAGCAGGTAGACGCCCGGCGTACTGGAGGCTCCCAGCCGCAAGTATCCCCTCCCCAGGTTCGCCATCTCCGCCAGTGCCCTGCCCAGCTCCTCCTCCACGTCGAAGAGCCTCTGGGCGTAGCCGTAGACCAGCCGGCCGGTCTCGGTCAGGAACACCCTGTTGCCCGACTGCCCGAGTAGCTGGACCCCCAGCTCCTTCTCCAGGGACGCCACGTGGCGGGAGACGGCGGGCTGGCTGATGAAGAGGTCCTCGGCGGCCCGGGAGTAAGAGAGGCGACGGGCGACAGCCAGGAAGATCCTCAGGCGGTAGAGGTTCATCGCTATAACCCAGCTGAATAGGTCATATTACGAGTTGGCAGTGGCATTATAGCATCGCGGGTGATAGCCTTCGGGTATGGCACAGCCTACTGTCGAAACGAGCACGATCTTCAAGCTCACCTCCCTCTCCCATGGGGCTGGTTGAGCCTGCAAGATAGGTCCCGCGGACCTGGCGCAGGTGCTGCGCTACCTACCTGCTGTCTCGGATCCCAGGCTGCTGGTCGGCCCCGGTAGCCTGGACGACGCCGCCGTCTACCGCATCAGCGACGAGCTCGCCCTGGTCCAGAGCGTTGATTTCATCACTCCGGTGGTGGACGATCCCTACGCCTTCGGGGCCATCGTCGCCGCCAACGCTTTCTCGGACATCTACGCCAAGGGCGCGAACCCCATCCTGGCCCTGAACCTGGTGGGCTTCCCCGCCAAGACCTTCCCCCTGCACCTGCTCGGCGAGATCCTGCGGGGCGGCGCCGAGAAGGCCGCCGAAGCCGGAGTGCTCGTGGCAGGTGGACACTCACTGGACGACGGGGAGCCCAAGTACGGCATGGCGGTGACCGGCCTGATCCACCCCGATCGAGTAGTGACCAACGCCGGGGCAAAGCCGGGCGACCTGCTCTTCCTCACCAAGCCCCTGGGGATCGGACTTATCACCACGGCCATCGACCGGCGCCTGGCGAGTCCTGCATCCATAGAGCGCGTCGTGGACGTGATGTCGAAGCTGAACAAGGCGGCATCCGAGGCGATGCTCGCGGTTGGGGTGAACGCCTGCACCGACGTAACCGGGTTCGGCCTGCTGGGCCACCTCCACGAGATGGCCCTTGCCAGCGGACTTGCCGCGGAGGTTGTGCTGGGGCGCGTGCCGGTGCTGGAGGAGGCGTGGGAGCTGGCGAGACAGGGTGTAGTCCCGGACGGCACTCACAACAACCGCCACTACCTGGAGGGCAAGGTCCGGTGGGAAGCCATCTCCCGGGAGGAACAGATCGTCCTGTGCGACGCCCAGACTTCGGGAGGGCTGCTGATCGCCTGCCCGCCGGAGCGAGGCGAGGAGCTGGCGACGGCGATGGGGCGAGCCGGCATCGAGGCGGCCGTGATAGGACGCATGGCACGAGGACTTCCGGGTGAGATCCTGGTCACCCGGGGCTAACCGATGAAAGAGGAGGCACCAATGCCGAAAACGCTGACGATCTTCCTGGCGACGACGCCCTATGGCTACGAGAACACCCAGACGGCGATGAAGCTGGTTGAGGCCGCCCTGGATGGGGGCCACAGGGTGGTGCTCTTCGCCTCGGCGGACGGGATTCACAACTTCACCACCGGGCAGGGCCCTCAGGCCGTACCCAACGCCGAGGAGGGGTTCTCCAGGCTTATCGAGAAGGGGCTTCGCGTGGAGCTGTGCGGGAGCTGCCTCAAGTTCCGTGGCATAGGGAAAGAGGACGTCCTCGACGGTGCGGCTCCCAGCTCCCTCAAGACGCTCTTCGGCCTCGTGACCGAGACTGATGCCTTCCTGAGTCTGGGGGCTTGAGTGAACGTACTAACTGACCGCTTGATCTATTGGATTCTGCTGGCCGGCATCTTCGGCTTTCTGCTTCCCGGTCAAGCCACTGCCGGCGGGTTTCTCGTGCCATGGCTGCTCTTCACGATGATGCTGGGGTTAGGATTAGCCTTGACCCCAGACGACTTCCGAGGGGCGCTACGTTGGCCAGAAGTCGCGGCCGCGCTGGGAGTGCAACTCGTGGCGATTCCGGGTACCGCGCTGGCCCTGCGTCTTGTGCTCCCGCCGGGCCCGCTAAGGGACGGCATCCTCGTGCTGGGCCTGGCACCCGCGGAAATCACCAGCGCACTCATGGTGGGCCTGGCGGGCGGCGATGTACCTCTTTCCACGATGCTCTTGGTCCTATCGATGGTGGTCTCGCTTCTGGTCATCCCGTTTGCCGCGGGCGCCCAGGTGGCAGGGGCTCTATCGGTAGAGTTGCTGCTCTCGGTGTTGCTGCCGTTGGGGATCGGCATTCTGGTGCGCGCGAGGTATTTGAGGCCGAACCCCGAGGCCTGCCAGGCACTGTCGGCAGCCTCGGTGGTAGGACTGGTCTTCATTGCCTGTGCTCCATTGGGGGCGGTCGCGCCGGCTTCCCTCTTGACGCTCGCGGGACTCGCCCTGGCTATGGTGGCGTCCGGCTTCGGTTGGGGTGCCCTGGCCGCGAGGCTGGCGGGGGTGAGCGGTCGCCGGCTCGTGTCGTTTGCATTCTTCGGCGGCATGCGTGAATTCGGGGTGGCCGCGGCTGTGGCGCTCTCCGCCTACCCTGATGGGGCAGCACTGCCGGCAGCCGTGTACGGTCCGGTCATGATGCTGGTAGCAGGAATGGTCGCCTCCCGACTGAGGAGCAGACATTCCGAGAGGGCGGCTGGGATCCGTCCAACCAGATTGGTTAGGGGAAAAGAGGAATGGATAACGAGAGAGGGATGACCATAGTGGTGCGTCGCGCCCCCTACGGGACCATCGACGCGGCCGAGGCTATCCGCCACGCGGCCGGCGGGCTGAACTTCAAGGTGCCGACCACGCTGCTCCTGATGGAGGACGGGGTTTTCGTCGCTCGGCGTGACCAGCGACCGGAGGGGATCGGCTATCTGTCGCTCTCCCGGGCCCTGGAGGAGTACCTGGCTCGGCGGGGCAAGGATCAGGACGGAGAGGAGATAGGCGGCCGGGTGGTCGTCCATGCCCCTTCGGCCCGGGAGCGAGGGCTCACTCCCGACGACCTGATCGCGGGGGTGAGGGTGGTCGATGAGGCCGAGAGCGCGCGACTCCTGGCCGGTAGCGGCTGGACCCCGGTCTACTGAGGGAGGAGGGATCGATGGAGCAACCGAAAGAGAAGCTGGTAGTCTTGCGGAGCGGCCCCGGAGCAGCCGCCGTCGGACTGCGGACCGCCGCCGAGATGGCGCGGCAGGGTGAGAGGGTGACCCTCTGCCTCATCCAGGACGGGGTGCTCTGCGCCCTGAAGGGTAATCAGGCCGGGGCGGCTGGTCTCCTCGCTCGGGCCCTGGAGGCCGGCGTTGGGCTGCGCTACATCGAGGATGACCTGGCTGCCCGGGGCTTTGGCTCGGACGACCTGCTCGTGGGGGCGAGTCCACTCGGCTACGGCGAGCTGGCGGAGCTGATGCTGGGCACCGAGCGGCAGGTAATGGGGGCGTTCTAATACCCATGAAACCAATCTATCTGGACTACAACGCCACCACTCCTTTGGATCCTGCGGTGGTGGAGGCCATGGCTCCCTACCTGGCCCCTGGCCTGGAGGGGCGCTTCGGCAACCCGTCCAGCTCCCACGCCTATGGAGAGGAGGCCCACGTGGCGGTGGAGGAGGCCAGGACCCGGGTAGCCTCCATCCTGGGATGCACGCCCCCGGAGATCGTCTTCACTGGGTGTGGTAGTGAGGCCGACAACCTGGCCCTGGTGGGCATCGCCGAGGCGCATCGGGATAAGGGGAACCACATTATCACCAGCTGGATCGAGCACCCGGCGGTGCTGAATACCTGCCGCTACCTGGAGAGGCGAGGATATGCCGTGACCTACCTCCCGGTGGACCGAGACGGGAGGGTGAATCCCGAGGATGTGGAGCGGGCGATCACAGACCAGACAATCCTCATCTCCATTATGCACGCCAACAACGAGACCGGAACGCTCCAGCCCATCGCCGAGATCGCCGCCATTGCCCGTCACCGGGAGGTCCTCGTTCACACCGATGCGGCCCAGTCGGTAGGGAAGGTGGGTACGCGAGTGGACGCGCTGGGGGTGGACTTGCTCACCGTGGCAGGGCACAAGCTGTACGCCCCCAAAGGGGTGGGAGCCCTCTACGTTCGGAAGGGCGTCTTGCTGGAGCCGCTGATTCACGGCGCGGGCCACGAGGGCGGCCGGCGAGCGGGAACGGAGAACGTCCCCTACATGGTAGGACTGGGGAAGGCCTGCCAGGTGGCCGAGCAGACCATGGGCGAGTACGTCCCCCGGATGCGCTCCCTTCGGGACCACCTCCACGAACTTCTGACCGAGGGCGTTCCCGGTCTGACGCTGAACGGCCACCAGACCGAGCGGCTTCCCAACACCCTGAACGTCAGCTTCCCCGGGGTCGATGGCGAGGAATTGCTGGCCGCCACACCCGAGGTGGCGGCTTCCACGGGCTCGGCCTGCCATGCCGGCCGGACCGAGCCGTCGGGGGTGCTAACGGCCATGGGCCTGCCTCGGGGCATGGCCCTGGGAGCCGTGCGGCTCAGCCTGGGGAAGTTCACGACGATCGACGAGGTACAGCAGGCGTCGAAACTCACGCATACCCACTCAACAATGAAGAGGGAAGCCTCCTGGTAGGATGGTAGGTATCGAGCCAACCACAATCCCAAGGAGGCTTCCCTATGTCATGGTACCCCCGTGTCCTGGACGGCATCAAGAGCGCCGCGTCCTTCCTGAACGTGAGCCAGAGCCTCAACCTGGCCCTGCTGGTCAGCGCCATCCTGGCCAAGCGCACCCTCAATCTCTCCGAGCTGGCCCGGGCCTATCCGACCCCCGAGGAGCGGAGGGTCGAGTGCCCCAAACACGACCTGTTGCACCGGCTCAAGCGCCTCAGCCGCTTCCTGGGCAACGACCGAGTCGACGATATCGCCGTCCAGAGCGCCTTCATCGCCCACACTGTCACTCGGCTGGGAACCCCCTCTTGATTCCGTTT
>JAMCTB010000160.1 GCA_023380955.1 Chloroflexota bacterium | reverse complement strand
TGCGATCCATGAAGACGGGCATTCCGTTGGGTAGCTCGCCCAGCTGGACCACCTCCATGGTGGCCTCGATGGGGGCCCCCACGGTTTCCTCGGTGATGCCCAACTCCGCCAGCAGCTCACGCTGGCCTTCGGCCGTGGCCCGCCCATGGCTGCCCATGGCTGGGATCAGGAAGGGAGACCCGCCATACTGCCGGACCTGCCGAACGACGGCGGCGAGGACCTCGGGGATGCGGGCGATGCCGCGGCTGCCGGCGGTGATGGCCACCCGTTTGCCGGAGCCGAGGCGGGCGGGTCCATCGAGGGAATCCATGGCCTTAGCAACGGCGGCGGGGATATCGGACACCAGGGGTCTAGGGAAACGCTGGTGGACGCGGCGAAAGCGGGGGAGAGGGGTTTCCCACTGGAAGGAGGCCGTGGCATCACACCACAGCCCGTAGTCCGGCGGGCGATGGCTGGACAAGGGTTCCGACGACATAGCGGCAAACCTCCACCGGCCAGAACAACCAACTGGCTATTGGTAATATCATCATACCACGAGTATGCAACGCCCTCAACGGGGCAGGGCACCATTCCCGGAGCGAACCATCACCGGTCCCTGGATCGGCCCACTGTGGGGCCGCCGACACGGCCGGCCTCCTGCTGGCAGGATGCCCGCGCTCACGGCAGCCGCCCCCGGATGATCGTCAGCCCTTGGGTCGCTGGACCAACTCCAGGGTGTTGCCGTCCGGGTCCAGGAAGTACACCGCCTCCATTCTACCAACCAGTTCCATGCCAAGGGTATCTCGATAGAACCCCAGGGATCGCTCCAGATCCTCCACCGTGAAGCTCACGTGGGCGGTGCTCAACATCGACGTCCCGCTCCTCCTTGCCTGGTGGGCCCCGGCCTGCCGGCCGGCGCCTCGCGCAAGATGATACACCCCGGGACGGGGATCTGTCCGCCTCAGTTCATGTAGAATCCCCCGTCGACGTTCAGGGTCTGGCCCGTGATGTAGCCGGCGGCCGGGGAGACCAGGAAGGCCACCGCCTCGGCCACATCCTCGGGGGTTTCCAGCCTTCCAAGGGGCACCTGAGCCAGCCGCTGGCGCGTGTACTCGCCCGGGGCCAAGCCGTACTCCTCGGTCATCTGCCGGTCCAGCTGCCGCCACATGGGTGTGTCGACGATGCCGGGGCAGATCGCGTTGACGGTGACCCCGTGGGGCGCCAGACGGGCCGCCAGCGACCTGGTGATGGAGATCACGGCCGCCTTGCTGGCGGCGTAGTGGGGCTGGTTGGGCCGCGGCCCCCGGCCCGAGATGGAGGCGATGTTGACGATGGACCCGCTCCCCTGCCGCACCATCTGCTGGGCCACCATCTGGTCGGTGAAGAAGAGCCCCTTGGCGTTCACGTCCAGGACCCTATCCCACTCCTCCTCCGTTACCTCCAGGATGTCCTTGATCTGAGCTACGCCGGCGCAGGGCACCAGGACGTCGATCCGCCCGAAGCGCTCCACCGCGGCCTCCACTGTGGCCTGGATCTGGGCGAAGCTCCGGACGTCCAGCTGCAGCTCCAGCGCCTTCCGCCCCAGCCCCCTCACCTCCTGGGCCGCGGCCCGGACGGTTTCCGCGTTCAGGTCCGCCACCACCAGGTCGGCTCCATCCCGGGCCAGCCGGAGAGCCACCGCCCTCCCGATGCCCTGCCCCGCCCCGGTAACCAGGGCTACTCTGCAGTTCAGCCCCATCCCTTCACCCCCATCACCAACAGAATCGGCGATCACGCCGAACCCAACTTCCCAGCGATTCTTACCCCTTGACAAGCAATAGAGTTGTCCCAATAATAGGGACGTCTTCATTCTAGTAGTTGATCGAACCGAGCGCAAGACGATTTCCCACAGGGACGCAACCGGTTCTGATCAACCGCGACAAGGAGGGAACACAGCAACAGTGTAGTCGCTGAAAGCCGCCCCGTCTCACCAGGGAAACCGTAAGCCACATTGTGGTGGTGTCCCGCCTTCAGACAAAGGTGCAACGTCTCTGTTTACCTCGCGATAGATTCGGTGAGCTGCTGGACCAGAGAAAGCACATGTGAGAGAGGGGGAGCAAGGCAATGCCTCACGGCTATGCGGGCAAGATCCTCAAGGTAGACCTAAGCACTGGGCAGATCTCCGTTGACGAGCATGATGAGGTCTGGTACCGCACTTACATGGGGGGAGCCGCGGTTGGCGCCTACTATCTCCTCAACGAGATGCCCCCCAAGGCCGATCCGTACGGCCCCGACAACCTCCTGGTCTTCGCCACCAGCGTCGTGGTCGGAGCCCCGATGTCGGGATACAACCGCTATTCTATCACCGGCAAGTCGCCCCTCACCGGCCTCATCGGCGATACCCAATCCTCCGGTTTCTGGGGACCGGAGCTGAAGTTCGCCGGCTTCGATGCCCTCGTCATCAGGGGGGTATCAGCTAAGCCCGTCTACCTCTGGATCCATGATGGGCAAGCTGAAATCAGAGATGCTTCCTCGATATGGGGTCTTGAGACCAAGGAGTCCCAGGAGAAGATCCGCCAAGAGTTAGGCGACAAGATGATCCGAGTCGCCCAGATCGGCCCCGGCGGCGAGAAGTTGGTCCGCTTCGCCAACGTCACAAACGACCTCAACCACTTCAACGGCCGCACCGGCATGGGGTGCGTCATGGGAGCCAAGAAGCTGAAAGCCATCGCCGTGCGAGGCCACCACAAGGTGGAACTGGCCAACCCCGAGAAGGTGAACCAACTCGCCCGATACTACTCCCAGACCTTCAAACAGAACCCTTCTTGCAGGGGAAACAACCTCCTCGGCACTTCCGAATACGTCGGCGTCCAGAATGTCGATGGACAACTCCCGACTCGCAACTTCCAGACGGGCGTCCTTGAAGGTGGCGAGGCCATCTACGGCGAGACCATGCATGAAGAGATGGAGGTCACCAACGAATCCTGCTGGGGCTGTGCCACCCGCTGCAAACGGGTGGTCAGGGCCGAAAAGCCATACTTCGTGGATCCAGCCTACGGGGGTCCCGAGTATGAGGCCATCTCGGCCTTGGGCTCCGACTGTGGGATCACTGACCTGCCTGCCGTGGTGAAAGCCAACGAGCTGTGCAATCGCTACACCCTGGACTGCATCTCCACTGGCGCCTCCATCGCTTTCGCCATGGAGTGCTACGAGAACGGCCTCCTCACTAAGGATGACACCGACGGGATGGAGCTTCGCTTCGGCAACGGCCCAGCGGTGGTGCAAATGGTAGAAAAGATCGCCCGCCGCGAGGGGCTCGGGGATCTTCTGGCCGAAGGGGTGATGCGCGCGGCCCAGAAGATCGGCAAGGGGGCAGATCGCTTCGCCGTGCATGCAAGAGGACAGGAACTAGCTATGCACGACGGGCGGGTGAAGGGCATGCTCGGCATCTCCTACGCCGTTTCCCCCATCGGGGCCGACCACGTAGTGGTGGAGCACGACACCGACTTCGACTTCAAGGCCCCCCAGGTCTTCCTGGACCAACTTACGCCGCTGGGCGTCTTGGAGCGGCTGGAAACCTCCAGCATCGATAACAAGAAGCTGCGGATGTTCTACTACCTGCAGCAGCACTTCAGCTTCATGGACACTATGTGCCTGTGCCTATTCAACTTCGGGCCGGTCCGCCACTTCAAGATGCACGAACTGGTGGAGGGCGCCCAGGCAGTGACCGGCTGGGAGCTCAGCTTCCACGAGATCATGAAGTACGGCGAGCGGCGAGTGAACATGTTCCGGGCCTTCAACATCCGAGAGGAGTCCGAGTTGGACCGCTTCTGGCTGCCCCAGCGGATGTTTGAGCCTATCCAGACCGGACCCCGCGAGGGCTACCGAGTAGACGAGGGAGCTCTGCGGCAGGCTCTGCGCAACTACTTCGAAATCATGAACTGGGACGAGAAGGCCTTCCCTCGCCCCATGAAGCTGGCCGAGCTAGACCTGGAATGGATCAATCCAATCTTGGAGCCCTACCGCACCACGGCAAAGGAGGCGGTTCTCGAGTGAGGGTGCTGGTACGGCTGTTGGGCCACGCGCGCCTCGAACTGCGGTGCAAAGAGGTCGAGTTGGAGCTGCCGCAGGAAGCCAGCATTCACGACGCCGTGGCGAGACTGCTAGAGATGTTGGGCACCAGGGCTGAGGAGGCACTGGTGAATCGGGTGCACGGGGGATACTCCGTCCTCTTCAGCCTGAACGGCCATTCGGCGGACCCTGCCGCGCTGCTGTCCGACGGTGATGTAGTAACCCTTCTTCCCCCCATGGCAGGGGGTGAATTGAGAGCCCTAGATCCGAAGGTCTGCCTGTTGAAAGCAACTGCTCTGGGAGACGAGGCTCATGTCTGACCCTGCTCCTCTCTTGCGCGCCCTGGGCATCTCCAAGTCTTTCGGCGGCACCCAGGTCCTTCACAGCGTGGACTTCGACCTGCATCCAGGCGAGGTCCACGCCCTGGTGGGGGAGAACGGCGCCGGCAAATCCACCCTTCTGAAGATCATCGGCGGGATCCACCTACCCGAGACCGGCGAGATGATGCTGGGCGATCACACGCTACAGATCGCCTCTCCCGGCGTCGCCCAGCAACTTGGCATCGCCCTGATCCATCAGGAACCGCTCACCTTCCCAGACCTGGATGTGGCAGAGAATATCTTCGTCGGACACGAGGGGCACAACAGCCGGTTCAAGCGGGTCAACTGGTCCAAGATGTACGCCGAGGCGCAAAGACTGCTCGATTCCCTCGGGGTAGCCCTGGATCCGCGACAGCGCGTTCGCGGGCTATCCATCGCGGACCAGCAGATGGTTGAGGTCGCCAGCGCCCTGGCTCAGAACGCCCGCATACTGCTGATGGATGAACCCACCTCGTCCCTGACGCCTAACGAGGTGGGCGACCTCTTCCGGATCGTGCGCCGTCTGCGCGACCAGGGCACCGCCATAGTCTTCATCAGCCACCGGCTGGAAGAGGTGTTCGAGATCTCCGACCGCATCACGGTCTTGCGGGACGGCGAGATGGTTGGCACCCGGCGACGGGGAGATACCACCCTGGACGAAGTCATCCGGATGATGGTCGGCCGCCCCCTGAGCACCCTCTTCGAGAAGGGCGAGGCCACCATCGGCGAACCCCTACTGGAAGTGGAGGGCCTTTGCCGCGCCGGATTCTTCGCCGACATATCCTTCGAAGTGCGGAAGGGGGAAATCGTGGGCGTGTTCGGGCTCGTGGGGGCGGGGCGCACCGACGTCGCCAATGCCCTCTTCGGCATCAACCCGCCCGACAGCGGCACGGTCCGAATCGACGGGAAGCCGGTGACCATCCGGTCACCGAAGCAAATGATTGAGTTAGGCATCGGTTACGTTCCCGAGGATCGGCAGCACCACGGCCTGTTCCTGCCCTTCCCGGTTTCCGTCAACGCCACGATGGCTATTCTGGACAAGATATCACCGGGTGGCTGGTTCCGACCCAAGCTGGAGCGTCAGATGGCCATCTCGTATTGTACCAACCTGAGGGTGCACCTGCGCGACGTGGCACAGGCGACCAGCGAGCTGTCAGGAGGCAATCAGCAGAAGGTGGTGCTGGCCAAGTGGCTGGTCACCGAGCCCAGCATCCTGATCCTGGACGAGCCCACCCGAGGCATAGATATCGGTGCCAAGTCCGAGGTGCACCACCTGATAGGGGAGCTGGCCAGACAGGGCAAGGCGATCCTAATGATCTCCTCAGAGATGCCTGAGATCCTAAGCACGTATCCAAAAGAAAGGCATCGCGATCAAGCTACCTGTAGTAGTTGCACTGGATGGGGCGCAAGCTCGTCGAAGAAGCGACGGGCCGTGTTGGTGAGTTCATTGATGTTGCC
>JAMCTB010000159.1 GCA_023380955.1 Chloroflexota bacterium | reverse complement strand
ACAAGCACCCGAGTTCACTCTGCTGGACCAGACGGGTAAAAGCATGCGGCTCAGCGACCTTCGAGGCAGGGCCGTGGCGCTGACCTTCGCCTACACCAACTGCAAGGAGATGTGTCCCATCGCCATCTCGAAGTTCGAGGAGGTCTACGATAGGCTGGACCGCTACCAGCACGAAAAGGTGGCGCTGGTAGCGATCAGCGTGGATCCCGAGCGGGACACTGTCGAGCGTGTAAGTCAGTACGTGGAAGGGCGGCGCATTCAGGACAAGGTTCTCTACCTCACCGGAAACCGGCCGTCCCTGGAAGCGGTGTGGGCCTCCTACTACCTCGGCGTGATCAAGGGTCCCGCTGGAGAGGGCCATGGCGGCTCGGCTGACGACTACGTGGTCACCCACAAGATGCTCACCTACCTGATCGATCCCGAGGGGCGCGAGCGAAGCCTGTTCGTAGGTGACGACTTCACGGCGAGCCAACTACTGAGAGAGGTGCGGTCGCTGCTGTAACCGATTTCTGCTTGTTTAGGAAAGTCTAAACCAGCCTCCTTGACCGTGCGACGCCCTGTGGATAGACTGGGCGTCGCACCCTCGTATCAGGATACTCGGTTATGAGTGCCACCACTTTGTTCCCAACCCTAACCTTCAAGGCCAAGCTCTTCAGGGGCTTCTCGGAGCCCACTCGCCTGGGTATACTCGAAACCTTGCGCTCCGGCCCTCTGACCGTCTCGGCCATCGTAGAGGCCACGGGCCTGCCCCAGTCCACGGTCTCCAACCACCTGGCGTGCCTCCACGGGTGCGGCCTGGTGTCTCGCGAGCAACGGGGCAAGTACGCCTATTACTGCCTCAGCGACGAGCGCGTGGACGTGCTGTTGAGGATCGGGGACGAGCTCATGGCCGACGTGGCTCGGGGCGTCTACGAGTGCACGCGCGTGTGAGCGGACCTCCGGTCGGGTGGGGACCCCACTCGTCCACTGCTTATTGGCCATCTCGTCGTTGCCGGTTGGTTCAGTAGCCATGTTCCTGAATGGGTCGCGTCCATGGCAGGCGAGCATTCCAGGCGACCTATTGCGCAGCACCACGACGTATCAAGGAAATAGATAGGCTATGGGCAGCAAGCGAACGAACCGGGAAGTGAGCTACCCGGAGTCAGCTAGAGGACCGGCGCGTCATCGGTTGGAGGGGAGTCCGCGCCGATACTATTACGACGGGCGGGGCCGAGGAGGATCCTCGGGGGGCCTCAATCCCACCGCTCTTATCGCGGTGGCTGGGATAGCAGTTGCTGTGGTACTGGTTGCCTTTATCGCAGTCGGCCCCAACGAAACCAGAACCGGCATATCCCTGCCGGCCGGTGCCTCCACCCAAGGCATTCAGCTAGCTCCCGCCACCACTGCGTCGGTCGAGGACGGCAAGGCGACGGTGTTAGTGGACGAGGTTCGGGCAAAGAGCATGGTCTACTGGGACTTCAAGCAGGCCGACGGCAAGACCACGCCGCTCATGGCCTACTTCGCCCCATCGGGCGTCGCGAAGGTGGCGGTACGGATCTGCGATGGGAACTGCAACGACTTGAGCTTCCGCGTCGAGGGAAATCAGATGGTCTGCGACGCCTGCGGCACCAAGTGGGACCTGGAGACTGTCAGGGGCATCTCCGGAAGCTGCCAGGACACTCCGCCCAAGGTGCTCCCCAGCAGGGTCTTGGACGGCAAGCTCGTCGTGGACGCCTAGCCGGGTCACATAGCCCGTCGGCCGCCTTGAGAGCGGCCCCATTCGGCAGCGACTAAACAGGGAGGAAGGAAGTGTCCCAAGGTCGGAGAGACAGATATGCTCCCCCTAGCCCGGCAAAGGAAAGGGCAAGTGAGTCGTCACGCGACGAGAAGCGGCGCCGCTTCGAGGAGGGCAGAGGCCCGAGTAAGAGGTCCGCCATGCGCCTGCGCCCCGGCACGGTGATCGTGATTGGCGGCGTGTTGCTGGGCCTCATCTTCATCATGGTGATGACCTTCGCTGGCAAGTCCAGTCCCGGGGCCATCGCCGCCTCAGTTGTGCAGCAGATACCTGCCACAACAGCTTCGGCTCAGGGAGGGAAGGTTAGCATCTCGGCTCAGGAAGTGGCCGAGAAGAAGCTGGTGTACTGGGATTACAAGGAGGGCGGCAAGAACGTCCCCCTCCTCGCCTACGTCACACCCTCTGGAGCGATGAAGCTGGCCGCCCGCCTGTGCGAGCCGTGCAAGGGCTACAGCTTCCGGGTGGAAGGCTCGACCCTGATCTGCAACACCTGCGGCACCAAGTGGGACCTGGAGACATCCAAGGGCATCTCCGGCGGCTGCCTGGACTACCCGCCCGAGGTGCTGCCCAGCACGGTAGCCGACGGCAAGCTGGTCGGCGAGGAGACAAAGATCGCCGGCTGGAAGCCGCGGGCGTAGGAAAGGCCGATCAACCCCACCCCCCACGGCGGGGGACTACAGAAAGCGAGGAAGCCCTTTCCCATGGCTGATTTTGGACGCATTTGCGTGATCGGCGCCCTCCTGTTGGCCGCCTATCTTACCGCAGCCTCGGCCGTCGGCGTGAGCAGCCGGAGCGCCCTCTGGCTAGCCAGCGCGAGGAGGGCAGTCTACGGGGCGGTGGCCCTGGCGAGCCTCGCCTGGGCCACCCTGGTCGTCGCCTTCGTCCGCCACGATTTCTCCATCGAGATCGTGGCGGACTACAACAGCCGCTTCAACTCCCTGGCCTACTCCATCTCCGGGGCATACGCCAGCCAGCCCGGCTCGCTGCTCATGTGGGCCTGGGGAGTAACGATGGCGCTGCTTGTAGCCACCCTCCAGTTCCGTGGTCAGGAGAAGGGCTTCATGCCCTGGGCTACCACCGTGATGGGTGTAGTTGCGACCTTCTTCCTGGCCCTTGTCGCTTTCGTCTCGGACCCCTTCGCCAAGAGCCAGGTGATCCCCGCCGACGGCCAGGGCCTCAACCCGCTTCTCGAAAACGTCGGGATGCTCTTCCATCCTCCCGCCCTGTACATAGGGTACGTGGCTTACACCGTGCCCTTTGCCTTCGCCATAGCCGCCCTCATCACGGGGCGCCTCGAGGGCGAGTGGCTCCGCCAGACCCGGCGCTGGGCTCTTGTCGCCTGGGCCTTCCTCACGATAGGCAACATCCTGGGTGCCCAGTGGGCCTACGTGGAGCTCGGCTGGGGCGGGTACTGGGGCTGGGACCCGGTGGAGAACTCCTCCTTCATGCCCTGGCTCACGGGCACGGCCTTCCTACACTCGGTGATGGTGCAGAACCGGCGTGGGATGTTCAAGGTCTGGACCCTCTGCCTTGCCATCTCGACTTTCCTGCTGACGATCTTCGGGACGTTCCTCACCAGGAGCGACATCCTCTCCTCGGTTCACACCTTTGGCGATACGGGCCTCGGGCCTCTCTTCGTGGCCTTCATGGCCCTCGTGGCCGTGGTCTCTGGTGCCCTCATCTTCGACCGCTGGCCGCTCCTGGGTAGTGATGCCGAGACCGAATCGTTCGCCTCCCGGGAGGCGGGCTTCCTCCTGAACAACCTGCTCTTCGTGCTCTGCACGGTCGCCGTCTTCTGGGGCACCATGTTCCCGGTCATCTCGGAGGTAACGGGGGGCGCGAAGATCACTGTCAACGCCTCGTTCTTCAATCAGGTCGCGGGGCCGATCCTCCTCGCCATCGTGGTGCTGATGGGGCTCTGTCCCCTGCTCGCCTGGAGGAGCGGCTCGACCGCGCTGTTGGTGCGATCGCTGCCCTTCTCTCTGGGGGCAGGGCTGGTAGCGGTGGCAGCCTCGATTGCCCTCGGGGCACGGGAGATCTGGACCC
>JAMCTB010000158.1 GCA_023380955.1 Chloroflexota bacterium | reverse complement strand
GCCAGTAGCACCACATAGTTGAGGATAAGTATGCTGCTGCAGGACCAGGTCGGGAGCAGACCATCTGCCGTCCATCTGATCCTCCTTGCTCGGCTGCCTTCTAGACACAATGCTTATGCCCCTGGGGACTCATGGAGAGGCATCCGTGGACTCCAGGATGGCCCGAAGCCCGGCGCGCACCACCGGAGCATCCGAGGCAACGAAGAGCTGAATGACGATCGGCGGTCAGCCGTCAGCACCCAGCACCCGGCACTCAGGACCCAGCACCCGTCCGAAGATGGCAGGTCTTGGGAGGTGGGAGGGTTACCCAGCCCACCTCCCACTCCTCGAAGACGCTGTAGGAGCCGTTGTCCAGCTCCAGCTTCCACAGCTGAGAGTTGGGCAGGCCCAGCAGGTAGCAGGCCAGAACCTTGCACACCGCCCGGTGGGAGACCAGCACCACGGTGCCCTCGGGATGGTCCCTGGCGATCCTCAACAGGGCGGTAGATGCTCGCAGCCGGAGGTTTCGCAGGCTCTCCCCACCGGGGATCTTCACCCGCTGGGGTTGGGTCAGCCACAACCGGTAGAGGTCCGGAAAGGCGGCCTCCACCTCCTCGGGAGTCTTGCCTTCCCACACCCCATAGCTGAAGTCCACCAGGGCGGGGTAGCTGATGACCTCCAGCCCCACGGCCTTCCCGATGGCCTCGGCCGTCCGCATCGCCCGAGTCAGGGGGCTGTTGTAGACGGCGGACACCCGGTACCTGTCCCTGATCGCCTCGCCCAGCCGCTCGGCCTGCCAGGCGCCGGTCTCGTTCAGGTCGATGTCCACCAGTCCCCGGAACCGCTCGATCCTGTTCCATTCCGTCTGTCCGTGGCGCACCAGGATCACCCTAGACACCCCTCACCTCCAGCCGGTTCGATCTCCAATCGTGGGGCCGGCTCCTGCCGCCGCCCCATTCCCACCATCCAGACGGCCACCTCGCCGCACGACCTCTTCTCCCGCAAGAATCGTTCGTGGTGGTCCCGCATCCACCATTATCAGGCAGGAGACGGGAGGAGGCCAGCTCTCCCCCCATCTTCACACCTACCGGCCGCCGCCCCAGGATCCTCCCTTGGAGGGGCAGACTCCAGCATGCTCAGGCCGTCTGGGCTGTCTCGAGCCGTTCCCCATAGCGCCGGTAGTCGGGCAGAAGCCGCTGGTACCCCTCCGACATCGATGGAGAGGAGATGACGAAATCGGCGGAGGCGCGGTTGCAGGCCACGGGGACGTTCCAGACAACCGCGATGCGCAGGAGAGCCTTGATGTCAGGATCGTGAGGTTGCGGCTCCAATGGGTCCCAGAAGAAGATGAGGACGTCGATGGCGCCCTCGGCGATCCTGGAGCCGATCTGCTGGTCGCCTCCCAGCGGTCCACTCTGGAACATCTTGACTTCGAGATCCAGTCGCTGCCGCAACAGCCTTCCGGTGGTTTCCGTCGCGTAGAGCTCGTGCCGAGCCAGGCTGTCTCTGTTAAAGGCGGCCCATTCCAGAAGGTCGTTCTTCATGTTGTCGTGGGCAATGAGCGCGATCCTCTTCGTCCTCTCCATCGTCAGCTTCTGATGCGCCATGAGTCTCAGCCTCCTTGTGTGACGCGTAGCTGCCGGCCGGCCAGCTGCTGCGGTACGCCCGGGTGTCGAAGGGGTGCGACGGGAACCATCGTCCGGTTCGCGGGACGTAGATCAGCCCCGCCACGACGGCGGTGAACGGTGCCACCGCCACCAGCCCGAAGCTGCCGACTATGGTCCTCATGATCTCGGCCGCCACGTAGTTGATATTTATCATGTCGATGGGCGGTATGCCCTGCCCCATGAACAGCATAAGCATGGCCATGTAGCCCCCGGCGTACGCCAGGAGGAGGGTGGTAACCATGGTGCCGCTCACGGCCCTCCCGACGGCGAGGCCCGAGCCGATCGCCTCGACGGTCGAGATGCCGGGTTTCTTCTGAACGACCTCGTGGACGGCCGCCGAGATGTCCATGGCGAGGTCCATGAGCGCGCCCGACGCGCTGATGAAGATCCCCGCCAGGAAGATCCGGGTCAGGTCCAGTTGAGGGAAGCCGGAGTAGAGCGAAGATCTTGTCTATCTCCATCTTTCCCACCACGTTGTTCATGGCCCGGACCTCCCGGCCGGCGAAGAGGCCATCCAGGATCTTCACCTTCACGGTCTGGGTCCCCTCTTTCACCAGTCCAAACTGTAGGTGTAGTCGTTCTTGGCCCGGGCCTTGGGATCCTTCATGCTCTCGGCAAGGGCCTCCTTGAGCAGCGTCACCTCCTGGTCGGTCAGGGCCATTCCCAGTTGTCCGATGGCGTCGGGATCCTTCTCCTTCGCCCGCTGCTCCAACTGGGCTCGATCGTCGGCCGGCAAGACGGTGAGCCCGAAGCTGTCCTGGATGAGCGGCAGGACCTCCTCGAAGCTGGCGTTCTCAGCCGTATGGTCCCTCTTGTACTGCTGAAGCTTCTGGTTGAAGCCGAGGTAGGACGCCTTCTGGTGCTGGATCTTGTCGAAGAAGGTGCTGTAGTTGTTCCGGCTGGGTTGGTGAGCGTAGAAGGCCGCGGGGGTGGCGTGGTCGAGGGAAACCGCGGAAACTATTCCCACCTTCAGCCCCTTCGTCTTCGCGACCTCTGCTACGGTGGGGTACTTCTGGGTGCCGGTGGGGTCCATGCCCACGACGCCCGACGCCGTCTTGAAGCCGGTAGAAATGGCGGTGGCCGTGGAGGCGGAGTCGGGGACCACGCTCGTCAGGTCGTAGGTGGTGTTCATTCCCTGGGCCGGGAGCTTGTCCATGTTGAGCTTGGTCAGTTCCGGCCGTGCGCCGTTCCCGTTGGTCGCGGCCAAGTACAGCTCGGCGGCCGTGCGTTGAGCCGATGCCATTCCATCACCAATGAACAGAAAGGTGTACTTCGCCTTCCCAACATCCGCAAGGGAGCTGTCTGAGAGGTCCGTCGTGGAAGCTACCTGGAGCTGAGAGGCGCTGCTCGTGGCCATCGCCGGCGTGGACGGTTCCATGGAGATCGTGACTGCCGCAACAAGGACCGCCGCACATAGGAGCGAACCCCATTTGGTCAGTAGGTTCATCTGGTGCCTCCTCGTCTGCCGCGCCGTCCATCGGCGCGTTCGTATCGGGTCTCTCGATGGGTGTACATCTGCCGGTCAATCTCGATCTCCGCGCGTTCCTCCTTCCCCCTTATACACTGACTCGCCCCTCCGAAGCTTGACTTGGGCGAGGCCCGCTCCCACTCACCCGCCTTCGGCCACGGGTACCAACTGACGAAGCTTCTGCCTCCCATGCCGCCTCCCTCCGGCGTCCGCGCCTGCCCTCCCCGGTCGCGCCCGCTAGCCTCTCGAGCTTCAGCCGATCGGCGTCGCGCCGGGGGCGGAACGCGCGGTTCTGCTGATCACCGCATTGATGGCTAGGCTTGGGGACACCCCCGTCAACGTGCCGGTGGCACGTTCACGCCCGCCGGGGGGCGCTGCGCCCTGGACCCGCTTTCTTCGTGCGACTTGCCTAGTGCGTTCGCCGCGTGACCATGCTGGCACGGCCGCGTTAGCAGCCACTTAACGAGCGGCTAAAGTCCGGTGAACGATCTTTTAAGGTCCTGTTAAGTGCGTCGTTGCCATTTCGTCACGGGCACCAGGCACGGATGGGGTTTCCGTGGAAGGTTGTCCCCTGTTTTACCTCTTGTTAACCAACTGTTGAACCACGGTTAATGAGAGTCGGCTAACCTCGGCCATGGGATCTTGACCCCTTCAGCCACCATCGCGGGCTTATGGAGATCCACGCGGCCCGAACACCAGGGAGTGACGGTTGAACTTCAGCTTCTCAACGGGCTCCCGCCGAGCCAGCCAATGGGCAAGCGATCATCTGCTTCCCGCCCGGGATGCTCTTCTCTTCCTGCTCCTCAACCTGCTGCTCACGGTCGTGGCCTGGCACTACGCCTCTCAAGCTGTCGAAGCCAGAGACCGCGCGAGGTTCGACGAGGCAGTAAGGACCACTCAGGTGGCTGTGAGCAACCGGCTCGACCAGTACATCGACGTACTGCGCGGCGCGCGCGGCCTGCTCACTGCCAGCCAGTTGGTTGGCCGCGCTGAATGGGCCTCCTACGTCAACAGCATCGAGGTGGGAACCCGCTACCCGGGCATAGAGGAGCTGGGCTATTGCGAGCGGCTGTGGCCCGATGGCAAGGATCTCGAGCTGGCCAAGTTCAGGAGCCAGGGCATCCCCAATCTGGCGCTGTGGCCGGACGGAGATCGCCCGGAGTACTTCCCCGTCCTTCTCCTCGAGCCGGTCGACGCGCGAAGCAGCCGAGTGTATGGCTACGACGCCTTTACCGACCCGGTCCGGCGGGCAGCGATGGAGCAGGCGCGGGACAAGGGGCTGCCGGCAGCCACGGCAAGAGTGGTCCCGCTCGAGGGCGAGGGTGAGAACGCGCAAGCTCGCTTCGCGGTCTACCTTCCCTTCTACCGGACCGAGCAGCCGCTGGGAACTGTGGAACAGCGGCGCACAGCGCTGATCGGTTTCGTATACGCGCAGCTCCGTGTCGAGGACCTGCTTCGGGGGATCCCCGGGGACGAAGCTCACCCCCAAATTGCCGTCGAGGTGTTCGACGGCCCCGTGCCATCGAGGGAGCAGCTCCTGTTCGGCCACGATCAGCTCTCTGGCTCCGCCAACCCGCTTGCTCCTTCCGTCAGCTTCACTCGGACTGCCTCGCTGGACATCGCGGGGCGGCCCTGGACACTGCGTTTCTCCACACTGCCCCCCTTCGAAGAGAACTCGCAGAGGAGCCTGCCCACCCTCGTGCTGTTGGGCGGGCTGGCCGTCAGTCTGCTGCTGTTCGCCGTCGGTCTTGCCCGGGCCGAAGCGCGTACGGCGGCCGGGCGCATGACTGATGAGCGAAAGCGGCTGGAGGATCAACTGCGGCAGGCCCAGAAAATGGAGGCCGTCGGCCGCCTGGCCGGCGGCGTGGCCCACGATTTCAACAACCTGCTGACGGTGGTGACGGGCTTCAGCGAGCTGCTCTTGCAGCAGTTAGAGCATCACGATCCAAGGCGTGCCATGGTGGAGGAGATATCGAAGGCCGGCGACCGCGGTTCGGCGCTCACCAGGCAGCTTCTCGCCTTCAGCCGCCGCCAGATCCTTGCACCCGAGGTGATGGACCTGAACACCGTCATCGCTGGCATGCAGCCGATGCTGAGGTTGCTGATCGGTGAGGACGTGGAGCTGGCCACGGTTCTGGACCCTCGGTTGGGGCGGGTGAAGGCCGACCGAGGGCAGATCGAGCAGGTCGTCATGAACCTGGCCACCAACGCCCGCGACGCCATGCCCCAGGGTGGCAAGCTCACCCTGGAGACGGCAAACGTCGACCTGGATGCCTCCTACAGCACCAAGCACTTCGCGGTCGAGCCAGGCCCGTACGTGATGCTGGCGGTCAGCGACACGGGCTGCGGGATGGACCACGAGACCCAGGAGCGCATCTTCGAGCCGTTCTTCACCACCAAGCCCAAGGGCAAAGGCACAGGGTTGGGTTTGGCCAGCGTGTTCGGGATAGTCCAGCAAAGCGGTGGACACATTCGTGCGTACAGCGAGCCAGGCTGGGGCACCACTTTCAAGATCTATCTGCCGGTGATTGATGAGCCCGTGGTCGCCGTCGGGTCGCGCATCACCCCTGGAGACCCCGCCTGCGGTTCCGAGACCATACTCCTGGTCGAGGACGAGGAGTTGGTCAGGTCCCTGGCCCGCAGGATCCTCCAATCCAACGGATACCAGGTGCTGGAGGCGGCGCGGGGTGAGGACGCGCTCCGGCTGTGCAAGACCCATGCGGGGCCGATCCACCTGGTGATCACCGATGTGGTGATGCCTGGAATGAGCGGGCGAGAGTTGGCCGAGCAGTTGAGGTACTTCCGAACGGAGACGAAGGTGCTGTACATGTCCGGCTACACCGATGACGACATGGTGCGGCGCGGCGTGCTGCAGGAGGAGATGGCCTTTCTCCAGAAGCCTTTCAAGCCAGAAGCGCTGTTGAACAGGGTTCGCCGGATGCTGGACGAAAACACGCCCGGGGCCATCCAGCCGGCAGGTGAAGAGCCTCGGATCGGGCAAGCCCTCCCAGGTCCGTGATGCAGCGCCTTCCCGCCCTCGTTCCGCGGTTGCGGTGGCACATCCATCCACGTCGAGGAGGTGGCAGATGTCCCGTTGGTCTCGCGCCGTCTCTAGTTTACTCGCCTTTGCCGTGCTGATCGCCGGAGAGGCTGTCCCCGGCTGTGCCCCGGCAGGTCTCCCTACACCGCCGCCTTTCACTGTCGGACCGGCGGATAGGAGAACCGCACCACCCACCCGAGCGGCATCGCCGCCCCCGACGACGCTGCCGGCAGTCTCCGGCCCACGCGCCCCCCTTCCCCCGGTCACCGGCCCTCTCGAGGGCGAGGCCAAGACGCTGACCGGTGCGGGGGCGACCTTTCCGGCGGTGCTGTATGCCAGGTGGTTCGATGAGTACGAGCGATTGACTGGAGTCAAGATAACCTATCAGGCCATCGGTTCGGGGGGGCGGGATCAAGGCCATCTCGGACCAGACGGTGGACTTCGGAGCCTCGGACGGCCCCATGACGGACGAGCAGCTCAAGGTGGCCAAAGGAGGCAAGATCCTGCACGTCCCGATGGCCCTGGGCGCGGTTGTGGTCACCTACAACCTCCCAGGCGTAACCGAACAGCTCAAGTTCACGCCCGAAACCATTAGCGGGATCTACCTCGGTTCGATCACGAAGTGGAACGATCCCAGGCTGGTCGCGGACAATCCCGCTCTCGCCCGAATCGACAAGGACGTCGTGGTCGTCCACAGGGCTGACGGATCGGGCACGACGTTCATTTGGACGGATTACCTGTCCAACGTGAGTCCGGCCTGGGAGCAGAGGGTTGGTAATGGCACCTCGGTGCGGTGGCCGGTCGGTCTGGGTGGACAGGGCAATCCCGGGGTGGCCCAAGCCGTCAAGCAGAACGCCTACTCCATCGGCTACGTGGAGCTGGTCTATGCGCTTCAAAACGGGCTCGGAGTTGGCCTCGTCAAGAACAGCAGAGGCAACTTCATTCAGCCGCGCCTCGAGACGGTGACCGCGGCCGCGGCGGGAGTCGTCGATCGCATCGCACCGGATCTGCGGGCATCGATCGTCAACGCCGGGGGAGCGGAGGCCTACACAGTCGCCGGTTTCACCTGGCAGTTGGTCTACGGGATTATCCCCGACAAGGCGAGGGCGACGGCGCTGACCCGACTCCTCTGGTGGGAGATCCATGAGGGGCAGAGGTTCAACGCGGATCTCGGGTACGCGCCGCTGCCGAAGGGCATCATCCTGCTG
>JAMCTB010000157.1 GCA_023380955.1 Chloroflexota bacterium | reverse complement strand
GTCGCCCTCGACGGTGAGGTTGAACAATTGGTTCTCGGGGTCCTGCAGCACCACCCCAACCTTTCGGGATATCTCGGCGATCTTGTCGGTCTCGGTATCCATGCCATCCACTCGAACGTGCCCCGAGAACTTGCCTGGGAGCAGATGAGGAATGGCCCCGCACAGGCACATCAGGAGAGTGCTCTTGCCTTCCCCGAATATGGCGACGAACTCACCCTCTTCGATGGAGAAGCTCACGTCCTCCAGGATCATGCGGGTGGTTCCCGAGTAACGGAAGTCGACGTTCTCGAATTCAATCAGCGGCATGGTTACAGTATCCCCCGGAAAGTGACTACCACGAAGAACACCATGGCTAGGACGCTGATCGCGCGAACCGCGGTGTCGGCGGCTCCCTTCTGCAGGCCGATGAAGAACGTCCGCTTCGGGTAGGCGTTGAACGCCTTCAGGTCCATTGCCAGGGCGGTGGTGTCGGCCCGCTTCAGGGCACTCAGTATGAGCGGGATGGTGAGCGGGAACATCTTCAGCACCTTGATGGCCGGGTTGACCCGATCGATGTCGTAGCCTCGAGACTTCTGAGCGTTGTTGATCGTCGCCAGCTCGTCGAGTATCAACGGCAGGAAGCGGAGCGCCAGGACAAAGGTGTAGGCAAACTTGAAGGGCATCCCCATGTCGTAGAGGGCCCTCGTCAGCTTGACCGGGTGCACCACGGTGAAGAACATGGTCATGGTGAGCGCCATCAGCGCCACGCGAAGGGTAATGGACAGCCCCAGGAAGATGCCCTCCTGAGAGACCAGGATCCCCATCCCGAACAGGTCGAAGCGGGCGATGATTTGGTTGGGATCGGTGAGCGCCTGAATCAGGGTTATGAACACACAGAGCGGGATCACCACCAGCAGCACTGTGAAAGTGCTTTGCTTCGGCATGCCATCGAAGACCACGATGAGAAAGAGGAAGGCCAGGATCCCAACCAGGGCGAGGAAGTTCAGTGTCGAGAAGATGATCACCACCATGCAGCCCAGGGCTATCAGCATGGTGGTGGGATGGAGCCTGGAGAAGAAGGTGGCCGCGTCCTTCTCCAGAGCCGACGCGAACAGGAACTTGGGCATCGTTACCTCCCGGTGATGGGGGAAGCCAGCGGGGGCGTGACCCCCGCTGGCATGACAGACAATCGGACCCAACCAGCCGGATTGCTGCGGCTTTACTCCTCGACGAACCCGGCGTCCCTAACCACCTTCAGCAGGATCCGAAGGAGGATGGCGGGAACCGTCAGGGAGAACAGACTCTGCATGGCGTACAGCGAAACCATCTTCTCGACTGGCATGTGGAAGTACAGGACGTGCATCGGGATGTACACCAGGACGAGAAAGACGGTGGCCAGCACGCCGTTAGTTATGGTCGCCTTCCAGGTGATGACGTTGTCGAAGATCTTGCCGGTGATGTAGGCGGACAGCACCTGGCAGGCGTTGGTCAGAAAGAAGAAGGGAGCGATGGGGCTGGTGCCCGTGGCGGTAGCGATCAGTGGATTGATCTCAGAAACGATAAGACCACCCACGACGCCATACAGCATCGTCCCGAGACCGATCATCGTGATGGAGATAACCCGGCCTGAAACCGGGAACAGCCCGCCGGTGAGGAGAGTATCCAGCCTCTCTCCAAACTGCAGGATGCCAATCATCACGAGCGAGATCATGAGAGAGCTTACGATGCCCTTGGTATCCGTGCGGCCAGGCCACGCCTTGAGGGACATCTTCGCAAGAGGGACGGTAAACCTCGGCTTCTTTTCTTTGGCGAGGGCAGCGGTTGACATCCCAGTCCTCCTTTAGATAATCCAGATAAGATCGGTGCGACTTTCATCCATGGCCATCCGGCCCGGCCATCCACCGGCCACAGAACAGATACTCTGCTATCCACCACCTCCTCTCAACAGGTTGGCGGCCCCTGGACCCATGGCCGCCGCCCTGTGGGCTCCTATCTATCGAGCGGAACGACGTACCTGGGCGGCTGGAAGCTCCGCGCCTTGCTGTGGGCCAACCGGAGATCCACCAGCGATTCCGCCAGCTTCAGTCCGGCCGCGTTGGGGTTGATTATCGGGATGCCCAGCTCCTGCTGGAGCTCGTGGGACCAATCGCCCAGTCCCGCGCAACCCATGATCAGCACTTCTGCCCCATCGGCCATGGCTTCTCGCGACTTGGCCAGGGCCGTGGCCTTCATCCTCTCGAGGCTCCCCACGGTTTCCGCCACCGGGATGTTCAGCACCGGCGTAGACACCATCTTGCCGCCCAGCCCCAGGCTCTCGGCGTAGCGCCGGCGTACCGGCACCCGCCGCTCCAGGGTGGTCAGCACGCCGAAGAACGAGCCCAGGGAGGCTGCCAGGTACATGGAGGCTTCCTGAATGCCGACCACGGGTATGTCCACCAACTCTCGGGCGGCATCCAGCCCCGGGTCGGAGAAGCAGGCGATGACGACGGCGTCGTATCCCTGTTCGGGGGCCCGCTGGACCAGCCTGAGCATCTCCGGCACCGCTCGGCTCTCGTCGTAGGCCGACTCGATGGAGAGGGGTCCGCCGGCCGGATTCACCACATCCACGTGTGAGTCCGGGCGCCGGACGGCCGTCAGCTCGCGAGCGATTGCCGCGGTCATGTCAACGGAGCTGTTGGGATTGATTACCAAGATGCGCATCGATGTAGGCAACCCCTCTGTTGAGATCGGACTCGTCGTCGGGCCATATGGAGGCCAGGGCTTCTCCAGAGTTGATGCAGTGCTCCTCGATGGCGCCTTGAGCAGCATCTACATCCCTGTTCCTGACGGCTTCGACGATGGGCGTGTGCATCGCGACGACGACGTGCGGAGTGCTCAGCCGGTTGCGGAAGGTGAGGATGCGTCGGATCAGGTTGCAGTTGGTCTGCCAGTTCCTGAGCAGATGCTGGTGGCCGGAGAGGACGCAGAGATGCGTGTGGAATTCGATGTCGGCGGCACTGATGGCCAGGTAGTCCGCGACTTCCGCGGCCTCCGACATCCGAGCCACGATGGCCTCCAGACCGGCGATATCCTCCTCGCTGCAACGGGGGATGGCGAGTCGCGCCGCCAGGGACTCCAGAGCTCCCCGCAGGCCGTACAGCTCGATGATGTCCCGCCGGGTCACTCGGGACACGAAGGTCCCGCGATAGGGTATGCTCTCGACGAGCCCCTCCTCCTCCAACTGCCGCAAGGCCTCGCGGATGGGTGCCCGGCTGACGTTCATCTGGGCGGCGATCTCCGCCTGCACCAGCTGCTGTCCAGGCCGGAGCACGCCGCTTACGATGCTGTCACGGATGGCGTTCGTGGCCGACATCCTGAGGGTGCTCTGCTGGAGGGAAGGGAAGACTGCCTGATCCATCTACCACACACCGCCGGACCGTATTGGCGACAGGATCCCGGCTACTGTCGACAATCTCAGTGTAGTAGGAACTGCCCGCGCCGTCAACAGCGAAGTGCTCAGGTTTGCGAAGAGGGACATCCCCGCCCAACAGATCGTCGGGAAGACCATGAGACGCAAACGGATACTGCTCGCGGAGGATCAGGTCGAGGTCCGCAAGATCATCGGCCTGGTGTTGGCCGAGGAAGAGTTCGAGCTGCTGGAGGCCTCCGATGGCCTGCAAGCCCTGCAGATGGCGAGGGAGCACAAACCCGACCTGCTGCTGCTGGACATTGGCATGCCCAACCTCAACGGCATCGAAGTCTGCCGCTGCCTGAGAGCCGATAGCTCCACCTCCAACGTCAAGATCGTCGCCTTGACGGCCCAGGCCTCCCCGACCGACCGAGAGGCTGCCCTGGAAGCTGGGATGAACGGCTTCCTGACGAAGCCCTTCGGGCCGGCGAAGCTGCTCAACACCATCCGGCAGATGGTGGGCAACGAGCTGCCGTAGCCGGCCTCGGTGGCCGCCCCGTCTACTTCACCTCGACGCCCGCGATCTTTTCGAGCGGCTCCACCAGCGACACCATGTCGTTGTGAGCCAGACCCAAACCGACCCCCTCGTCGAAGAGCTGCTCCGCCACGGCGCCCATCAACAGCCGGCAGGATAGCTCCTTGCCCAGCCGGGTGATCAACCCCATGTCCTTGCTCAGGATCCCCACGTCGGTAGCCGACCCGAACTGTCGGGCCAGCACCATCGGAACGGTGCGGTTGAACATGGCGCTGGCGCCGAAGCTGGAGCCGATGACGTCCAGCAGAACTCGGGGGTCCGCCCCGCCCTTTACACCAAAGACCAGTGCCTCCACCGCCGCCGCGGTATGGATGCCCACCAGCAGCTGGTTGGTGAGCTTCACCACGCTGCCAACCCCCGGGCCACCCACCAGGACCACCTTGTCACCCATGGCCTGCAATACCGGCATGGCCCTGTGAAAGACCCCTTCATCCCCCCCGACCATGATGGTGAGGGTTCCGGCCTCCGCGCGAGGGACTCCCCCACTGATGGGGGCGTCCAGGAAGTGGGCCCCCTTCTCACGGACAGCCTGGAACAGCTTCCGGCTGGTGGTGGGGCTGACGGTGCTGTGATCTATCAGGATCTGGTCGGGCCTGGTGGCCGGCACCAGGCCCTCAGGGCCCAGGTACACGGCCTCCACGGCCTCCGGGGTGGGCAGGCAGGTGAGAACCACGTCGGCCTCCAGCGCCACCTCCCGGGGCGAGAAGGCCGGCGCAGCGCCCATGGCTGCCAGCTCATCCACCACGGCCCGGCTCCGGTTGTGCACCCTCAACTCAAAGCCACTCTTCAACAGGTTTATTGCCATGGGCTTGCCCATCTTCCCAAGCCCAATGAAACCTACTTTCACGCCGCTTCCTCCTTCAGCAGTTAGCTTTCGTGAGCGCTCATTGTATAACGCCGGCCGGCTACAGCCAAACCGGTGTCCCAGCAACTGTCTCAAGCCGGCTTACAGCCGTTGGCATAGCTAAGGAGGGGGGACGATTACGCTTGCCAGGCAATGACGATGTACTTTCTTGACACGGGTTGTACCGAATGTTAGCATTCCCGGCACGGTCGAGATGCCGACCGACCTCACCGAAGGGTTCGGCAGCATCCATGGGCAGCCCAGGGCCGTGGTTGCCGGCAGGCAGAGTTGCCGCCGAGATCAACCTGCGGTTGCTCGCCCTCACGGAACCCGGCCGGAGCCTCGGTCATCACCGCTCCACCACCTTGCAGGTCGCAGATCATCAACTGAACGTACATCATCCGTTGCTCGCACCGTCGCCAGCCCCGGGTCGCACCGCCGCGAAGGTCCTTCCTGGTTTCGCACCGCGCGAGGATCAAGGGATTCGTACAGCCGCGAATGCCACCGGAGATCCGGTTCAGGTTCGAAATATCGATGGGAGGAAAGCCGACATGGAGGAGAAAAGTCATCGCGAAACCGAGCCCGCACGCCGCCTAAACCGCCGCACCTTTCTGAAGGCCGCCCTGGGCGTCACGAGCACGGCCCTGCTGGCAGCCTGCGCACCGGCCTCGACGCCAAGCCCCACCGCCGCCCCCGCCAAACCCGCGGGCGGAGCCCAGCCCACGGCCGCCTCAGGTGGAGCTCCGGCTGCCGCTGCCGCCCCCACGGCGGCCTCCGCCGAAAAGGTCGGCACGGAGACGATCCGCCTGGTGATCGGCGTCGATCCCGACACCCTGGACCCGGTGGGTCAGACGACCACGACGATCCAGAACATCGTGGACTACGTCAACGAGAGCTTGCTGTCCCTGGGCGAGGACGGAAAGATTCGACCGGCCTTGGCCGAGTCGTGGGAGGCGAGCCCAGACGGGAAGAGCTACACCTTCAAGCTGCGCCAAGGGGTGACCTTCCACGATGGCGCTCCCTTCAACGCCGAGGCGGTGAAGCTGAGCTGGGGCCGGCTTCTCAGCCCCGATATCAAGGCGCCGCTGCGCGGGCTGATGACCACCGTCGACTCCGTCACGGTAGTGGACCCCAACACCGTCCGCTTCAACCTGAAGGCCCCGCTGCCGCCCTTCCTCGCCGCCATGACCGCCTCCGCCTATGCCATCGTGTCGCCCAACACGGCCAAGAACTTCCCCACCAGCTACAACGAGGAACCGGTGGGCACCGGCCCCTACATGTACAAGAGCCGGGTCAAGGGCTCCGAGGTGGTGCTGGTCCGCAACGAGAAGTACTGGGGCCGCAAGCCCTACTACCAGACGGTGCAGATCAAGATCGCCCCTGAGGCAGCCACCCGAGAGAGCCTGCTGCTGGCCGGCCAGGCGGACATCATCATCCTGCCGCCCGTCTCCGACATCCCCAAGCTGCAGGCCAACAACCAGGTCAAGGTGATCATGGGGCAGAGCGACCGCACCATCTACATGGCCATCGACTGCACCCGCAGCGGACCGACCAAGGACAAGATCTTCCGCCAGGCGCTCAACTACGCCGTGGACAAGGAGGGGATCATCAAGAGCGTGCTGTTCGGTGCGGCCCAGCTGTCCGACGCGCCGATGGCGCCCTCACTGTTCGGCTACGCCAAGAGCGGCCCATACCCCTACGACCCCAACAAGGCCAAGGAGCTGCTGAAGCAGGGCGGCTACAACAACGTCTCCATCAAGATGTACTATCCCACCGGCCGCTACGTCCAGGATGCCGCGGCCTCTCAGGCCATCATGGGCAACCTGCGGGACGTCGGGATCAACGTGGAGGGCCAGACCATGGATTGGCCCACCTACATGGCAACGGTCAACGTGGCGCCGGAGAAGTCCACCGGCGACGTCCACATGCTGGGCTGGGCCCCGATGATGCTGGACGCCGCCCAGCAGATGGTTCAGTTCCAGAAGTCCAACTGGCCGCCCGCCGGGCTCGCGGGTGCTCACTACACCAATCCGCAGGTGGAGGACCTGCTGAACAAAGCGAACGTGAACACCAACGAGAAGGAGCGGGCAGACCAGTACGCCCAGGCCTCCAAGATCATCTGGGACGATGCTCCCTGGATCTTCCTCTGGGTGCAGAACTTCCCGATCGTCCACTCGGCCAAGGTCAAGGGCGTGGGTTCCATCGCCACCGAGAAGTGGTCGGCCATCTACGCCGAGCCGGCCTAAACCGACACAAGAAGTAGGGCATCTCATGTTCAAGTACATCGTGCAGCGCCTGATCGCCGCCGTGCCGACCCTCTTCGGCGTGGCCACCATCGTTTTCCTGATGCTGCGCATGCTGCCGGGCGACCCGGCACGTATGATCGCAGGAGTGCTGGCCAGCGAGACGGACGTCGAGACGATCCGGCGCCAGCTGGGGTTGGACCAGCCGCTCCTGGTCCAGTACACCAGCTTCCTGGGCCGGCTGCTCCACCTTGACCTGGGCCAGTCGGCGCGCAGCTCCCAGCCGGTGCTGAACGAGGTGATGGCCCGGCTGCCCTACACCTTCCAGTTGTCGCTGGTCGCCATCACCATCGCCGTGGTGGCAGGGGTGGTGGGGGGTGTCATAGCCGCCACCCATCACAACTCGAGGTTCGACTACCTGGTATCCGCCATCAGCCTCTTTGGGGTCTCCATGCCCGTCTACTGGATGGGGCTGATGCTGATCGTCGTGTTCTCCATCACCCTGAGGTGGTTCCCGGCGGCCGGTGCGGATCAGCCCATCAGCTTCATCCTCCCCTCCTTCACGCTGGCCGGCTTCGTGGTGGGGCTCATAACCCGGATGACCCGCTCCAGCATGCTGGAGGTGCTGCGGCAGGACTACGTCCAGACGGCCCGGTCCAAGGGGCTTCACGAGCGGGCCGTGGTGTACGGCCATGCCCTGCGGAACGCCCTCCTGCCGGTGATTACCGTCGTCGGCCTCCAGTTCGGCACCCTGCTGGGCGGGGCCGTGCTGACCGAGACCGTCTTCGGCTGGCCGGGCATGGGCCAGCTGCTGGTGGATTCCATTTTTGCCCGCGACTACCCGATGGTGCAGGGGATCACCCTCACCTTCTCGACCCTATTCATCCTGGTCAACCTTGTGGTGGATCTCCTCTATGCGTACGTCGACCCGCGCATTCACTATGGGTGAGAGCCTGGCGACTCCGGCCAGGCGAACCGGCCCCCGCTTCTGGCAGCAGCTGCAGCGCCATCGGGCGTCCATGCTCGGATTGGCGGTGCTGGCGGTGTGGGCAGCCCTGGCGGTGGCCGCCCCCCTGGCCACGCCCTACGACCCGATCCATCAGAAGCTGAGCGACGCCCTGCAGAACCCCTCCCTGACCCATCCCTTCGGCACCGACTACCTGGGTCGGGACATCCTGGCCAGGATCCTCTACGGCGCCCGCTACTCCCTGGCCATCGGCTTCATGGCCGTGGCCTTTGGTGCCGCGGTGGGAGTGCCGCTGGGTGCCCTCTCAGGCTACTTCGGCGGTTGGACCGATCTCAGCATCCAGCGCTTCATCGACATCCTGCTCTCGTTCCCCGGCTTCCTGCTGGCCCTGTCGCTGGTGGCGACCCTGGGGGTCGGTCTGGAGAACGTGATCATCTCGGTGGGGGTGAGCTCGACACCGTCCTTCGTCCGGTTGGTTCGAGCCTCCACCCTCAGCATCAAGCAGCTCACCTACATCGAGGCTGCCCGTGCCGTCGGCGCCGGAAGCGGCCTCATCATCTTCCGCCACATACTGCCCAACGCCCTGGCGCCGGTCATCGTGCAGGCGACCCTTTCCCTGGGCTCCGCCATCCTGCTGGCCGCCGGCCTGGGCTTCCTGGGGCTCGGCGTTCAGCCTCCCACTCCTGAGTGGGGGTCCATGCTGGGCGAGGGACGCAACTACATCTTCTCCAACCCGAACATGGCCACCTTCCCCGGCGTGGCTATCTTCACCGCGGTGCTGGCCTTCAACCTCCTGGGCGACGGCCTGCGAGATGCCCTGGACCCCCGACTCCGAATGCGGTAATCCATCTGAAGCAGGGGCAAAGCATCGGCCGGTAGGTGGTCGATGCTTTGCCCGCTTGTCAACCGATCCCCCGCGAGTCACAATAGCCTCAGAATGTTCAACCATGCTCGCCAGCAGCCGCCGGCCCCGGAGCCTCTCCTGGCGGCACTGCGCGCGGCGCGTTGCGGGGAGGGCTGTCCCCTCGGAACCGAAGAGGCGCTGCTGGCACTGGCCAGTCCACCCCTCTACACCCCCTTCCCCAATCCCTACGTGCAGCAGTTCCTCTCCCATTCGCCCCACCGCCCCGTCGCCCCGTCTCAACCCTACTCCCGCGAGCCGATAGCGCTGGACATCACCGCGGGCCGGACCGATCCCGTCTACATGGCCCAGAACTACCACACCAAGGTCCCCTACCGGGCGATTGCCAGCTACATCGAGCACTACACCGACCCCGGCGACCTGGTGCTGGACGGTTTCTGCGGCTCCGGGATGGCCGGCATCGCCGCGAATCAGACGGGACGCAGGGCGCTGCTGGTGGACCTGTCGCCGGCGGCGACCTTCCTGGCCCGCAGCTACTGCCACCCCATAGATCTGGACGAGGCGGCAGAGGCCTCCACCGAGCTGATCCGGCGGCTGGAGGAGGAGTGCGGCTGGCTCTACCGGGTTCCCGGAGCTGAGGGCTCAGGAACGGGGACCGAGCCCTCGGGTCCCAGTGCTCGATCCCCAGTCCTGGATTACGTCATCTGGAGCGAGCTGTTCCGCTGCCCCCGCTGCTCGGCCGAGTTCCCCTTCTCCGAGGCGGGCTTCGACTTCGGGCGGCATCGCCCGCGCCACGTCCTCGAGTGCCCCGCCTGCGGCGCCTCCCTGCACCACCACCAGCTGCGCCGGGTCCTGGACGGCCGGGGCCGGACTCGGGAGGTGCCGGTTCGGGTAGCCTACGTGGGCAAGCGGCACCACCGGGAGCGCTCGCCGGATCCCGGGGTGCTCCTCCTCCAGGAGGAGATCGATCGCCGTCCGATCCCCTACCCCTACCCGGACAACCCCATCACAACTCGAGGT
>JAMCTB010000156.1 GCA_023380955.1 Chloroflexota bacterium | reverse complement strand
TGGGTCGGTCTTTTGGCCGGGCGCGACCCTCACCCGGCCTTCGGCCGACCTCTCCCAGGGGGAGAGGTGATACGGCACCGCCCCGCCCCTCGGGCGGACAGGGACGTCCGCCCCTACGTACCGGCCGCGCCCCAAGGAGCGGCCGCGCGGGCGCGGCCTCGGTTCTCCCTCTCCCTCTGGGAGAGGGCTGGGGTGAGGGTCGGCGCCCCGCGGGCCGGATCTACCCGCTCAGACCTCCTGGCCACCGGGCGCTGGGTCGCCTTGCTCCGAGACGGCGTCGCCGGCCGGGGCTTCTTCGGGGGCACCGCCGGAAACGGGCAGGGTGACCGGGGTTCCGGCTTTCACCTGCACGCGGCGCTCGGCGATTAGCCTGCGGCGATAGTCGAGCGGGTGCTCCTCGCGATACCGCGCCCTCGATACCTTGCCCGTGAAGATGGAGGTGTTGAAGGGGAATATGTGCGGGGCAAGGTGAGCGTAGAACAGGTGGACGATGAAGATCCAGCCGATGGCCAGGATCGCTTCGTCGCTGTGCGCGGCCAAAGCTACCGGAATGAGCTGCCCCGGCAGGACTTTGGTTATTGGGACGGGAAACATCAGCACTATGCCGGAGCCGCCAATGATGAAGATGCCCCAGAAGACGGCCCAGTAGTCGAACTTCTCCAGGTAGGAGTACCGGTCGAACTTGGGCTGCTTGGTGGACATCCCGAGGAAGTACAGGAACATCTGGACGGCGTCCAGGATATCCTTGGGCCCCGGAAGCATGCGCAAAGGATTGATGTCCTTTTTGAGCATGACGCCGCGCACGATGTAGACGGCGTGGTATAAACAATCGAAGAGCATCACATAGGCCGCGAAATGGTGGATGGTCTGGGTCATCTCGATTCCGCCCAGGATGGCTATGAAGGCCTGGCTGGGACCGAAGGTGTGGAACTTCTGGGGAAGACCGGTGGCGGCCAGGGTGATGAAGCTGGTGAACATCAGGATGTGCTGTATCCTCTGGTGGGTGTCGAACCGGGCGATGGGGGCTCCTTGCGGCTCCTCCTGTTCCAGGGTATGGGTGTCCGGCAGCCCCTCGGCCGGGAGGTCTTCTTCCTCGAGCCCTTCTTCGCGCAGGGAATTGAGCTTGATGGAAAAGGCGGAGGTTATCATTCGTTTGAACAGCGGAGCCGTGGCGGCCAACAGGAGGCGCAGCACCGCACCTGTCGGCGCCTTGGTAGCATCGGGAAGTGTCTGGGTCTCGGCCTCGGGGTTCTGAGGCTTATCAACCTTGGTCGTCATCGTCGTTCACCCCCTCGTGATGCTTGTTGTCACGCTTCTTGTCATGCTGCTTGTCATGCTTTTTGCGACCGCTCACGAACCAGCGCAGCAGGTCGAGCTCCACGTGGAGTATCCCGAAGGCCACCGCCGAGGTGGTCAGGAAGAACAGGAATCGCTCGGTGATGAACACCAGCGGGAACCACTGGGTGGAGGCCTCCTCGTGGCCCATCCAACCGGCGGCGAAGTTCTCGTCGGCTCCCTGGTGGCACTTGGCGCAGGTCTGGGCGATCTTGGCCTGATCGACGGGGCCCTCGGGCGCGTGAACCCGCTGGACGCCGTAGGCGCCGTGGCAGTCGACACAGGTGGCCGCGGATTGGGTGACGCCCAGGCGCATCGCTTTGCCGTGGAACGTGGTGTCGTAGGTCTCCAGGGCTTTGGGATGGCACCGGCCGCAGGTTTCCGGAACGTTCTGGGGAGCTGCCACCGAGTTGGGGTCGCTACCCTTCTGCAGGCCGTGAGCCGTTCCCGACGTGGTATGGCAATCGACACAGGTGGCGGCGTCTTTCTTCCCCGACGTCACCAGCTTGCCGTGAACGCTCTGTTTGTAGCTCTCCGTGACGTTGACGTGGCACCCGGCGCAGGTCGAGAAATCGTAGGTTAGCTCCGCGGCCTTCTTGACGGCGTGCTCGCTGTGGCAATCGGCGCACGAGGCCGCATCGGTATTCCCCCCGGCCACGGCCTGGCCGTGAACGCTGGCCTGGTAGTCCTCGCCGGCGGACTGGTGGCAGGTGGTGCACAACCTCGTGCCAGCGGTGACGTACTCCCTGATGGTGGCCGCTCCGGTGCTCTGGTGCGGGTAGCCCGCCTTGTCGCGGTGACAGTCCGTGCAGCCAAGCTTGTCGCCGTGAACGGATTGCGCCGGCGCGCTCGCGTCGACGTAGGCGGGGACTTCCTGTCCCGAGCCGAGCCTCATGGTCGTGCCCTTCTGGCCGTGACACATCAGGCAGTCCAGGGCGGCTCCCTTGTTGTCTCCCGGGGGCTGGCCCGGCGCTTCGTTCTCGGCCGTCCAGGCGATGGCCGATGACCCCACGATGCCGACGGTGGCCACGATCATGGGCAGGAGCACCAGCCAGAGAACTCTAGTTTTCATAATATCACCCTTTCTCCGCAAGGGGACGATTTGGGTTGCCGTGGGAGATGGTTTTCGGGATCCAACCTCCTCCACAGGTTAATGGTAAGCCAGCACTAGGCGCCCAACCATCGTTCGATAGCTTCATTTTTAGTACCAAAAAGGGCCTAGGGAATATGGCGGTGGGCGCCGGAGAGGGGATGGTACCGGTAGAGCAGAGGGACTATGCATTTCGGCAGTTTGATGTATCATTCGGGCCAGTGCAGGTGAAGATAGTCGGTTCTTAGCTCGAAGATCGCCCCTCACCCCAGCCCTCTCCCCGGAGGGGAGAGGGAGCTTGCTCCTTGCCCTCTGTTTGCTGTTAGTCTCGCAGGTCTACCAGGCCTCTCTTGATGGCGTACTTTACCAGCTCGGTGCGGCTGTGTATGCCTAGCTTTTCCATGACGTTGGCGCGGTGGCCCATGACGGTCTTGACGCTCACGCACAGGAGGTCGGCGATCTCCTTGTTGCTGGCGCCCTCGGCGACCAGCTTGAGCACCTGCGTCTCGCGGTCGGAGAGCTTATCGTATTCGCTGTTCCTTTTCGATTCGCCGTCGCGACCCAGATAGCCGTCTATTACGGTGCGGGCGATGGAAGGATCGAGGAAGGATTCGCCCCGGTAGACGGCACGAATGGCGGCGATCAGCTCGCTGCCGGCGGCCTTTTTGAGGACGTAGCCGGAGGCGCCGGCTTTGAGGACCGAGTGCACGTATTCTTTGTTTTCGTGTTGGCTCAGCACCAGGACCTTGCTCTCCATATTTCGCTTCCGTACTTCCAGGGTGGCCTCCAGGCCCCCCAGACCCGGCATGGCGATGTCCATTATGACCACGTCGGGCCGATGCCGGGCTATCTTGTCGAGCGCCTCCCTTCCGTCCGAGGCCTCGCCGACTATCTCGATGTCGTCGTAAAGGCTCAGCAAGGCCCGGATGCCATCACGGAGTATCGTGTGATCGTCGACCATCAAGATCCGAATCTTAGGCATCGAAGCTCTCCTTTCCGAAGGGGACTGATATCCGGATCCTCGTCCCATCGCCGGGTTGGGAATCCAGCAGGATCGTCCCGCTCAAGAGGGATACTCGTTCTTTCATGCCCAGTAAGCCGAAACCGCCGCCGTTGGACGAGGAGTCCTTGTCTTCGACAAGGTCGAATCCTCTGCCATCATCCTCAATCTCCACGTCGATAGCAGACTGGCCAAAACCCAGGTTCACGGCCACGTTCTCGGCTTCGGCGTGTTTGGCTACGTTGGTGATGGCCTCCTGGATGATGCGGAAGAGGGCGGTTTCGGTTTGCGGGTCCAGCCGCCGCTCCTCTCCTTCGACTTCGATGTGAACCTTGATGCCCAGGGGCTGCAGGCGACTCTCGGCGTACCAGCCGATGGCGGCGAGCAAGCCCAGATCGTCCAGCAGGGAAGGCCGCAGGTCGAAGATGAGCTTGTGAACCTCGTCCAGAACCCCTCCGGCCAGTTTCTTCACCTGGCCGTAGGCGGCGGCGTTCTGGCCGTTTTGCGAGGTGGAAACGTCGGCGGCATCGAGGGCTACCAGCAAGGCCGCCAGGGACTGGCTGGTCTCGTCGTGCAGCTCTCTGGCGATCCTCTTGCGCTCGTCCTCCTGAGCCGAGATGACCTTGCGCAGCAGCTCGCGGCGAACCCGGTCGTTTTCTCTGATCTCGTGGTAGGATTTCTCCAGCGCCTCGGTCCTCTCGGCCACCCTCCCTTCCAGCTCCCGGTTGCAGGTGCGCACCTCTTCCAGGGACTCCCCCAGCCGGGAGCGCATTTGATCGAAGGAACGGGCCAGCCGGCCCAGCTCGTCCTCACCGAAGTCGCGTATGTGGACGGCCAGGTTGCCGGAGGCGATCTTGTCGGCCGCGGAGGTTAGCTCGCCGAGTGGTCTCGTGATGCTTTGGGAGAAAGCCCAGACCAGGGCCATCGAAACGACGAACAACGGCACGCTCACCAGGATGAATTGCCACTGCAGGCTCTTGGCGGGGGCCAGGGCCTCTCCCTCCGGCTCCCTGATGGCCACGCCCCAGGGGGCGGAGGTGAGAGGGGCAAAGGCCATTACCTCGGCCTGGCGGCGCGGCGTGGAGGTCCGGGTGTGGCAATCGTGGCAGGTGCCCACCGTGGTCTGGCCCTGCTGAATGAGGGTGGCCAGGCGGTTGCTGTGATCGGTC
>JAMCTB010000155.1:779-4200 GCA_023380955.1 Chloroflexota bacterium | reverse complement strand
ACGGCGCGAGACTCGAACGCCCCCCTGCCCGTCGCGGGGGACGAGGAGTAGCTGTCAGGGGTTGGGGGTCTGGTGGTGGTCCCAGGTAGTGCTCTGGGTGTCGGTCCCGTCGACGGTCACACGGAAGCGATAGGAGTTGGCGGGGTCGGCGACCTTGGAGACGTCCACACCATTGAAGTCCCACAGGGAGGGGTCGTCCGCTCGCCTGACACCGTGGCCCCCCACCAGCTCGGGTCCCCCGTTGAGGGATGAGAGCAACAGAACGGACCGCGAGAAGTCGACGGGCAGAGGGGCGTTCGAGTCTCGCGCCGTCAGGCGCGCTGTTACGTTGACCGTGGGGGCCTGAGCGACCGGCAGCCCGTCCTTGGGGAACACAGTCTGGATGGTGGCGCTCACAGGCAGATCCAGGGTGCCGAGCGCCTGGCGACCCTCGAAGTCGATGGCGGCTGTGGACTCGACCATCTGGCCGTTCGCGTCCTTGAGCCGTACGAACACCGACTGAGGACCGGGCTGCCCCTGAAGAAGCCAGTTTCTGGTCTTGGCGAACGGCTCCCAGTAGGCACCTGCAAAGTCCGGGCGATTGCTCACCATCATGCTGGAGAGCACTCCCAGGCTTCCCCAGGAGGAGACCTCTTCGTCCGTCAATGTGAGGCTGACCTTAGGGGTGTCAGTTGTGGGGGCACCGTTGTCGATGAGGACCGGCAAGACGTTTGGCCTGCTGCCGAACTCCTGCGCCCAGTATTTGGTGCCATCCGGAGCCACAGCCACGCCGATACCGATCTCGCGATACTTGGGCAGAAGCAGGTTCGCTCGGTGCTCGGGACTATTCATCCACGCCTGATCAACGCTCTCAGCGGTGTTGAAACCGCGCGCGAGGTTCTCGCCGACGTAGAGGCCGCCCCAACCGTACGCCGGGTACCCAGCGGCCTGGGCGCGCGACACCGGCGTGCTGCCGTCCGGCCCATTGTGAGCGAAGTAGGAGGCAGCCGCCATCTGGCCGGCGTACTTGGTGGCGGCCGCGGCAAGCTGATCGTTCCAGGCGAGTGGGTTCAGGCCGGCCTTCAGCCGCTCCTGGTTGGCAAGATCCGCCGCGCTCCTTACGAGGCTCGCCGGGTCGCCAGCGGCGTCGGCAGCAGGCGTGGAACCCCAGAAGGGGACGACCGATGCAAGCATCATCAGCAACAAGATCGATATGGACTTCAGGCGTACCGGCACCCTCATCAGCGTCATCCACACGAGAGAACTCAGGGGCTGCCCGGAGAAACCAGCCGCGACAGCACCACCGAGGCGCAATTATGTGGTCGGCCATGGGGCGTCAACATGGGATATTGGTACTATTGAATTGGTCGTAGTATCATGGTGGTAATGGTTCTTGCGGAAAGGAGGCAGCCGGTGGCCACAACCGAGGATCGGCAGAGTCCCTCCCACGGTCAGGTAATCTCCCAACCATCCCTCACAGAGCAGCTAGCCAGGTTTCTCACTTCCACCCACGCTTCGGACTTACCAATCGAGACCATCGAGGATGCCAGGTACTTCCTTCTGGACTGGCTAGGCTCGGCCATAGCCGGCACCCAGACTCGCCCTGGCGCCATCATCCTCGCCCACGCCGCCGAACAGACTGGCCGGCATGCCAGCGTAGCCGGCCTGAGCGGGCAGAGGGGTACCCAGGACGCGGCGTTCGCGAACGGAGCCGTCGCGCACATCACGGAGACGGACGACGTCCACCGGGGCGCGGTCCTGCACCCCGCCGTGGCCGTGATACCAGCAGCGCTGGCCACAGCCGAGCGGCTGGGTGTGAGCGGCAGGGACTTCCTCGCCGCGGTGGTGCTGGGCTACGAGGTCGCGATACGGGTCGGCGAGTCCGTGGGCAACAGCCACTACTACTACTGGCACAACACATCCACATGCGGGGTCTTCGGCGCAGCCGCGGCTGCCGGCTGGCTGCTGGGTCTATCCGAGGAGCAGATGGCCTGGGCGCTCGGCAACGCGGGCTCCCTCTCGGCCGGACTGTGGCAGTTCAACGAGGACGGGGCGATGGCCAAGCACATGCACGCCGGCCACGCGGCATCCTCCGGTGTCCTGGCCGCGGAGCTCGCGGCGCGGGGCTTTACCGGCACCCGCTTCGTACTGGAAGGCAAGCGGGGGCTGTACGCGGCCACTTCGAAGGACCCCAGACCGGAGATGGTGACCGAGGGCTTGCGGCCTGGCATGGATCACTACAAGATCACGGAGTGCGTGATCAAGCCCTACCCGTCGTGCCGGCACACCCACGCGCCGGTAGACGTGGCCCTCGCTCTGCGGGAGAGCACGGGGCTGCCGCCCGAACGCATAGCAAGGGTCGAGATAGACACATATCCTGCCACCCTGGACCTCACGGACAACCCGAACCCGACCCACGAGTACGCCGCGAAGTTCTCAGTGCATTACTGCGTAGCCACTGCCCTCGTCAGGGGACGGCTGACACTAGGCGACTTCGGACCCGAGTCGCTGGCCGACCCAACAGCGCGGGCGCTGATGGGACGCACCGAGGTGCGAGTAGACCCGGACTGACGCACCGAGGTGCGAGTAGACCCGGACTTCCAGCACCGGTATCCAAAGGAGTGGTGCTGCCGGATCACGCTGACCTCGGATAGCGGCGAACGGTTTCAGCAGCTCACGACCTCGCCGAAGGGCGACCCTGAGAACCCCTTGAGCCTCGCGGAGCTGCGGGAGAAGTTCAGATCCATGGTGGCCGGCACGCCCTACGAGTCGCGGACCGAGGAGTTGATCCAGACGGTGGATACCCTCGATCGGGCCGCCAACGTGCGGAACCTGGTGGGCATCCGGTGACGGGGAGACGGGGAGACGGGGTGACGGGGTGACGGGGTGACGGGGTGACAAGTGTAGCTGGGTCGTTCGGCTGTCACCCTGAGCGAAGCGAAGGGTCTCCACGAACGTCATTCCCGCGCCGTTCCCGTCATTCCTCTGAAAAAGGCCGGGATGGGTGAGCAACACGCGGGATAATGCCTCCGTATTCATATACGGATGGTGCCCTGGAGTGGCCTGAAGGATTCCCGCGTGAGCGGGAATCCAGTCCCCCGTACTTTACGCGGATGCCCGCTTACGCTGGGATGGAGGTAACCCCCGCGTGACCAATGGATCCCGGCTTTCGCGAGGATGACGACGGGTCTCTTTCCACCATCCTCGCGGAGAAGGGCGCCCTTGGTGCAGTCTCGGGGCTGGTCTCACCCCGGCTTTGCTTGAGCTTTCAGAACCCAGAACTCAGAACTCAGAACTCACGCACGCCACTCATCACTCATGACTTACGGAGGCTGGGAGTGAAGCATGCTGACTTATGACATCCTGGTGGTCGGCGCGGGGCTGGCCGGAATGCGCGCCGCGGTCGAGGCCGGACCAAAGGCACAGGTGGCGGTTATCTCCA